>JAYVLO010000032.1:0-33113 GCA_043759455.1 Pseudolysobacter sp.
CAGCGACTCCACTCCCTGCTTGGATACTTCAGTCCTGAAGAATTCGAGCTATCCCAAGTCGCTTAGACGGGTGTCCGGGAAATGAGGGCAAGATCACTTCTCTGCGTCGCAGTGCACGCAGCGCCTCAATCAAATCGCGCCCTGTATTGTGGAGCACCTTCAAACGAGTTTTGAAACGGGAGAACACTTCGTCAAATCGTTCGTTTTGAGGTGCAAGGTTAGGCGGATCATAGAATACATTTGAAGGCCGGTCAGGAGTGCCTAATGCGGCGAACAATAACGCGGAAAGCAGGAAGGGGCCGTAGTGCGGGCAGGCATAAATAACACCACCATTTGTATCCGCAAATTTTCGGAAGTTATCCATGTCACCTGAAACGTATTGATCAATGAAATTCTCGAGCTCAGTGTTGCGAACTCGAAATCCAAGGTTGCGCAGCTGCCGTGATCGCAGGCAAGAAGTCAGCGCCCCCAAGGCGTATCCTTGGCTCGATATGTTTATGTCCGCTGGCGGCGCGTCCCTAAGGCCGAGTCCCCGTGCCCAAGGAATCCTCGAGCCAAGCCATAGCAGCATTTTGGCGTATAGCGGGGCTAAGAAATAAAGCGTTTTGAACAAAATTTCTGTCATGATCATTTGCTTCAGATGGAGCCGCTTTTCCGTATTTTTGGCAGATGCGCGCTATGGTAGATATATCGCAATCCCTAGAAAGCGATTTAGTATTGCGAACTTCTTTCTTCCTTGAGCCACCGTTTCGCGCGTGCAATCTCGTTGAGTGATTTTTGCGCTTCCGGGCTACGAATCAGAGCACGGTACATGCGTAAAAATGTTTCGATTTCGATCAACCGCGCGAGGAGCAGACCGGCGGATTGCGTTGCGCTTTTCATGCAAAAATTCCAGCTTGCCAAGCTGTCCCCAGCCACTTCGCAATACTCAATCACAGGTTGCATGAGATCAAGCAACGCATCCTCAAAACCTGCCTGTGTTAGCGGCGAAACCCATGCCTTGGCGTGAGTTCTAATCACGATGTCGTTCATCGCGAAGCCAAACAGCCGCCTGTGATTCCTGGCTCTGTGCGCGACATACGTCGGTGGATCAAATCGCATCTGCAGCATCACCTCGAAGATCGTGACGAGATAGCGATCCCGACCCATGGTAACGCGCTGATACGCTGCTCCATCGCCTACCAGTTGATCCTGCAACGAGACTACTACGAATGGTAGTCGACCACGATTTTTTACCTCCGTCCATAACTCCAAAGGCGTTCTTATGGCGCCGGTCAGTTCTGGGGCAATCGTATCCATCAAGGCTTTGTCGGCAACGATTGCCAATGGCACTTTCAAGGCCATCTGTCGCAACACATTCAATATGAATTCAGTGGTCGGTAGAATCACCAATGGGTAGTCACGCAGCCCAACGCGATCATTTGTTCCGCTGAGTAGACGCACTAGGCGACGGACACGAAGTGCGCCTAACAAGCTGATGCCAATACGCGATGGGGAAAAATAATTGTCCGCACGCTTTGAATGCACCGGTAACTGAGAAGAAAAATTCCCACAACCATCAGGGCGAGCTCCGCAAGCGTGAAGATCAAGCTTGCCGTTGATGAAGAAAATAGCGTCCCAGTTACAGAAGAATTGGCTAGATGTGTAGTCCACGCAGACCACGAGGCACCAATCGAAGCGATACCAGTTTCAAAAACATGCATCATCGTCAATATCAGATAATAAAAATAGTAGCCTGCGAAGGCAGAAAAATTTGTTGCAATCGCAGTCATACGCGACTTCAATAAGGCCCCGCGATTTGACCCGCCAACTCGTGATATCCCTACCAGATGGGAGGCAATTTTTCGATGTAGATTGTAATTACCCGTAAGGTCTGAGATTAGCCAATAGCCATCAAACTTGAAAATGGGGTTGAGCGTGGTCAGCATCATCATCATCGAAATGTTGGTCGCAAATGCCAAAGCCCCACTACCACTCTGTGCGTGAATCAAGATCAACGCAGCGACATATATCGACTGAAAATAGAGGCCGCCAGCGCTAACAATTGCTCGCTCCATTGGCGCAAGACGCCAAGTCCGACGCACGTCCGCATAAAATGCAGGCCAAATCCAGTATAGGCCGACACCTATGCCACCTTGGGCGACGCCGTACCGAAGGCTTGCTGTTACGTGACCGAGCTCGTGGATCAGCACACCGCAGAGCGCTAGCGCGACACCTAGCCAGAACCCTGCAAGGCTAGTTTCAGGACGGAAATTTGAAGATGTAATGAAGAAAACGAACACGCAAACGTTATTACGGCGCAAGCAAGTGTTGGATTAAATATTAATTGCAGGGGCTTACAAATGCGTTCGCAGATTTTAGACGAGATGAGTAAAATCCGAAACTTCAGCGGGTGTTCGTCCCTTTCACGCCCCAAATCTTCTAATCTGGCACGATTGACCTCACACCACAAAACAAAATCCGAGATCGCGCCAGGCTCCTCGATAGTTCTGGCGTAAACAGCATACGCTGACGAATAGTCAACTGACTCCTTACATCCAAGAGCGGAAATACGCTTAGCAGTTATTTCATCGGAAAGAAAATGATTACTGTTTACGCTCACCATCCACTTACCAGAGGTGTCATCCTGTAAAAACGGGGCGACGTGTACGTCGCCCCTAACTATTGGATGCGTACCGAGAAATGAAAGTGACTCGCCCATTTGCATCCAACGGTTCGCTCAACTTAAAATCTTTAATTGAGGCAAACGCAGATCGGCGTTGTCCCAATCGGGCCGCCTGGGCCGCCATTGGTGACGGGTGCCATGATTTCCATTTCGAGGCGTGCTTCCAGAGTTTCAAGATTAAGTTCATTGTTATTCATGCGAGTACTCCTGATCGTATCCCTACGTGTTCCACCCACATCATGCGGGCGATGACGACACTTCGTCATTCCATTTCGGAAGCGCATCACGCGCCGATCTGCAAGTTAAAAGACACTTCGCGACTGTCACCGACTAGAACCAGTGTCCGGCCCACATTCCTGTGGGATGGTATCCAGATCGACACGCACCGTGCCGAGCGAGGCATCGTAAGGGATGTGGAGTTCGCCATTCTCGTCGGTGGCGTACTCAATATCTCCGCCGGGCGCGTGCACGATCACTGTGTGGGGCTCGCCTTTACCAAAACCCCATTGCCAGCCCATGGGCCGCAGGCATGAGTACCCGTGCGAGTATTCCCTGGCTTGCGATCACACGCTGGTACGCCGGTATGCCATGCATGAGCTCGGCATAAGAAAGGCTCGTCATTTGCGGCGGTCGCCCACTAATGCTGATCGCCAGTGCGATTGGGATCGAAGTATTTACGTGGATTACCGCATCATGCGCTGCCCACGCGCTGTTCGCGGGCAACTCGAAGCACAGGTGCTCATCGATCGAAAGCGGCACACGTTCCGCGCCATCACGAATTTCAAATTCCAATCCACTTGGCAGAACATCGTTCTTGTTGCCTGCAGACGCGCAGAAAATGATTTTCAGCGCGTTTTCGGCATCTGCTGATTTCGCAGGTCCCAGGCGTTTATAGTATTTCTGATATGGCGTGTCTTTTCCGCCGTCTTCCGCTCGCGCCGAAGCGAAAGGCGTCAGAGCGAGAAATAGAGTGCCCAAGGGAATGGCAAACAGGATTTTGCCCAGGAAAATTCGCGTCGATGGCTGCATCATTACTGCTATTAATTGGAGAAACTTCCGTGTCAACGCCTTCGAGGCCGCTGCCGTCGCATATCCGGATACTGACCCCGGATCGAGGGCGAAGAATAATGTCGAATTTCCACTTCAGTCAAATATTAGCGTTAATGCATCGCAAAGCCTGTAATTTTCTTCAGCTTTATAAAGCATTGGTTGCGTGAACTTAATCAGCGTATTGCGTGGCTAGCGAACGCGAACCGTCTATTTACCGAATGCCGAGAGTGGGACAAGGCAGAATGAATCAGCGCGAACTTGACGCTATTCCGTCGCTCCGAACGATACCTGCAAATCAGCCAGTCGTCACATGCGCAGTCCCTCCCCTGCGTGACGACTGGCGGATTTCTCGTTTCGGGAACCGAAAAATTCTTGGATCAATATGCCGCGACGGCTATTGACGTGCGGCGGTGCAGTGCTACCTTTCACTCTTGGGGACCAGACAATCACCGGGAGTGCAAGATGTATATTTCTTCATATCAACGTCGTTTCACCGTGATTTTTTCTTCGTTGCTGGCCGTGCTGGTTATCGCGCCCGCGCCATCGCTGGCGGATACCTTGCCGCCCGCTCCGGTAATCGGCGCAACCGGTGTCACGCAAGCCGATCCGGGAGTGCCACGACCGTCAACGACACCGTGTGTGGTACACCTGCTCGTCGGCCAGACATTTGCCGATTACAGCAGCAAACCATTCGCCTACGCACCGCCCGCAGCGTGTCCCAAACCGTGGGCCGCGGTGCTGCTGAGCGCGGATTTTTCAGTCAATACCGGACGACAGTTCGATCGCACTGCGGAAATCTGGATCGGCAGCGTGAACGTGTATTTCGGCACGACGCAAGAACCCTCTGCCGCGGTCAGTCCAAGCTGGCATGTGGAACGCGACCTGACCGATTATTCGGCTCTGTTCGCCACCGCGCAAACAGGGCGCGCCGATCTGGGCAATACGGTCGACAGCACCTACACCGGCATCATCACCGGAAGTGCCGATCTGCTGTTCTATCCCGCCGTGGCAAATGCGCCGGCGCCGAAACTGCCTGATGTCGTGCTGCCGATGTCGAGCAGCGCCACCGGCGGTACAGTGAGTGTGGGCAGCGCAAGTGATAAAAACTCGGCGACATTTACCCTGCCGACCAATATCGAACGCGCGTATCTCGACGTGATTGCACAAAGCCAGGCCGGCGATGAATTCTGGTATCTGTGTGTGCCCGATCAACTCGCGACCGCGCTGCAATCCTGTCCCGGCAACGGTTTTCGCGAAACCGAGATCACCCTCGACGGCCAGCCTGCGGGCGTGGCGCCGGTGTTTCCGTGGATCTATACCGGCGGCATCGATCCGTATCTGTGGCGCCCGATTCCGGGCGTGCAAACGCTCAACTTCAAGCCGTATCGCGTTGATCTGACGCCCTTCGCGGCAACACTCAACGACGGCCAGCCGCATACGCTGAGTCTCAGTGTGTTCAATACCCAGGATCATTTCGCGACCACCGCAACCTTGCTGCTGTATCTCGATGCGGGTTCGACGCAGGTTGGCGGCGCGCTGACTACCAACACGCTCACCGCGGCGCCGGTGCAACAAATCAATAACCAGGTCGTGGTCACCGCTACGAACTTCAACAATGCGGCCACGGCCGCGAGCGGTACGGTGACGGTTACCGGCTCGCATGTTTCAACGATCGCCGGGTACGTTCTCACTTCGCATGGCCGCGTCGATACCACGCTGACGCAAAATGTGGCGTTTTCCAACGCGCAGCAGTTCACAATCGATGATACGCGCTACATCCAGGCACTGACGCAGCACACCAATGTCACGCGTACGACCGACGTAAAAACCGGCAGCAACAGCATCAGCGCGACGGCGCTGAAAGATTACCCGCTGAGTGTTACCTACGCGCAAATCACGAATGCCGATGGTTCGGCGGATGTCACCACCACGATCAATCAGAGCCTCGGCAAAGCCAGGCTGATTTATCTGAACAATGCCTTCGTTTACTTAAGCTCGCTATTCAATGGCGTCACGCCGGTGGATACATTGCACTTCGACAATAGCGGCGCGCTGACGGCAAAGTCTGGCCAGGCTAGTACACAACGCTACACCTATTTCGATACGCTCGGCGCTTATTACAATCGTGCACTGACGGCGGTGACGGGCAAGGTCACGGCGACTGCGGACTCTGACCCGAACGCACTAGCAGCAGAGGCAAATCGGCTGCCGTGGAATCTGCTGGGTTATCGTCTGCCAGCCTTCATTCTGGACAATCTGCCGAGCGAATAAACAAATCGACTGCATCATTTGCGCGTCTCGCGACGCGCAAATGATGCAATGAACGCGTGCGGAAAATGCCGCGCGAGTCAGCGAATTTACCAATGCACGCCGCGCATCAGTGCGGCCAAAGCGATCTGCTCGCTTGACGGCGGTTGCTGCTTTTCTTCGCGAATACCCTTGATGCCTTTTGCGGCGGCCGAATCCGGGAACAGACGGAATGCGCTGTTCATGATGATTTCATAGGCGCGCGGCGCAACCGCGTATATTACCTGCGCAAACGTGCCCATACGCGTGGCCAGGCGCACCGGACGCTCGACGATCGCCTCGACGATAAAATCTGCTGCCTCTTCGGGCGTCAGCGTCGGCACGTAGTCGTACATCTTGGTCGGCGCGATCATCGGCGTTTTCACGAGCGGCATGTTGATCGTGGTGAAGCTGATTCCGTTGTCGGAGAATTCCGCCTGGGCACAACGCGAGAACGCATCGAGCGCCGCCTTCGATGCGACATAAGCCGAAAAACGCGGCGCATTTGTCAGCACGCCGATCGACGAAATATTGATGATGTGGCCGCGATGTTTTTCCACCATCGACGGCAGGAAACCCATGATCAAACGCAATGCGCCGAAATAATTCAGCTGCATCGTACGCTCGAAATCGTGGTATCGATCGTAGCTCAGCGCGATCGAACGGCGGATCGAACGACCCGCGTTGTTCACGAGCACATCGACACCACCGTGTTCGGCCAGCACGGTCTTCACCAGCACATCGCAGGAGGCCAGATCAGCCAGATCGGTGACGTAGGTGAAGCAGATGCCGCCGGCTGCCTCGATCTCTTTTTTGGTCGCATCGAGTTCATCCTGGCCGCGCGCGCAAATCACGACCTTGCCGCCCGCCGCTGCAATCTTCAGCGCTGCTGCCTTGCCGATGCCGGACGAACCGCCGGTGATGACGATCACGCGTCCTTTCACCTTTCCGGTCAGCGAATGATCGACGAACAGATCGGGGTCGAGATGGCGCTCCCAATAATCCCACAAACGCCACGCGTAGGTTTCCAGATCGGGCACGCGAATTTTGCTGCCGCGCAACGCGCGATCGGCTTCGCGTGTATCGAAACGCGTCGGATAGTTGATGAGCTGCATGGTTTCGGCGGGAATACCGAGATCGCGCAGCAGCACGCTGGTGAAACGCTTGATCGGCGGCAAACTCGCCAGCGCCTGCTTGATCGCCGACGGAATGAACGAGAATATCCGCGCGTCGATGCGCATCGTCATCTGCGGCGCATGGCCGGCGCGCGCGAAGATGTTCAGCACCTCGCCGATGCGACGCGGCGCGGGATCGGTCAGATGGAAACACTGTCCATCGAGGCCAGGTTTGTGCGCAATGTGATCCATCGCATCGACGACAAAATCCACCGGCACCAGATTGATGCGACCACCCTCGATACCGATCGTCGGCATCCACGCCGGCAATGCTTCACGCAGTTTCTTGATAAGTCGGAAGTAATAGTACGGACCGTCGATCTTGTCGATTTCGCCGGTCTTGGAATGCCCGACCACGGCGCCAGGCCGATAGATGCGGAACGGCACCTTGCACTCGTCGCGCACGATGCCTTCGGAGTCGTGTTTGGTGCGGAAATACGCGTTATCGAGACCTTCGGCCTCGGCGAACATGTCTTCGCGAAACACGCCCGGGTACAAGCCCGCGGCCGCGATTGAGCTGACGTGGTGGAAACATCCGGCCTTGATGGCCTCGGCCAGTTCCACCGCGTTGCGTGTGCCGTCGATATTCGCGACCTGCTGGCTTTCCGGACTCGCCGACAAATCGTAGATTGCGGCAAGATGGAAGAAGTGACGAATCTTGCCGCCCAGTTCCTTGAGTTGCGCGGGCGTAACACCGAGCTTCGGTTTGGCCAGATCACCGGTGATCGCCACAAGGCGCTCGCTATCGCTGCCGAAACTCTCCTTCAGCTCAGCGAATTTTTTCAGCGAACTCTTGCGCACGAGGCAATAAATTCGGCCCTTGCGCTTGAGCAGGTTGACAAGCAAATGCCGACCGATAAATCCCGTGGCCCCGGTGACGAAATAACTCATGCCGCGCTCCCCATGCTGGTGTCTGTCATAAGATAGTCTCATAGATGCGCCGCTTCCAAGTAGCCGGAAATGCGTCGCTCGATTCGGCATGATCCGACACAAGTCGCGTTGACCACTCTGCGCGACGCATGCTACAAGCTCGCACTCGCTTCCGGTCAGGATATCGCTGACCAAATCACACCGACATCGAGGGAATGTCATGCCCGATCTGAATGCAAAATTCGAACGCGCCACGCAAGACGTCATGAAGCTGACCGAGCCACCAGACAATGACATGAAGCTCAAACTCTACGCCCTCTACAAGCAGAGCGCGGAAGGTGACGTCGCCGGGCCGAAGCCGGGATTTTTCGATTTCGTCGGTACCGCAAAATATGAAGCGTGGGCCAAGCTCAAGGGCATGAAGTCCGACGAAGCGATGCAGAAATATATCGACGTGGTGAAGAAACTCGGCAGCTGAATCGCGGCTTCGAATCGCACGCTTGCAGCGGGCAAGCGGATAGATTGCGGGAATGGCGGGCATGGCACGACGAACGCGCGAACGGATCCTCGAAATCAGCCTCGTATTGTTCAATACGCGTGGCGAGCCCAACGTCACCACCAACCATATCGCCGACGAGCTCGAAATCAGCCCCGGCAATTTGTATTACCACTACCGCAACAAGGAAGACATCGTCGAGCATCTGTTCGCGCAGTTTGAAGCGCGCATGGATCAGTCGCTGCTGTTGCCCGAAGGACGCCTGCCCAATCTCGAAGACATCTGGCTGCAATTGCATCTGGTGTTCGAATGCATGTGGGAGTTCCGTTTCCTGTATCGCGATCTGGTGGATATTCTCTCGCGCAGTCGTAAATTGAAACTGCATTTCGGCCGCATTTTACGCCGGGCGGCACAAAGCGCGACCGCCGTTTTGCAAGGCTTGGTGGAAGCGGAAATCATGCGCGCGAGTGCGACCGAAATCCGCGCGACGGCTGAAAATATTTTGCTACTGACGACGTTCTGGCTGAACTATAACGCCGTGCGCAATGCACGTGCGGATTCGCAGATCGATGATCTCGGCCACGGCATTCATCAAGTGATGGTGCTGGTCGCGCCGTTTCTGCGCGATGCCGAACGCCTGCATCTGAACACGCTGGCGCAGGCGTATCGTCCGTGATGCCGATCGGCTGACTCAAGCCGGTTCGCCACGCGCATCTATTTTTCATTCGATCGATAAAAAGACGGCCGCTTACGCGGCCGAAACAGTTGCTATTACGTTGGGAGTGGAGATTGAAATCGTTTGCTCATAGCGCGTATCAAAACGCGCCTTACAGCGAAATTATTTTGCGAACTTGACCTTCTTGGTAGCCGCCGCCTTGCGAACCGTGCGCGGCGCGGTTTTGTCTTTTGCGGATACGCCAAGACGCTTCAGCACGGCGGCGACATTCGCCTCGATTTGCGTATTGGCCTCGGACGCAACCTGCGTCGCCTTGTGGCTCAGCGGTTGCACCACTGCATTGATACGCGTCTGCGCTTCGCCGTAGAACTTCACTGCCGACAAACGTGCGCGATACTGCAACGAACGGCCTTCGGTCACCAAGCCGTCATACGCCTTACTCAAGCGCTTCTGCGTCAGCGAAAAAGCACCAAGGCCAGCGAGCCACAGCCGGTTGGCCTGAACAGTCGAACTACGCGCGGTAGAAACTTTTCTTGCCTTGATCTGCTTGCTCGCCATAAATTACCTCGATGCACGGAATGGATATGCGCCACGAAGGACGTTCGTGCATCGTAGGCGAGGTCAGTAGAACAATCACACTAACGCGCAATAGTCGCCAATTCGCTGGCGGAATCGGGTTGCAGAAATCACCAGTTCGGTTTGATGTTATTGCGTTCTTGCTTGCGATCAAACGCACGCAATTCATCGCGAATATGCGCGACACGCTGGCGACCGAGCGCGTTGCGTTCTTCGTCGAGCACGTTGCCATCGAGCAACTCGGCGAGACGTTGCGCGCACGGCAGCATCGCATCCCACGCATCCAGCGCCGGCAGCGGACCCGGCAAGGTCATGAAAAACGTCACGCCCGGCGTTTGCAGCTCATCGATCTTGCTCATGTCGAAGCTGCCGGGTTTGACCATGTTGGCGACGCTGAAAATCGGTCCAGCCTCGGGACGCCCGGCGACCGGGCGATGGAAAATGTTCATGTTGCCGAATTGCAGCCCGGCCTTTTCGGCGGCGACCACGAGATCGCTGCCCGGTACCGTCTCGGCACCACGCGTGGTCACGAACAAGGTGACGATGCGTTCGATCGGTTGCTGTGGCGGACGCACGCCGACATGCGCATCGCGTAGCGGCGCGGTTTCGACGGCAGCGTTGCCACTGCTGCGCGCTGCGCCGAAGGTGTGGAATTCGTCCGAAATCTCGTCGCGATTCACTTTGAGCTCTCCCTGCTCCGCCTCGCCTTCGCCAAGCGTGGGCTCGATGCGTCCGCCACCGCGCTTGAACAGGATTCGTTTGCCCTGGCCGGGCTTTTTCGGGCGTCCGAAATAATAGATTAGCGCAATGACAACGACGCCGAGAACGCCGAGGATGATGCGTAGTTCGTTCGCGCTGAGCGCCTGTGTGTCCATTCCAACTCCGCTTCGAATTCTTGTTGCAGTGCGTTCTGCAAGATCACGCCCTTGGGCAAGGCACTCTTATCAAGCCGCAGTTTACATTCCTGGTGTTAACGCAACGAAAACGCCGATCACCAGACGCACGCGATTCGCGCGAAAAAATAGTGTGCTTTCGAAATCAGGACTCAGGCCGCGCCGACCAATTTTGTCGCTTCTTCCAGATCAACCTGCACGAGCCGCGATACCCCGGGCTCGCGCATGGTCACGCCGCAGAGCTGCATCGCCGCTTCCATCGTGCCCTTGTTGTGGGTGACGAACAGAAACTGCACATGCTCGGACATTTCCTTGACCATGCTTGAAAAACGCCCGACGTTGGCTTCATCGAGCGGCGCATCGACCTCATCGAGCAGGCAGAACGGCGCCGGATTCAGGCGGAAAATCGAGAAAACCAGCGCGACCGCGGTCAGCGCCTTTTCGCCGCCCGAAAGCAGCGTGATCGAAGTCACGCGCTTGCCCGGCGGACGCGCCATGATCGCCACGCCGGTCGACAATAAATCTTCGCCGGTCAATTCCAGATAAGCATGGCCGCCGCCGAATAGGCGCGGAAACAATTCCTGCAATCCGGTATTGACCTTGTCGAAGGTTTCCTTAAAACGCTGACGCGTTTCCTTGTCGATTTTCTTGATCGCGCCTTCGAGCGTTTCGAGCGCGGTGTTCAGATCAGTCAGCTGCGCATCAAGATAAGTCTTGCGCTGCGATTGCTCCTCGTATTCCTGGATTGCCGCAAGATTGACCGGCTCCAGACGGCGGGTCTTGTGTTCGAGTTCGTTGAGCTGTTCCTGCCAACGCGCGGCATCGGCATCGGCCGGCAATACAGCGAGCACGGCATCGAGTTCGAGACCGGTTTCGGCGATCGCCTCGGCCAGACTCTGCGCGCGCAGACGCAGGCTTTGTTCGCCGAGACGTTGCTGCGACAAACCTTCGCGCTTCTGATTGAGCTGGTGTTCGATGTGGTGACGTTGCTGTTCGAGACGGCGGAATTCTCCGTCGCAATCTTCCAGCGCCTTGCGCGCTTCGACTAACTGTTTGTCCACCAGCAGACGCTGATTGAGATAGGTCTGGCGTTCGCCTTCGAGCGCCGTGAGCGGATCGCTGCCGAGTTCGAGTTGGGCGGCGATTTCGTTCTTGCGCGACTCGAGCTGCGCGAGTTGAGCGTGCATGCGCTGCAAGGCCTGTTCAAGCGAGACGATCGACGATCGTTTCGACGCAATGCTCAGCGCAAGCTGTTGCGATTGATCGGCGATCTCGCGCGCGTTCATGCGGCTTTCTTCGCGCGTTTCGAGCAAACGTCGACGCTCGCCATCGAGATGCTGTCGCTGTTGTTCGAGATCGCCCATGCTTTCGACGGCTTGCTCCAGCCGCGCACGTGCTTCGCGGACCTGGGTCTGGTCGATGTCGAGCTTTTCGTGGATCGCAGTCAGCTCAATATCGACTCTTTCGAGTCGCGCATGCGCCGCTTCGAGCTTGCCGCGATGGCTTTGCAACTGCCCGGCGATTTCCGCCTGGCGCCGGTGCGCCATGTACAACTCGCGCTGCGCATCATCGCGATGACGTTCGGCTTCGACTTTGTCGGATTTGAGCTTGTCGAGTTGCTCGGCATGGTCATCGGTGCGCGCGGTAAGTTCTTCGAGCTGCGCATTTAGCGCGTGGATTTCGCGCTCGCGCACGAGCACGCCAGCTTGCGCGCCGTCCTTGCGCAGCACACGCACAAAACCCGCGCCGAGCCACTCACCCTCCGGCGTGATGACCGACTGGCCAGGCTTGAGCTGCGCCGCAATCGCCTGGGCCTGCTGCAGGTTATCGGCCACCCAAACTTGCGCGAGGATGCCCATCGCCGATGTCGGACCGCGCGCCCTGGCGGCGAGCGTTGCGCCGATTTCGCCTGCAGCAACTTCACTGAAATCGCCGTGTTTCGGTGCGAACAATGCGAGGTCCGCATCGCGCAATTCGGCAAGTTCATCGAGATGCGACAGCGGCGCCTCCACCAGCACGCCTTCGAGCAAACCGGCGAGCACAGCTTCGACCGCACGCTCCCATCCGGCATCGACATCAAGCACGGCGCCGAGGCGCGCGGCCGTGTCCAGACCAAGACGTTCGAGCCATGCCGTGGCCGGACTTTTTTCCTGACCCAGAGCAGCGTGCTGCAAGGCTTCAAGCGAAGCGAGGCGACCGCGCAACGTCTGCAGACGTTGCCGCGTTTCGTTGAGTGAACTCTGTGTTTGACGTTCGGTTTCAAGCACACGTTCGTGCGCGATCTTGCGCTCGTCGACAAGTTGCGTGAACGTTTCAACCTTCTCGCGCTGCGTCTCCCGCTCGATACCGAGATTCTCGGCGAGCAGATGCAACGCATTCAAATCCGCCGCGCGTTTTTCCGCTTCGAGCGATTCGAGCCGGCGCGATGCGTCCAGACACTGACGATCGAGATAATCCAGGCGCGTGCGTTCGACTTCCGCAGCCTGCGAGGATTCTCCGCTGGATTTCGCGTAGCCATCCCACTGCGCCTGCCACTCCGCCAGCTTGGCTTCGGCGTCGCGCTGGGCGGCGATCGCGAGTTCGTTCTGCTCGTTCAGCGCATCGAGTTTGGGCTCACCATCGGCCAATGAAAACTGCAGCGCTTCGATCTGCGCACGATCCGAAGCGATGTGATTCGCCAGCTCGCGATGCGCATGCTCGGCCTCGTTGCGCGTGCGCTCCAGACTTTCCGCCAATTGCCGGCTGTGCTGGATTTGCTGCTCAACCCTGGCGATTTCGCCGCCAACCTTGTAAACCTCGCCCTGCACCAAATTCAGATGCTCGCTGGCACCCTGATGGCGTTCGCGCTGGCCTTCGAGTTGCGCTTCCACCTGGCGCTGATCGGCGACCATCGCCTCGATGCCGACCTCGGCCAGCTTCAGCGCGCTGCTGTGTTCAGTCAGTTCGGCATGGATGCCGCGGTAATGCAGTCCACGCAATTCGGCTTCGCGTTGTTTCTGTTCGTTCTTCAGTTCCTGCCAACGCTCGGCGGCCTTGGCCTGGCGCTTGAGATGTTCGATTTGCTTGTCGACTTCATCGCGCACGTCGTTGAGGCGTTCGAGATTTTCGCGCGTGGCCTTGATGCGCGATTCGGTTTCCTTGCGACGCTCCTTGTACTTGGAGATGCCGGCGGCTTCTTCGAGATGCACGCGCAACTCTTCCGGATGCGACTCGACAATCTGCGAGATCATGCCCTGTTCGATGATCGAGTAGCTGCGCGCGCCCAAGCCCGTGCCGAGGAACAGGTCGGTAATGTCGCGCCGACGGCAACGCGCGCCGTTCAGGAAATAATGCGAACTGCCATCGCGGCTGGCGGTGCGCTTGACCGAAATTTCGCTGTACGTGGCGTACTCGCCAATGACCGTACCGTCGCTGTTGTCGAAGATCATTTCGACACTCGCAACGCCGACCGGCTTGCGCCCGGACGAGCCCGAAAAAATTACGTCAGTGAGATTGTCGCCACGCAATCGGCTGGCCGCGCTCTCGCCCATGACCCAGCGGATCGCGTCGATGATATTGGATTTGCCGCAGCCGTTCGGACCGACGATGCCGGTCATGTTGGTCGGCAAATGCAGCGTGGTGGGATCGACGAACGACTTGAAGCCGGAGAGTTTTATGGTTGTCAGGCGCATCGTTACTGGAAACACATTCCGGGTAGCGCGCCGGTGCCGACGCAGACCAATAAAAATTGCCGGCAGGCGCGCATTCGGCTACCTTTGCGCGCCCGCTACGATGATTTCAGGAGTTGATCGGCCGTGTCGACCGCCCCCAGCAAGACGCTAGAAACGTTTCCAAATCCACAACCGCATCGGCAGTATACCATTCACATGCGCATGCCCGAGTTCAGCTGCTTGTGCCCGAAAACCGGCCAGCCGGACTTCGCCACGCTGTTGCTGGATTACATCCCGGCAGAAAGCTGCGTCGAGCTGAAATCGCTGAAACTGTACATCTGGAGTTTTCGCGATGAAGGCGCGTTCCATGAGGCGGTGACCAATCGCATTCTGGACGATCTGGTCGCCGCAACTCAGCCGCATTTCATGCGCCTGACCGCCGAATTCGGCGTGCGCGGCGGCATTTACACCAACGTCGTCGCCGAACATCGCGCGCCGGGCTGGGTGCCACCGGTGAAGGTCGAACTGCCGTAGTTATTGTCCCAAGTCACACAGCAGTGCCGTATCCAGTGTTATACATGGCGCTTGGCTATTGCGATTTCGGCCTCAAATCTTATCCAGGCGGCAGTAACTACGTCGCGGGCACAGGAGAACAATAATGCTTTACGCCAAACTTTTCGGAGAGCTCGAGCAGGCTCGCTGGAGCATGCAAACCGACATTCCGTGGGAAAGTTTCGATGCCAGCCTCTTGACGGAAGAGCAAGCGCAAACGATCAAGATGAATGCGATCACCGAGTGGTCGGCGTTGCCCGCGACCGAAATGTTCCTGCGCGATAATCAGCACGACTCGGATTTCTCCGCGTTCATGTCGATCTGGTTTTACGAGGAACAAAAACATTCGCTGGTGCTGATGGAATACCTGCGTCGTTTCCGTCCCGACCTGCTGCCGACCGAAGAAGAACTGCACGCGGTGCGTTTTCCGTTCGATCCGGCGCCGCCGCTGGAAACCCTGATGTTGCATTTCTGCGGCGAACTGCGCCTGACTCGCTGGTACAAGTGTGCCTCGCAATGGCATACCGAACCGGTCATCAAGCAGATCTACGAGATTATCTCGACCGATGAAGCGCGCCACGGCGGCGCGTATCTGAAATACATGAAACGTGCGATCGACAAGACGGGCAATGAAGCGCGTCGCGCGTTCGCCAAAATCGGCGTACTGATGACTTCGGTTTCACGCGCGGGCAAGCCGCTGCATCCGACCAACCTGCACGTGAACAAGGCGCTGTTCCCGAACGACACCGTGCAATCGCGCCTGCCCGATCCGGGCTGGCTCGAAGAATGGCTGACGAAACAGATCCATTTCGACAAAGTATGGGAAAAGCGCGTGATCAAGATGATCCTGCACAACCTGTCACAGCTGTTTGGCAAGACGTTCACCACCGCACTGGAATTGAATGCCTATCGCAAGTCACTGGCGGCGAGTACTGCAACGGCGGTGTAATACGATCTGACTAACAACGATCTCCAAGACAAAAACCGGCTTTATGCCGGTTTTTTTCACGGTTTTTGTTCAGTTCTTTTTCGCCGCTTCAGGCGCTGGTGATGCAGGCATCGCCGCAGTAGCAACCGCAGGTGTGGCAGATGGTTTCGGCGGTACTGCGGTTCGCTCGGCCGAAGTATCACCACCCACCACAATAATCTGCGCCTGCTCGCGCAAGGCTTTTGCGCGCTGAGCCAATGCCTGTTCCAGTATGGTGCGACGCACTGCTTCCTTGACGGTATCGAACGAGGTCGGCACAAATGGCGTGATCGTGGTGAGGTTGATCAGATGCCAGCCGAATTCGGACTTGATCGGCACTTTGGTGCTTTCTCCCGGCTTGAGATCCTGGACCGCATCACCCACCGCTGGTGGTAACTGGCTCAGACGTACCTGGGTATAAGGCTTCGCCTGCTTGGCTTTTTTCTTCCAGTTATCGAAAACCTCGGCGAAAGGTTTGCCGGAAACGATATCGCCGCTCGCGCCCAACGCATCAGCTTCATCCGCGAACAGCATTTGCGTAAAGCCATACGTATTCTTTCCAGCGCGCTCCACTTGCTGATCGTATTCAGCCTTGAGGATTTCGTCGCTGAGCGGTGTGGCTTTCTGGATCTGTGCCGCCGTTGCCGTCGCTACGGCTTGCAGACGAGTGACCTCCACATCCGCCTGAAACTGCGCGCCGGTATCGTATTGCGCGCGTTTGGCTTCCTCCGCCAACAACACATAATCGGCGAGATCCTTGAGCGCTTTCTGGCGTGCATCGGGCTCTGCCAGATTGACCTTGTGGCCGCGCACATAGGCATCCAGCAGTGCCTGCGAGATGATCACGCCGTTGACTGTTTCCACCGCCGGACTATCACCCGTGAAATGCACCGGACCGTGATCGGCTGAGTCCGACGAACTGCAGCCTGTGACCAGGATCGTCAACACCAAAAAAAACTTGCTACGCATACAACATCCCTTCCTTCAATCAACTTCTTCGGGAGCACGCGCCTCGATGGCGAGTGCATGAATATCGGTTTGCATCATCGATCCGAGTGCCGCATAAACCAATCGATGCCGCGCCAGCAAAGCATGCCCGCGAAATGCATCACTGATCAGACGAACACGGAAATGGCCGCGGCCGTCGCGCGCGCCGGCATGGCCGACATGCCTGTGGCTTTCGTCGAGCACTTCAAGTTGCTGCGGTATCAAGGCCGTTTCGAGTCGTGCGCAGATCGCAGCAAGACGATCCTTCGCAATATCCTGGGGCGACACACTCGCACTCACGGCAGCACACGCTTGAACGGACGCACACTGACTGCGCGATAAACACCGGCGGCGATATACGGATCCTGCTCTGCCCATACTTTAGCCGCGGCCAGATCGGAAAATTCCGCGACGATCAGGCTGCCAGTAAAACCTGCCGGGCCCGGATCCTCGCTATCGATTGCCGGAAATGGCCCGCACAACAGCAGGCGTCCGGCATCGCACAGAGCTTGCAGTCGCGCCAGATGCGCCGGTCGCGCCGACTTGCGTTGCTCCAGTGAATCCGCCTTGTCCGTGCCTTCGATGGCGTACCACATGCAAACCTCAATCGGTGGTTCTCAGTCGCATATGCTAACCGATAGCCGCGCGAATCGCAGGCTTGACGGTTTTGTGCGCAGCCGCCACGCTGCGCGGATGGGCAATCGACTTGAAGTACATCCGACACACCCGCAGGCGCGCCTGATCGCGCAGGCGGGCGATCTTTTACGCAGCGGCGGATTGATCGCCTACCCCACCGATTCGGGCTACGCACTGGGCTGGCACCTGGACAGTCGCGAGGCGCAAGCGCGCGTGATAAAGCTCAGGGGACTGGACTTCAAGCATAACTTTACCGTAGTGTGTCGGACTATCAGCGAGATTGGCAGCTACGCACGCATGCATGACGCGGCGTTTCGCCTGATCCGATCGCTTACTCCGGGCGCATACACCTTCATTCTGCCGGCTACCGCGCAACTGCCACGGCGATTGCAGCAGGAGAAAAAACGTTCCGTCGGAGTGCGCATACCGGATCATCCGACCGCGCTGGCCTTGGTGGAAAAACTCGGCGAACCGTTATTGAGTTCGAGTCTGGTTCTTCCGAATGAGGACATGAGCGGCTGGGAAGTGGACGACTTGTATCAGCGCATTGAGCGCGATGTGGATCTTTTTCTGGATAGTGGTTTCTGCGGCAATGAACCGACCACGGTGATCGACCTGCTCGGCGACAATCCGCAAATAACGCGGCAAGGCAAGGGCGAAGCGCCGCTGCTTTGACCGATACGGCAGCGCCACAGGGCGCGCTGCAAGTTGCAATATCAGCTCGAACCGACGACCGCAGACGCGGATATTCGCGGTTTCACTAATCATTAGCATGACTGAACCTCATCCGATAAACCCAGCATGTGCAGCAAATTGCGCGTATTTGGCGGTCAGCTCGCGCATCGACAACTGCGCATTTGCCGGCGCGGTGACATGCATGCCAGCGCACGCAGAAGTTTCATGAAATGAGTTCCGCTGAAGCTGCAGAATCTTTGCAAGTCACGCTCGAAACAACGCCGGGCACAGGAATTTTTCATCCCGTGCCGCAGCAGCAGGAAATGCCGCTTGTGCTGGTACGCGGCCAGCCGATGTTGGAAATGCCGCAGGATTTGTACATCCCGCCGGATGCGCTCGAGGTCATTCTCGAAGCCTTCGAAGGGCCACTGGATTTACTGCTGTATCTGATCCGCCGACAGAATCTGGACATACTCGATATTCCGGTCGCCGAGATCACGCGCCAGTACGTCGACTACATCGATTTGATGCTGAACCTGCGCCTCGAACTGGCTGCCGAATATCTGGTGATGGCGGCGATCCTGGCAGAAATAAAATCGCGTTTGCTGTTGCCGCGACCGCCGGTGGCCGAAGGCGAAGAACACGATCCACGCGCCGAATTGATCCGGCGTTTGCAAGAATACGAACGTTTCAAAAAGGCTGCCGAGGAAATCGAAGCACTGCCGCGGCTTGAGCGCGATTTTGCGTTGGCTTCGGTGGAGGTACCGGACAAGAACGTGATCCGCGTGCCGCCGCCGGTGGATTTGCGCGAGTTGCTGCTGGCGCTGAAAGATGTGCTCAAGCGCGGCGAACTGCACGGCCATCATGCGATCAAACGCGAGGCCCTGTCGGTACGCCAGCGCATGAGCGATGTATTGCAAAGTCTGCACGATGGCGAGTTCCACGACTTCGCATCGTTGTTCAAGGTCGAGGAAGGTCGACTTGGGGTGGTGGTCACGTTCCTGGCCCTGCTCGAACTGGCCAAGGAACAGCTGATCGAAATCATGCAAAGCGAAGCATTCGCGCCGATCTACCTGAAATCGCTGGTCACGGCCGACTGAAAGAATACCCTGTCGAATGCTGATTTTTTGCGCAGCATTGCCTTCGCACCGATGAACATTTTACCGTCGCAAACCATAACACCTGACACTCCATGATCGAACTTGCCCAACTCAAACGCATCACCGAAGCCGCCCTGCTCGCCGCCGGACAGCCGCTGACGGTCGTGCAGATACTCGCATTGTTCGGCGAGGAAGAAATGCCAAGCCACGATCAGATCGCGCGGGCGCTCGACGAACTGCGCCAGGACAGCGAGCAGCGTGGTGTGGAGCTGGTCGAAGTCGCGTCCGGCTTTCGTTATCAGGTGCGGCACGATGAACATCCATGGGTTGCGCGGCTGTGGACCGAGCGCCAGACGCGGTATTCGCGCGCGCTGCTCGAAACGCTCGCGCTGATCGCGTACCGCCAGCCGATCACGCGCGGCGAGATCGAGCAAATCCGCGGCGTCGCCGTTTCGACCAATATCATCAAGACGCTCGAAGAGCGCGAATGGGTGCGCGTCGTCGGTTATCGCGATGTGCCCGGCAAGCCCGCGATCTACGGCACCAACAAGAATTTCCTCGACTATTTCAATCTCAAGTCGCTCGATCAACTGCCGCCGCTGGCCGAGATTCACGACATGGACGATCTCGATCCGCAGCTCATGCTCGGCCCGTCCGCAGCACCGATTGCCTTGGCTGCTGAAATCGAAAGCGATGAGACATCGGCCGAACGCGCATCGGGCGAACAATCAACAACCAAACCAAACGAAGAACCCGACGAATTGATCGAACTGACAAGCACCAGCCCCTCTTCCGCCGCGCACGAAACCGTGCCGGTCGAACACCACGATGCCACGCGCATCGAATCCAACGACATTGCGGTCGACGCAACGTCCCTCCTACCCACCAGTGAATCCCTCGACGCGGCAACTGCCACCGACGAGAATGCCGCCACCCCGGAGCAACCCGCATGAACGCGCCAACGCGCACCGTCCTTAGTCTCAAACGCCCGCAAGAAGGCGACATCGTTCTGGAAGAACGCCTGCACAAAGTGCTCGCCACCGCCGGCCTCGGCTCACGCCGCCTGCTCGAAACCCGCATCGAAGCGGGTGAAGTGAAGGTCAATGGCACCGCTGCCACGCTCGGTTCCAGCCTGCGTCCCGGCGATCGTGTCGAACTCGACGGCAAGTTGTTTGTCGCGGTCACCGACAACAACGAAAACGCCGAAGTGCTGGTCTACCACAAGCCCGAAGGCGTGGTCACCACACGCGACGATCCCGAAGGCCGTCCGACCGTGTTTGAACAGCTGCCGCGCCTGAAAGGTGCGCGCTGGATCACGATCGGTCGCCTCGATATCAATACCACCGGCTTGCTGCTGCTGACTACCGATGGCGCGCTCGCCCACACTTTGATGCATCCGAGCACCGAGATCGCGCGCGAATACATCTGCCGCGTGCACGGCGAAGTGCCGGACGAGGCACTGGAAAAATTGCAGAGCGGCGTCGAGCTGGAAGACGGCCCGGCACACTTTGAAGAACTCGCAATCATCAGTCGCGGCGACAGCCACTCGTGGTTCCGCATCGTGCTGCGCGAAGGCCGCAACCGCGAAGTTCGCCGCATGTGGGAATCCCAGGGTCTCATGGTCAGCCGACTTAAGCGCACGCGTTATGGCAATGTTGAGTTGCCACGTCTGCTGCGCAAAGGCGGTTGTGAAAATCTGGATGCCGATCAGGTCAAGGCATTGCGTCAACTGGTCGGAGCCACCGCGCCCGAGCCGGTGCTGACGTTGCAGCCGGTGATCAATCAGCGCCGCGCCAAAACCGGTAACGAATTCCGTCCCGAGCCGCGCGCGCAACAAGCGTGGACCGGCAGCAGCAGTCACGATGAAGGTCGGGAGCTGCGCGCGTTCGATCGCATTCGCGACGATACACCGTCACGTCCGGGTGGTCGCTTCAATGCGAAGCGCGGCCCGAATGGCGGCGCACCGCGAGGGCCTGGTGCAGGAGCCGGGCCGCGTCGCAACGGTGGCCCGGGTCAGGGACAACGTCGTGGTCCCGCGCAGGGCCAGGGGCAAGGTCAGCGTCGTGCTCCCGGGCAGGAAGGTCCATGGAATTCTGCCGGCGGCAACACGGCGAATCGCGGTCCGTCAGGCCCGCGCGGCAATGCCAATCCGAATGCGCGCGGCGGTCCACGTCGAAGCCCCGGTAATCCGCAGGATGCCAGCGGTTTTCAGCCGCGCACGTGGTTCCCTAGCCCGGAAAACGGTTTCACTCCGCCGACCGGTCCGCGTTCGGGCAAACCGCCGCGCCCGGGTCAAGGCCAGGGTCAGCGTGAGAATGTTTACGGTGGCGCCAATGCCGATCGTCCGCGTCGTCCGCCGCCGCGGGAGCGCGCCGCGCCGCACGGCAACGCCGCGCCATACGGCAACTCGGCGCCACGTGGAAATTCCGCACCGCGCGGGAATGCGGCGCCGCGCGATTTTTCGGCACCGCGTGGCAATGCGGCGCCCGGCGGACCGCGTGGTGAACGTCGTCCACCCGGTCCGGGCGGTGCGGGACGTCCGCCCGAGCGTCGCCATGGCAATGCCGCGCCTTCGGGCAATGGCAATACGCGCGGAGAATTCCGTGGCAATCCAGGTAACGGTCCGCGCGGCAACGCACGTCCGCAGGGCAGCAACGCCAATTATGCGGGGCGCTCGGAGCACCCGCGTGGCCCGATCGACGACAACATCGGCAATCGTGCGACGTCCGACAATGCACCGTCGCAACGTCGCCGTGGGCCGCCGCGTCGCCCGGGTTGATTCACCGGGTTGATCGAACCGGAAATTACGACAAATAGAAACGGCGGAAGAAAGCTTCCGCCGTTTCTATTTTGTCTGCAACAAGGTATCGCTGAAATTGCCTTAGTCGAGTTTGAGCGCTTTCTTGTCGCCGTCGCGGCGCTTCTGCTCTTTCTGCTGATAGCCGGCTTCGCAGCCGTCACGCTTGACCATCACGCATTCGAGGTACTCGCTGATCTCGACCAGAGCGGCACGAATGGCCTTGCCGGTCGGCGTGTTTTCTTCGTGGCCAAGCGCACCGCCAAAACCGCCGCGATACACGCCGACGCTCATGCCGCCGCCGCTGCTGCGACCTTCGATGGTACGCGTGAAGTCGATATCGCCGGTGGTCGCATTGACCACACGCACGTCGATCGCGACATAGGCTTCGCTCTTTTTGCCGCCAAGCGAAATACCCTTGAAACTCAATCCGCCGCCGGTGCTCGAGGTATTTTCCTGATATGACGTGACGGTACCCATGATCAGATATTCGGCGCCGGTGAGCTTGCCGATCTTGGCGCCCTGGCCCGGTGCAACACGACCGGACGCAGCCAGATTCTGTTCTTCGAGCACGCTCTCGAGCTTCTTGCGTTCGACCACGCGAAAACTATTGGTCGATGCGAGCTCGTTGGACAGCATGCCGGACAATTCCGAACCTACCGTGGAAGTCCACCAGCCCGCGCTGGTTTCATTCTTGAATTCGACCACGCCGACGCTTGGGCGCCCACCGCCCGCTGCCAACGCGCCGGCCTGAAACGCCAAGCCCAAAAGCACTCCCACAAAAATCTGATACGACTTTTTCATTTTCCATCTCCCAGTTGTGCAGTTGTCGCCGAAGGCGTGTATCGATCCACCCATGACTTATTTTTACATTCTAGACTGTCGTCGATTATCCGCGCCAACATTGTCTGCAGGATGCGGCCACGCAATATTGTCTGTTACATAAAACGCCAAACAGGGGGCAATGGTGACATTATTCTGCGTTGCCAATCGCACCGGGATGCAGATCGGCGCGCGCGATGTGTTGTCAGCAGTGCCGGTTAACGCCAAAAAAACTTTGTCTTTACCATACGCACACTCAATATCCGTAAGCTGCGCCACAGTTGAATGCACACACCACGAGGCGACAGATGCGTAGCTTGCGAACCCTGGAAATGACCGTGCTCGGTTATCGTATCGAGCGTATCGAGGAGCACGATCAGCTCGGCATTGTCGGCGCCGCACGCTTTGAAGTGATGTGTCCGTGGCGCGGTGCCGTGTTGCGCAACTTTGCACGACTGCGTCACGCCGAGCGTTATGTGCTCGCGTGCGAACTTGCCGGCCGGCATCGCCAGCCGTCATTGCGCTTCAATCACGCCGGTTGATCGAGCGCTCGCTTGCAGTCCGGTGCGCGGCGGTTCAAAGTGATGTTGGTCAAATTCCTGCGCGGCATCCCGATTGGACAAATTCAGCGCGATCCAGATTTTCGTGCGCGTGGTCGATAGCGGCAGCTTTACTGCCGCCGCCGAGCAGCTCGGCATCTCGCGGGCGATGGCCAGCAAGCTCGTGCAGGGCCTCGAAGACAGCCTCGGCATCCGCCTGCTCAATCGCACCACGCGGCGGCTTAGCCTGACCGGTCCGGGCCAGTCTTATTACCAGCGCACCAGCGAAATTCTGGCGCAACTCGCCGAGGCGGAATCCGAAGCGGCGCAGGCACAAAACGAACCACGCGGACGTCTGCGTATTTCGGCGCCAACCAGTTTCGGCGTGCGCCATCTGGCACCGACGCTCGGCGATTATCAACGTCGTTTCCGCCAGGTGGAGATCGATCTGAATCTGAGCGATCGCATGGTCGATCTGGTTGATGAAGGATTCGATCTGGCGATTCGCATTTCGATCCTGCGCGATTCGAGCCTGATCGCGCGCCGGCTCGCACCGTGTCGCATCGTCGTGGTCGCCTCGCCCGCTTATCTCGCCGAGCATGGCACGCCGCAGCATCCGAACGATTTGCAGCAACACAATTGTCTGGTTTACACCTTGTCCACGCGCGGTACGGAATGGACTTTTCTGCGCGGCGAGGAAACCCAGGCGTTGCGTCTGAGGGGCACATTGAGCGCCAACAATGGCGACTTCATCGCTGCCGCCGCGGTCACCGGCGTCGGTGTTGCGGTGCTGCCGAGTTTTATCGTCGCCGATGATTTGCGCGCCGGCCGGGTAGTACCGTTATTGTGCGAGTGGCGCTCGCCGAGCATCGCCGTCTACGCGGTGTACGCGCAGACTCGCACGCTGCCCGCCAAGACCCGCAGCCTGATCGATTTTCTCGCCGAACGATTCGGACCGGAACCATACTGGGACGACGGTCTCGGCAGCTGAGGGCAACACGATGCGGTCATTGCGCATTATTCAATCGGCGTGAAGCAACGGGGGTGTTGCGATAACGACGCCTCCCCATTTGATCGCCAACGCGATCCTTCCTACGCGAGCCGTGAAGACGCCGGACTCCCGTCTGCCGCGTCGACGATCTTCCGTGCCAGAACAACTCCATCCGCAGCGCCCATGACTTTTGGGCTATTGCCGCCCCGTCATTGCCAGTTATAGTGTTGTAGTTATGTAATACACCATATCAAAAATTCAACCGAGGGCAAATCATGCTGAGCATCCGCGATCTATCCAAGACTTACGCCAATGGCGTGAATGCACTACGCAACGTCACGCTGGATATTCCGCACGGCATGTTCGGCCTGCTCGGGCCGAATGGCGCCGGCAAGTCATCGTTAATGCGCACCATCGCGACGTTGCAGGATGCGGACAGCGGCAGCATCCATCTGGATAGCCTCGATATCGTCGCCGACAAATCCGCGGCGCGCCGCGTGCTCGGATACCTGCCGCAGGATTTCGGGTTGTATCCGAAAGTCAGCGCCGAAGCGATGCTCGATCATTTCGCCGTGCTCAAGGGCGTGGTCGCGCGCGGCGAGCGCAAGACGGTGGTCGAGGCCCTGCTGCGCCAGACCAATTTGTGGGATGTACGCAAACGCAAACTCGGTACGTTTTCGGGCGGCATGCGCCAGCGTTTCGGCATCGCCCAGGCGCTGATCGGCAATCCGAAACTGATCATCGTCGACGAGCCGACCGCGGGCCTCGATCCCGAGGAACGCAATCGTTTTCTCAATCTGCTCGCCGAGGTCGGTGAGGATGTCGTGGTCATTTTGTCGACCCATATCGTCGAGGATGTCACCGATCTCTGCTCGCGCATGGCGATCATCGGCCAAGGCCAGGTTCTGCTGACCGGCGAGCCGCATCAGGCGATGCAGGCACTCGATGGACAGATCTGGCGCCGCACTGTGCCAAACGCCGCACTCGAAGACTATAAGCAGCGCATGAGTGTGCTGTCGACGCGACTGATCGGCGGCAAGACCACCATCCACGTCCTCGCGGCGAATCGTCCCGAAGAAGGTTTCGAGGCAGTCGCGCCGGATCTCGAAGATGTCTATTTCGGTCGCTTGCGTCTGCAAGCCGCGACCTCTCGTGCCGCCTGACCGGAGAAGACGATGTTCCTCGAAATCCTGCGTTTCGAATTGCGCCAGCAATTCAAGAGTCCGCTGTTCTGGTTGATCGCCAGCGCGTTTGCCGCGATCGCGTTCGCTGCGGCCGGGTCGGATCATATCCAGATCGGCGGCGGCATCGGCAATACCCATCGCAACGCACCGTACGTGGTCATCGAGATGCTGACCGCGTTCACTTTGCTCGGCATGTTCCTGATTCCGGTGTTCGTCGGCGGTGCCGCGTTGCGTGATTTCGATGCCGGCTGTGCCGAATTGTTTTTCGCTACACCGTTGCCGCGTTCGGCGTATCTCGGCGGTCGTTTTACCGCCGGTTATATCGCTGCACTGGCCGTGATGCTGGCGGTTGCGGGCGGTTTGCTGCTCGGCTCGCAGATGCCGTGGCTCGATCCGGCGCGACTCGGGCCGACGTCGGCAATCGCCTACGTTTACGCGTTCGGCGTATTTGTCGTACCGGGGCTGTTTTTCCTCGCCGCGATGCTGTTCCTGCTGGCCACCTTGACCCGCTCAATGCTCGGCACTTACATCGGTGTGATCGCGTTTTTCGTGCTGTGGCAGGTCGCGCTGTTCGGCACTGGCAACATCGATCATCAGAACCTCGGCGCGCTCATTGATCCGCTCGGTCTGAGCACGCTCAAGCTCGTGACTAAATACTGGTCGGCGCAGGATCGCAACAACCTGCTGCCGGATTTCGGCGGCATGCTGCTGTTCAACCGACTGCTGTGGATGGGTATCGGCGCAGCCTTGCTGATGGCCGCATTTGCTTTGTTCAGGCCCGATCGCGAAGGTCTGCGCTGGAGTCGCAAACGCACACGTGAAGTCGAGGAAAAAGTCACAGCGCCGAGGCCACGATCTGCCCTGCCGAAAGTGACTTTGCGCATCGATGCGCGCGCACGCTGGACACAGTTACTGCAGCTGGCCTGGTTCGATATGCGTGGCGTACTCGGCGGTGTCACGTTCATCGTCATGCTCGGCTTCGGGCTCATGAATCTCGGTGGCAATCTCGCATTTTCGAACGAGTTGTTCGGCACCAAGATTTATCCGCTCACGCATCTGATGACCGATGCGATGGAGGGTAGCTACAACTTTCTCTTGATCATCATCATCGCGTTTTATGCGGGCGAACTGGTCTGGCGCGAGCGCAGCGGCAAGATCAGCGAGGTGACCGATGCATTTCCTTTGCCGGATTGGATTCCGCTGCTGTCCAAACTCGTTGCACTGGCCAGCGTGATCGTGCTGTTCCTGTTCGCCGGTGTACTCGAATGTATCGTCTATCAACTGCTGCGCGGCTACAGCCATATCGAGCCGCTGCTATACCTGTCGTACATCGCGATGAATGCACTGAGCTTCATGCTGATCGGTGCGCTCGCGTTGTTTCTGCAGGTACTGGCGAACAACAAGTTCCGCGGTTATTTGCTGGTGGTGGTGTATTTCGTCAGCCGCATCGCGCTGTCGCAATTGCACTTCGAACATCATCTATACAACTTCGGCAGTGCACCGGCTACGCCGTATTCGGACATGAACGGTTACGGCCATTTCCTTGCCGCCCACCTGTGGTTCGCGGCATATTGGACGTGCCTGACGATCGCGCTGCTGGCGATCGCGGCATTGTTCTGGACGCGCGGCACGAGCCAGGGTCTGCGTGAAAGATTGCGCATCGCGCGACAGCGTTTCGGCGCACCGCCACGCTTTGTATTGGCGAGTTCGTTGCTCGCGTTCGTGACACTCGGCGGCTGGATTTTCTACAACACCAATGTGTTGAATCGCTATTTACCGGAAGATGTCGGCAAGCAGCGCCAGGCCGACTACGAAAAACAGTATCGCCAGTACCGCGACCTTGCGCAGCCGCGCATTACCGAGGTCAAGGCCGATGTCGACATCTTCCCGGCGGAGCATCGCATCGAGGTACGTGGCCACTATACCCTCGTGAACAAACACGACACGCCGATCAGCGATCTGCACATGCGTCTGCCGGTAGAACTGCGACTCGCGTCGGTGCAGTTCGCCGCGCACGATGTCGTCAGCAACGATGCACTGCAGGGTTATACGATCTATCGCCTCAAGCAGCCGCTCGCACCGGGCGAAAGCATGCCGTTCGATTTTGTCCTGCAATATCACAGTGTAGGTTTCCGCAATACGCCGAACGACACACGCGTGGTCGACAACGGCACGTTTTTTGACAGCCAGAACTTTCCACATTTCGGTTACAGCGACAACAATCAGCTGGTCGATCTGAACGATCGGCGCAAGTACGGATTGGGTACCGTGGCACGGATGGCGAAGATCGACGATCAGGCCGCACGCAAGAATAGCTTGATGTGTTGCGACGCCGACTGGGTGACGTTCGAGAGCACGGTGTCGACCGTGCCCGACCAGATTGCACTCGCGCCGGGTTATCTGGAAAAAGAATGGACCGAGGGCGGTCGACGTTATTTCCACTACAAGATGGACAAGCCGATCCTCGATTTCTTCTCGTTCCAGTCGGCACGGTATGCAGTCAAACGCGACAGCTGGAACGGCATCGCGGTGGAGGTGTATTACGATCCGCAGCACGCCTGGAACGTCGATCGCATGTTGTATGCCGGCAAAAAATCGCTGGAGCTTTTCAGCCGCACGTATTCGCCATTTCAGTTCCGCCAGATGCGTGTGCTGGAGTTCCCAGGCTACGAACGCTTTGCGCAGAGTTTTGCCAACACCGTACCGTTTTCCGAAGCGATCGGTTTCACCACCGACCTGCGCGATCCCGACGATGTGGATTACGTGTATTACGTTACCGCGCACGAAGTTGCACACCAATGGTGGGCGCATCAGGTGATCGGCGGCAATGTGCAGGGCGCGACGATGCTCGATGAAACCTTCGCCCAATATTCGGCGCTAATGCTGATGGAACACGAATACGGCGCCAAGCAGATGCGCACGTTCCTGAAGTATGAACTCGATCGTTACCTGTCCGGTCGGGCCGGCGAAGTGGTCGAGGAAATGCCGCTCGCGCTGGTCGAGAATCAGGATTACATCCACTACCGCAAGGGTTCGGTCGCGATGTATGCGCTGAAGGATTATCTGGGCGAAGATGTCGTCGACAAAACGTTGTCGCGCTACGCGCACGACAAGGCATTCCAGCTGCCGCCATACACCACGACCTACGAGTTTCTCGATTATCTGCGTCAGGATGCCGGCACGAAATGGACGCCGCTGATCGATGACCTTTTCACGCGCATCACGCTGTACGACAACCGCGTGGTCGAGGCGAGCGCGAAAAAACGCAGCGACGGCAAATACGATCTGACCGTGAAATTGCACACCAGCAAGTTCTACGCCGACGGCCTCGGCAAGGAGACCAAAGCCGCAGTCGATATACCGATCGATCTTGGTGTATTCGCGCGCGCCAAGGACGACAAAGAGGCGAACCAGAAAGTTTTGCTGCTGGAGAAACGTGACATCGCCGACGGCGATAGCAGCATCACGCTGATCGTCGATGAAGCGCCGTACGAAGTCGGCATCGATCCGTACAACAAGTTGATCGACCGGGTATCGGACGACAACCGCATGCGCGTAACGCTGGAATAAAGCCGGACACGGGTAAATTATTGCAGGCCACGGAAGGCCTGCTTGCGGCAATCAAATACGCATTTGCGAAATGGCAATGCGCAGATTTTTGTTACGACAAAATCTCGAAACTGTCGGCATCCATCCACGCCGGGAAACGCGCGCGATGCGCTGCCAGAGCCGCCGCGCTCAAGGTCACGGTCACGGTTTGTTCCTGCGCGCCGAGCTCGATCAGCGGGTGGCCGACAAAATCCAGAGCCACGCTGTCACCGGAATAATGCAGGTCATTGCCATCGGTGCCGACGCGATTTACGCCAACGCAATAACTCAGATTTTCGATCGCGCGCGCACGCAACAGCGTGCTCCATGGATACCGCCGCGGCGTCGGCCAGTTGGCGACGAAAATCAGCAGGTCGTAGTCGAAACGATTCGCTGCACCAACATTGTAGCGATTGCGCGACCACACCGGAAAACGCAGGTCGTAACAAACTTGCGGACAGATCCGCCAGCCGTTGAGCTCAACGATCAGGCGCTGTTCCCCGCCCGCATAACGCTCGTGTTCGCCGGCCATGCGAAACAGGTGACGCTTGTCGTAGGTTTCGAGCGTTCCATCCGGGTGCGCCCAGAACAAACGGTTGTAGCAACGATCGTTTTCGCGGATCACCATGCTGCCCGTGATCACGCTGCCGACTTCGCTCGCGAGCGCACGCAACCACGTTACGCTTTCGCCTTGCATCGATTCGGCATTGCCGAGCGTTTCGTTCGTAAAGCCGCTGGTAAATGTTTCCGGCAGTACGATCACATCGCTCTGCCCTTTAAGGCTGCGCGCCAAGGCGCCGTAATATTCGCGATTCGCTGCGGCATTGTGCCAGCGTGTCGCGCCCTGGATCAGGCTGATTTTCAGATCTTGCATAAACGCTCCGCCGCCGCTTTCAGCGTTGCATCGGATTTCGCAAAACACAGGCGCACCAACTTGCTGCCGGGTGGCGTTTCGTAAAACGAAGACAGCGGAATTGCTGCAACGCCACCTTCGCGCACCAGCCATTCGCAGAAACTCAAATCATCGAGATCGCTGATCGCTGAATAATCCGCGAGCTGAAAATACGCACCGCCGACCGCCGGCAAAGTGAATCGACTCCCCGCCAGCAACTGGCGAAAGTTATCGCGACGCTCTTCATAGAATTTCGGTAGATCGAGATAATGCTGCGGATCGCTTTCCATGATGTCTGCCAGCGCCCATTGCGCCGGCGTGAACGTGCAGAAGGTCAGATATTGATGCACCTTGCGGAACTCGACACTGAGCGCAGCGGGTGCGATGCAGTAGCCGACTTTCCAGCCTGTGCAATGATAGGTTTTACCGAACGAGCTAATCACGAAACTGCGTGCCGCGAGGTCAGGACGACGCAATACACTCTGATGCGGCAGGCCATCGAACACGATGTGTTCATAGACCTCGTCGGACAGGATCAGGATGCGCGTATTGCGTGTGATCTCGGCCAGCGCATCGAGATCGGCCTCGCTGAAAACCGAACCGCACGGATTATGCGGCGAGTTGACCATGAGCATACGCGTCTTCGGCGTGATCGCGGCCTTGACCCGATCCCAGTCCACCGCAAACGTGTGCGGATCGAGCGGCACATGCACCGCGCGTGCGCCGGCGAGGTCGATTGCCGGTTCGTAGCAGTCGTAACACGGGTCGAGCACGATCACTTCCTCGCCCGCGCGCACGGTCGCGGCGATCGCGGCGAAAATCGCTTCGGTCGCGCCGCTGGTGACGGTGATCTCGCTATCGATATTCGCCTTGTGACCGTAGAGTTTTTCCGTCTTCAGCGCGATCTGTTCGCGCAGGCGCGGGATGCCGGTCATCATCGCGTACTGATTCTTGCCCGAATTCATGTGTTCGGTGAGCGCATCACGCAGCGCCTGCGGCCCTTCGAAATCGGGAAAGCCCTGCCCCAGGTTGATCGCCTTGTGCTGCAGCGCGAGTTGCGACATCACGGTAAAAATGGTCGTACCGACCTTGGGCAACTTGGTTTCGATCTGCATGTTACCCCACACGTTTGGATGGCTAAATGATTCGCTAATCCTAGCATGTCATGCCGGCAAAAAAGTGATGTGCGGTTTAACTCCCCGCCGTCTCTTGCGCGATTGGAGCTGCAGCATTTTTTGCCTGGGCCGATGCCCCAACGGCTCAAGCTGCGCTCGATCCCAGCAATTGCAGCATCCGCCGGGCGTCCACAAAGAACTGTCGAATCAGGGTTTTGCTGCGCCTAACTGGTGCGCCGCCGCACAATCTGGTAACTTTGTTGCATGACACAAATCCGCATAATCAAGAAATACCCGAATCGTCGTCTTTACGACACCGAGATTTCCAGCTACATCACGCTGGAAGAAATTCGGCAGTTGGTCATCGACGGCGAAAATTTCGAAGTGCGCGACGCCAAGAGCGGTGAAGACCTCACGCGTTCGGTATTGCTGCAGATCATCTCCGAGCACGAGGACAGCGGCCAGCCGATGTTCACCACCGGGCTGCTGTCGCAGGTGATCCGCTTCTACGGCGATTCGATGCAAGGCTTCATGGGCAGCTACCTCGAGCGCAGTCTCAAGGTATTCATCGACCAGCAAGGCCAGTTCCGCAGCGAACTCAACAACCTCATGGGCAAGACACCGATGTCGATGTTGAACGGCCTGACCGATCGCAATATGGACGTGTGGAAATCGCTGCAGCAGGGATTTCTCACGGCAGCCGCCGGCACGATGAACAAGCCGAAAGATTCAAAATCCTGAAACATTCCCACCCCGTCTCACGCAGCCGGGCTGGTTCCAGCATCCGTTACTCCCCCGCTCCATTCGTATCATTAGATCGTCCGGAAAAACTGCGCCGAATTTTTGCCAACGGTGCCGTAATCAGCCGCGGCACTGCTGATTATCGAAGGGGAACTCCATGACCAAACGTATCGCCATCGTCACGGGTGGCATCGGTGGACTCGGCACCGAAATCTGCAAACATCTCGCCACCGCCGGCATCATCGTGATCGCCGCCGATCTTGGCAGCCGTGAACAACGCATCATTGAGTTTCAGCAAGAAACCGCCGCATTCACTGCAGCCATTTCGTTCGAGGCACTCGATGTCGGCGACTTTGCGAATTGCGCCGCACTGATCCAGCGCGTCGAAAAAAAGCATGGCGCGGTCGATATCATCATCAACGCCGCCGGCATCACGCGCGATACCACCTTGCGCAAGATGGAACCGCAACAGTGGATCGACGTGCTCAGAATCAATCTCGACGGCGTGTTCAACATGTGCCGCAACGTGATCGAAGGCATGAGCGAGCGCGGCTACGGTCGCATCATCAATATCTCCTCGGTCAACGGCCAGACCGGCCAGTTCGGCCAGACCAACTACTCCGCCGCCAAGGCCGGCATGCACGGCTTTACGATGGCGCTGGCGCGCGAAGTGGCACGCAAGGGCATCACCGTGAACAGCGTCTCGCCGGGTTATTTCCACACCGAAATGGTCAGTAAAATTCCCGACGCCGTGCGCAACCAGATCATCGCCGGCATCCCGATCGGCCGCCTCGGCGAACCCAGCGAAATCGCGCGTGTGGTGAATTTTCTCGCATCGGAAGATTCAAGCTATATCACGGGTGCAAATATCCCGGTGAATGGCGGGTACTTCATGGATTTCTGATCCCGCTTGCAGCCCGATCTGTGACTATTCCAATCTCACTTTTGAGATCGAGAGCGTGCAATGGCCGCCGTTGACGCCAGTAGCACCAAGTGCTGCACACTTGCCATGATCAAACAGAGCTGTGAGCTTGCCCCACTGGCTGCCGCGATCGCTGTGGAAGATCAGTCCCGCAGCGGGGCGGCGAGGTAACCACGCCATGCGCAGCGCATCGCTCACCCGCTGGGTTTTCATGTGCGGCTGCATCGACCAGCCCACCACCTGGCGGCTGTACAGATCGATCACTGCC
>JAYVLO010000033.1:0-11437 GCA_043759455.1 Pseudolysobacter sp.
GATGGCCACGGCGCGCGCGGTGGAGAGTTCCCAGTTCGACGGGAAACGTTCGTTGTGGATCGGGCGGCGGTCGGTGTGGCCGTCGATGCGCAAAACCCAGTCGATGTTCGACGGGATTTCGGCGGTGACTTGTTTCAGCGTCTGCGCGAGTTGGCCGAGCTGGCCGTCGGCCTGCGCACCGAGATCGGCCGATGCGGAATCGAACAGGATATCCGACGACACCATGAACCGATCGCCGACTACACGAATGTCGGCACGATCACCGAGCGCTTCTTTCAGCTTGCCGAAAAATTCGGAACGATAGCGCGCGAGTTCGTTGACCTTGTTGGCGAGCGCGAGATTGAGCTGCTTGCCGAGATCGTCGATCTTGGCATCCTTGTTCTTGACGTTAGCATTCGCCAGATCCAGCGATGCAGTGAGCTGGCCAAGTTGATCGCGCAGCGCCACGAGCTGGCGATTCAGCAACTCGACCTGCGCCGCCGATTGCGCAGCGAGATCGGTCTTTGCCACGAGATCTTTTTTGGAGTCGTCGAGCTGCGCGCCCATGCTGGCGATCTGGCTTTCGAGCTGTTGCTTGAGTTCGCTCAGCGCGGCGATATCGGCGCGGAGTTTGGCGGCTTCGACCTCGCGTTGCGTGAGCGCGAGCTGCGCCGCATCGCGCGCGCCCGCAGTAGCGCCGAGCGAGACGTTCAGCTCCTGCGATTTCGCGCTCAGCGTGGCGTTTTCGCTTTGCGTCAGCGACAGCGTTTTTGCGAGCGCAGCGATCTGGTCGTTGAGATCCGCCAATGCCTTGTTTTTGCCGACCAGGGTTTGCGACAGCACGAACTGGCCGACCGCAAAGATCAGCAAGACGAACACCATCACCATGATCAGCGAGGATAAAGCGTCGACGAATCCGGGCCAGATATCGAGCGAACGACGACGGTGCGACAGCGATCTCATCCGTTGCTCCCGCGCTTGTTGTCCATCGCCGCGGCGATGGTGCGCGAGAGCAGGCGCAACTCGGCGCGCAGGTCTTCCGACAGACGCGCGACCGGTGCATCGTTGTGGCTCATGCCGCGCAGCACAGTCTTTAATTCTTCCTGGGTTTCAGCGGCGGCGTGGCGATCGCGCGCATCGCGTCCGAGTAGATCGGTCAGGCGTGCGAGCTGCGCATTCAGTTCGCCGAGTTGTTCATTGCCGCCGCGGCGCTCGCGTTCGTTCTCGCCGATCGCGCGCTGCATGCGCTCCAGGCCATCAGCGGTTTGTTCGAGCAATGCCTGCACGTAGGCCGGCACGCTGGCATCGCCTTCGCTGATCGAACCGCCGGATGACAACTTGGTCATGCCCGAGAGCCATTCTTCGAGCTCGTTGTAAAACCGGTTCTGCGCATGGCCGGCCTGCAGGTCGAGAAAACCGACAATCAGCGAACCGGCGAGGCCAAACAGCGAGGTCGAAAAACTCGTCGCCATGCCGCCGAGTGGCAACTTCAGATTTTCCTTGAGCTGGGTAAACATCTGCGCCGCATCGCCACCGACATTCAGCGAACCGATGATGTCGGCGACCGAACGAATCGTCACGAGCAATCCCCAGAACGTGCCGAGCAGGCCGAGGAAAATCGACAGGCCAATGAGATAACGCGACAGATCGCGCGATTCTTCCAGGCGCAGGTAAACGCTATCGAGAATCGAGCGCAGCGATGGCGCCGACAACGCCGCGCGACCGCGTTCGCGACCGGCCAGCAAACGCGCCATTGATGCGAGCAGGCGGGGTTTCTGCGTCGGCGGACGATCCGGATCAGAGCGGCGGAACGCATCCATCCAGTCGACCTCGCGATTCAACAGCAGCACCTGGCGCAGGTTGACGAAGATGCCAACGGCGAGCACGCCGAGAATCACCACATTGAAAAACGGATTGGCAGCAAAATTCTGCGCAAGCTTCGGTGCCAGCAAAATCGCCAGCACCGCAATGGCGGCGAGAAATCCGAGCATCCATACAAGGGCGCGATTAGGGCGGGTCATGAAGAAATTGTTCCTGATGAGGATGAGGCGATGATTCGCAGATTCGCAGACGTTACTGCGACCTGTGTGGTGACGGTTGGTTCCTTCGCGTAGCTTGTGATCTGATTTTTTCCTCGTCATCCCAGCGCAGGCTGGGATTCATCTTTATCTGCTGCGAAAAGCAAAATGGATCCCAGCCTGTACTAGGATGACAACTCTTTTTTATCCTTGGTATTGTCTGTTGACGTGCTGCAATCAAGAGCGCGGCTTGGCCCGCGCGGTGGGCGTGGCCGACCACGGGTTCTCCGGCCACGGGTGTTTCGGGTAACGACCTTTCAGCTCTTTGCGAACTTCGGGATAGGTGCGCTCCCAGAAACTTTTCAGATCCTGCGTCACTTGGATCGGACGCTGCGCTGGCGACAAAAGATGCAGCACGACGGCGATGCGGCCTTTCGCAATATGTGGCGTATCGGCGAGCCCAAACAGCTCCTGCAGTTTCACCGCGAGCACCGGCGGTTGATCCGCTGCGTATGATAATTTTCGCTCCATGCCGCTCGGTACCCGGAGCACAACGGGTGCGTGTTCGTCGAGCTGGCGGCGTGTATTGAAATCCAGCATTGCTGCCAGCGCTTCACTGAGTTCTTCGGCGCGCAGCGAACTCAGTCGCGTTTTGCCATTCAGGAACGGGCCGAGCCATTCGTCCAGCGACGCCAACAATGCCGCGTCGCCGACATCCGGCAGATTCAATTCCGGACACCAGCCGCGCAGGCAGCCGATGCGCAGGCGTAGCTCGCTCGCGTGATCGCTCCACGGCAAAACGTCCAGACCGAGTTCGCGCACACCAGCTAGCAGCAGGCGTATCGACTCCGCTGCATCAACGCGCATGCCGGTCTTGCGTTCGAGCACGAGCGCGGCAAAACGCTGTTCCTCGTAAGCATCGATGGCACGCGTATCGCGATTGAATCTCGCCACACGTTCACGCACAAATCGATGCGAGAAATCGCGTTCGAGCAAGACCGGATCGAACGGTGCGGCGGCAAGAATAAGGCTATCGCGCTCATCGAAACGAAGATCGACCACGACCAGCCACGGCTCGCCGTACAACGTCGTATTTTCGTGCAGGCGCGCGCCGCGACCATTGCTGAGTGTGTAGCGCCGCGGATTGTCCGAATCTTGTCGCGCGACACGATCGGGAAACGCATGCAGCAACAGATTGCCCAGCGTCAGCAGATCGGTACGACCCTCGCCGCGCTCGCGCAAACCGAGCCGACGTCGCCAACTGCTGGCCGCCTGATCGAGCGCAGCGAGCGCGCCGCTATCCGCACCGAGGTTGCGCGCCGCCCGTGCGCCATCGCGCCGCCATGCATCGAGCGCGTGCCAGCGCATCCGAAAGTCATCACTACGTCCGTTCTCACCGCGCAGAGGACTGCGTGCTTCGATCAGCGCGAGCAGGTCGCAGGCGATCGAGCGTTCCGCGTTGGGCGCACGCAAAACCGCGGCAGCGAGACGCGGATGCGTGCCTAGCGCGAGCATATCGCGACCGAGCGGCGTCAAACGCGCGGCATTGTCCAGCGCGCCGAGCAAACCGAGCAGTTCGCGGCCTTGCGCGAGCGCGCCGTTAGGCGGCGCATCAAGCCATTGCAAGGTGTCTGAACCCCACGCCGCAAGTTCAAGCGACAATGTGGATAATTCCACTTGTGCAATTTCCGGCGTGCGCGCGGGATCGAGACGCTGGCTTTGCGGCCACAGCCGGTAACACACGCCGGCGGCGACACGACCGGCGCGGCCGGCACGCTGGTCGGCCGAGGCTTGCGAAATGGCGACGCTTTCCAGACGCGTGAATCCGCTTTGCGCATCGAAGCGCGGCTCGCGTGCCTGGCCGAGATCGATCACCGCGCGAATGCCCGGCAAGGTCACGCTGGATTCGGCGACGTTGGTCGCAAGCACGATCCGGCGCGAATGATTTTCGGCCGGGCGCAAGGCGAGGTGTTGCTCGGCCAGCGACAACTCACCGTGCAGCGGTACGAGCGTCAGCGCATTCTCGACAGCGAGCGCGGACAGCACATCACGCGCCCGATCGATCTCGCGTTTGCCGGGCAGGAATAACAGCACATCGCCTTCGGTTTCGCCCAGCGCCTGCAGTGCTACACGCTTGAGATGAAACGGCCAATCCTCTTGCGCTTTTGCCGGCGGATACTCGATACGCACCGGATAGCTGCGGCCCGCACTGCTCAGGCGCGGCGCATCCAGCCAGCGCGCGATGCGTTCGCCATCCAGTGTTGCCGACATCACCAGCAGGCGCAGCTCTGGCCGCAGACTTGCCTGCACATCGAGCGCGAGCGCCGCACCGAGATCGCCGTGCAGGTGACGTTCGTGGAATTCGTCGAACAGGATCGCGCCGATGCCGGGCAACTCGGGATCGCTCTGCAACAAACGCGTAAGGATGCCTTCGGTGACTACCTCAATGCGTGTGCGCGGAGATATTTTGGCTTCAAAGCGGATGCGATAGCCGACCGTTTCGCCGACCGCTTCGCCAAGCTGCGCGGCCATGAATTCCGCCGCCGCGCGCGCGGCGATACGGCGTGGTTCGAGCAACAGAATTTTCCCTCCCGCAAGCCACGGCTGGTCGAGCAGCGCCAGCGGCACCTGCGTGGTCTTGCCGGCTCCTGGCGGCGCTTCGAGCACGAGGCGCGGCACGCCTGCCAGTGATGCGAGAATCTGCGGCAGCAAATCGTGAATCGGGAAACGCGGTTCGCTCATCGACACACAATGCGAAGTTTCAATTCAGCGAGTGTGCCGCAGTTGTCGAGGCGGTGCGATGTGCGTGCAGCCTGCGTACTTGTGTGACCGCACAAAAAATCCCGCCGGGTGGCGGGATTTTTCTACTCGGAGTGTGCGATGTGCTTACTCGCAGGTCAGACCGTTGACGGTGGTCAGCCGTTGCCAAATGAGCACACCGCTACCGCTGGGGGTGTGCGCCGGCAGACCAGCCAGCGATGCATATTGCATGGTGACGTGGTTGCAATCTTGGAACATAAATCCGACGTTGCCCCATGCCGATGACGGCGCTTTAGCACCGAACGCACCAGCGAAACCGCCGTTGGAGCCGTAGTTGGTGGGCACATTGACCAAGGTATCGCCGTTATTGAATCCATTACTGCCGTAAATCCAGTACGGCAATCCCAGATCGTCGTAGGTGAACCAGGCGAAGAACAGCACGCGCGAGCCATTTGCGAGCTCGTCCACTTCGATGTTGATACCCTCGCCACTGTGGTTGGGATCGTAGTAGTTGCCGCTAAGATAACCGCTCAAGGGCTGCGATTGAAACGCCGCCGGGTACGTCGCCTGCGTGGGTGCATACGCGGGTACGCCAAGAAACACTTGGCCGCCATTGAAAAAGTTATCAAAACGCATATTGAACGCACTATTGAAGTTCTGCGTATCGGAAACCGAGCTCGGCAGATATTCAAGCACATAAGTTGTGCTGTAGATGATCGGATCGTCAACATATGTCGTGGAAATCACCGTGTTTGGCTCGACGGGAAGACGCACGAAATCGCGGAGTGCGGTGTCATCAAAATTGACGTTGTTTTGAGCGATCCGCACACCCGGAAAATACGGATATTGATTTAAATCGCCTTCATACTGCGCTTGGCGCTGGATGCGCATCAACGTAGCAGAGTGGTATCCGGAAGTAGCGGCGTTACTACTGCTGCAAGCAACACGCCAGATAGAAATCGTCACGGTTTCCACAATGAGTGATTTCGTCGCAGGGTTCATTTCCGCGAGATCCACCAATGTCGAATACGCCGGTGCGACCGGTGTATCGGGCAGCGGATCCGAAAGACAACTTGGCGGATAAGCACGGTAGCTGTTCGCGATCAATTGATCAGTACCATTCGCTTGCGCGATTCCGGGAATTACATTCGCGCCACGGACTGCGCGCGACGATGCGCCGGCTTTCGATTTCAGGGCGAGGCGTTGCTGCACCATGACGCGCTCTGCATCCACCGCCGCCTGATTGCGCGTGAGTGGCGCCTGCAAATTTGTCGCACTGTTATTCAATGTACGCGAGCCGGATGTTTGCGCCAACAACGCCGTATTACCGAAAAGCGCACATCCCAATGTCATAACACCGAGTATGGAAAATGATTTGTTTAACATGATAAAACTCCTGCAACGCTAGGGAACGCAACGACCACGTTACCGATAGCATGTTTTCAAACCAATGAATTGATTGTGAACCAAAATTTATTGTCGTTTTGCCCTGCTAAATGCATGACAGCAGGCATAATGCACGCCCCATTACGGACCCTGAAATCATGCCTCTGGTCGACATCGGTGCCAATCTCAGCCACGACTCTTTCCGCCACGATCTGGACGATGTGCTCGCGCGCGCGGCGGTCCATGATGTCGCGCAAATCGTGGTCACCGGCGCGAGTCGCGAGGGCACGATCGCGGCGTACGCGTTGGCGATGCAGTATCCCAATCGCCTGTTCGCCACGGCGGGTATGCACCCGCATCACGCCAGCGATTACGACAGCGAAACCGATGCACTGCTGCGCGAACATGTCGCCCATGCCGAAGTGAAAGCGGTCGGCGAAACCGGGCTGGATTATTTTCGCGACCTGTCCCCGCGCGCGGCGCAACTATTTGCGTTCGAGCGCCAGCTGGACATCGCGGTGAACTGCGGCAAGCCGCTATTCCTGCATCAGCGCGATGCGCACGCGGATTTTCTCGGCTGCATCGATACCGTGCGGCACCAGATCGGCGCGGCGGTGGTGCATTGTTTCACCGGCGAGCGCAAGGAACTGTTCGATTATCTCGACCGCGATTTGTATATCGGCATCACCGGCTGGATCTGCGACGAACGCCGCGGCCTGCATCTGCGCGAACTCGTGAAAAACATTCCGGCGAATCGGCTGATGATCGAAACCGATGCGCCGTATCTGCTGCCGCGCAACCTGCAACCGATGCCGAGCCATCGCCGCAATGAGCCGATGCATCTTGCGCATATCTGCACCGAAATCGCGCGCGATCGTGGTGAGGAAGTCGAGCTTACGGCGGCGCAGACGAGTGCGACTGCGCGTGCGTTTTTTCGCCTGCCGGATGTGCTGACCAATGATGCGCCCGAGGAATCCGCCACCGTCCCTAGCCCCGAGAAAACTTTTAAATAGCGCCGTCATCCCAGCGAAGGGTGGGGCCGGTTCTTGTCGAAACCTGCTGGGAGAACAGGATTTCAGCCTTTGCTGGAATGACAAGCCGGGGTGTTCTTTCTCTTACCTTTGGCAGTCTCTGCTTACGGTTTCGGCTTGCCCTTGAAAAACCGGCTGATCGCTGCGCCGAACGCAATGATGCCAGCGAAGATGATTTTTTTCGCCGCGAGCAAGGCGACGAACAACTTCGCGAACAGGCCAGCTTTTGCCGCCACCGCGCCGACCACCAAGGCGCCGAGACCATACGCCGCGACCTTGTCGGTACTCGCGTTGAAGTCGGTGTATTTTTTGCCGCTGTCGAATTCGGTCAACGCCAATACTTTTTGCATATCGCGCTGCACGATCGGCAACTGATCCATGCCGGCGATCGCGTTCATGCTCAGATATCCGCCGCGACCGAGCGCGCGAATGTCGTAGTTCAAGGTGTGCTCGCTGGCGCCGTCGAAGCTCAGCTCTTTCGCCCAATACAACTTGTTGCTGGTCACATCGTAATGCGGCGGCTGCGCCCAGCCGACCAGCTGGATCGCGTGATAACCCTGCTTCACGCGCTCGCTGTTGCCATCGCTGGTGCTCTGTTGCATTTCCTTGAGCATGTCGTCGTAATTGATCTTGGCCGCATCGGCATCGGTGATATGGCCATCGTCGGAATAGGTGAGCACCACCGCCCAGGATTTAGCCGGATCGCTCAACGGCGCGCTGGTCGGCACGAGCATGCCGAGGATGTCGCTGTCCGGCGGATTGCCCCACAAATCCTCCAGCACACTCTGCGCTCCCTTGGCATCGAGATAACGGAATTCCGACGTGAGTTTGAGTGTGGCGCCGGCCTTCGGCACGGCCACGTTGCCGGTCTGAAAATGCAGCGCATCGACAAATTTCTGCACCTGCTGCTGGCGTTGCTCGGGCGTGGTGGTCGGTTCGGCGGCCGTACTGAACGTGCTCGCTAGCACCAAGGCGGTAGCAAGAAAAAGAATCGGTGAACGCATCGTCAAACTCCCTGGAATCGTCGGTGGTGGATTGGCGCAACAACGCCAGAGGCGATTCTCCCGCCACTTGTTTGCCGGCGAGCAAGCCGCAACGTTGTTTCCCCCAGGGTCGATATTCTACGACACGACGCGCACCCGCGCCGCAACGAAATACATGGGCGATTCGTCCTGATGCAACCGTGGCAAAATCGCCTGCGGCAGAGAATTACAGGTACGGGATCGGCATCGATGCAACAGTGGCTTTACCACGCTCACGCTACCATAGCAGCATGATTTATCGCTTCGACGATTTCCAGCTCAATTCAGCCACACGCGAACTGCATCGGTACGACGTTCTGATCGCGCTTCCCGCACGTGCATTCGAGTGCCTGGCGTATCTGATCGAACATCGCGAACGTGCGGTCGGTCGCGATGAATTGATCGCCGCGGTGTGGGGCCGCGTCGAAGTCAGCGATGCCTTGCTCAGCCATACCGTGGTCAAGATTCGGCGCAGCCTCGGCGACACCGGCAACGAGCAGCGCACCATTCGCACCGTGCCACGCTTCGGTTATCGCTGGGTTGGCGAGATCGCGGCAGTTGCGGCATCGATCGAAACATCGGCGCAAATCGTGGTGGCAGTAGCAGCGGATCTCGCGGTGGCCGCGCCAGATATCGAAGCGTCGATTGCGCTACCGCAAACAACATCGCGCAAGCTTGCGCAGCGGATCGCACTGGTATCGGGCGTGCTTGCAGGCATAACGCTGATGCTTGTTTTATTCTGGTATCTGCTGGCCGCACATCCGCGCGATGTCTCACCCGTTACCACCAGCAATACGGTCGCAGCTGATACCGAAAATTCCGCCGCGCTTGTGCTGGTATTGCCTGCCGAAGTCAGCGCATCGGAAGACTGGCGCTGGCTGCGTTTCGGCCTGATGGATCTCGTGGCGAATCGACTGCGCGATGGCGCGTTGTACACGATGCCGAGCGAGAGTGTGGTCGCCCTGCTGAAGCAGCGCGATGTCGCCAACAAGACGGACCTGCTGCACGACACGCAGCTCGCGAAGATCGCTGCCATGCGCATCTTGCCACGCGTACGCAGCGATGGCGCGCGCTGGACGGTGCGCCTCGATGTGTTCGGTGCGCAGAACGATCAGAGCGTCGAGGCGCAGGCCGATGACGCGATCAAGGCCGCGCGCGACGCCGCCGATCTGCTGCTGAACAAACTCGGCCACAAGCTCAACATCGCCGGCAACGAGCCGGCCGCGCCGCAACTCGAAGAGCTGATGCAGCGTTCCGGCGCCGCGATGCTGGCCGACCAGCTCGATCAGGCGCGCGACCTGATCCGCGCGGCGCCGCCGCAGTTGCAACATCAGCCGCGGGTTGAACAACGCATGGCGCAGATCGAATTTCGCAGCGGCAACTATGTCGCCACCGAATCGCGCCTGCATGTGTTGCTCGATCGCCTTTCGCCGCAACGCGATGCGCCGCTGCGCGCGCGCGCGCTCATCACCCTGGCCGGCGCGTATTTGCGGCAGAACAAGATTGACCTCGCCAGCGATACCTATGAAGAAGCGATCACGCTGCGCCAGGGACAGGCGGATCCGGTCGTGCTCGGTGTTGCTTATCTCGGGCGCGGCACCGTGCTCGCGCAGAAACAGCGTTTCGACGAAGCGATCAACGAACTGTCGCGCGCCCGCATCGAACTCGAAGCCACCGGCGATGGCCAGGGCATGGCTGCGGTCGATGTGAATCTCGGCGAGATCCAGAGCATGCGTCACCATCCCGCCGAAGCGCTGCCGCTGCTGAAAAACGCGACGCATGCGTTCGAGCAACTCGGCCTACGCGAAGGCCTGGCGTATGCGCTCGGGCAACAGGCAAGTGCCGAGCGCGAGATGCTGGATTTTGCCGGCGCACTGGCCACCACCGATCGTTTCTGGCCGACCGAACAACACACCAATAACCTGCGCCTGCGCTGGACGCTGAGCTGCGTGCGCGCCGAGGCGCTGACCGACACCGGCCAACACGAGGAAGCGCAGATTTTGCTGGCGCGTATCCGCAGCGAATCTGATCCACGCGCGGATTTATTGGCGCGCGCCTGCGCCGATGCGCTGGCCGCGAACATCGCGTGGCGGCAGGGCGACAACGTTGCCGCCACGCGTTTTGCCGAAGCCGCGCTCACCACCGATTTCCGCGATGCCGAGCCGACCCGCTACCTGCGCACCGGGGTGTTGCGTGTTCGCGCGTTGCTGCGCAACGGTCAAGCCGCAGAGGCAACGGCGCAACTGCAAACGTTGCGTAGCCGGATCGGCACCGATGCCGCCGGCGACTGGCGCACGATCTATCTGCAACTGCTCGATGCCGAGCAGGCGGCGGCCGCGCACCGAACCGAACCCGCCCTCGAACAGTTTGCCACGGCGTTGCAGAGCGCGATCCGCTTTAACGCGGCGGAGGATCTTGTCGCAGTAGCGGTGCCGTATCTACAAGCACTGATCGCCGCCAGCCAGCTCGACAGCGCGCGCATCGTCGCCGGGCGTATCAGCGTCTGGACGGATCGTGACGCGCGCGTGGCGACCGTGCAGGCGCAGCTGTTTCGTGCGCTCGGGCAGAACGATGCGGCGCGCAAAGCCGAAGAAACCGCAGCGCGATTGCTCGGCCCGCAAACCGCATCGACGCCCGCGCCCACACCGCGATGAGGCGAACGGGCCGGCATCACACTCGGTAACGCCGTATCGACATGGCTGGTACATCGTCTGAACATCGATTGCGCATGCGCATTTTCGCGCCGCTGCCGACAATCCGGGGCCGCCCGACAAGACCCCCGCGTGACGCGTTCGTGCGCGTGTAGCGGTCGCCTTGTCGCGGCGCTCTGTCACCGCCAATCCCTGAGGACAAGTCCGGCCATGAACATGAAATTACTGCGCGTATGGTGTTTTGTTTTATTCAGTCTGCTAACTATCGTCGATAACGCGACGGCGGCAACACTGACCCTGGCGGATGTCGGTGGTGGCGCGTTGTCGCCGCCGGTGACGCAGGGCAACTATCTGTATGTCGGCACCGGCGCCACCCTGACCACCTGGAATATGAGCGATCCGACCCATCCGGTGATCGCCAGCCGCACGAGCGGATCTCCCGCGCCGGGTCCGGTACGCGCACTCGCGCTGGTCGGCGGATACCTTTACGCCGCGTGGAATTCGCCATCGGATACCGGCGGCATCACGATCTATTCGCTGACCGATCCGGCGCATCCGCGCGCAGTCGCGGAGATCGATGACTACATCGC
>JAYVLO010000034.1:0-29651 GCA_043759455.1 Pseudolysobacter sp.
ATCTGGTGGAACTTTGTCGCCAGTTCACACGAACGTATCGAGCAGGCCAAGGCCGCATGGAGCGCACAGGCGATGGGGCGGGTGCCTGATGAACATGAATTTATTCGGTTGCCGTTGCGCTAATTTCTTGGGACTTACTTGGGTTTTTCACTTTCAATAATTGCGCAAGGGGCAAGCCGCCAGGGAATTAACGTAAAAGCGAAGGTGATCTTTCAAGCAAGCAAGAGGCAGCTGGCGGAATTTTTTTCGAGGTTACAGCTGTCAGCGGGATTGGACACATCTGTGCCTTGAACGAAAGCTTTCATGCGCACAGAGCGACACTGCGTTCCAGTTTTGAAGATCAAAAAAATCGACCTGCGAGCATCATGGATTTTGTTACGGCGGGCATAGGTTTAGAGGTAACGAGTGATGGACAGACATTATTCCGACTCGATACGCAGCGATCTGGCGATTGCTAAATACCATTTGAACGACTATGCCGGATGTAAGAGCACCCTCGAATCACTTCGAGAGGCAGTGTCCAGATCAGACGAGCAGTTGAAACGTCAGTATTCGGCGTTTGAAGAAGTCCGCCTGCGCATCGTCAAAGCCGCGCGCACGAACTTGTAAGTTGTGCGAAAAATCGAAGGCTCCGCAGTAGCTAGCACGGGGTCCAAAGGCTCCAGTCCAGCGCTAGTAATCTTGCGGTCAAGCCTCGTCGCGGGCAATAGCCAGCAAGCCGACGATTAGGACGACTCTCTGCCGGAATTCTGTCACCGCCCGGTAACACGCCATTCCTAAAGTGCTTTATCGTGACGTTGGACAACGTGCCAATTGCGGCGGCGTGAGTCGATCAGCGTCGATCGAGCAAGGGGGAATGCGGATGGAATTTTTATTCGACGGGTCGCTGGCGACACCGGTGTTGATTTTGCTCGCGGCGGCGTTGCTGCTCGCGCTGGGTTTCGAGTTCGTCAACGGTTTTCACGACACCGCCAACGCGGTCGCCACCGTGATCTACACGCATACGCTCAAGCCGACCCAGGCGGTGATCTGGTCGGGCACGTGGAATTTTCTCGGTGTGCTCACGTCTTCGGGACTGGTCGCGTTCGGCATCATCGCGTTGTTGCCGGTGGAGCTGATTATCAACGTCGGATCAGGCGCTAGTTTTGCGATGGTGTTCGCACTGCTGGTATCGGCGATCATCTGGAATCTCGGCACGTGGTATCTCGGTTTGCCGGCGTCGAGTTCGCATACTTTGATCGGTTCGATCGTCGGTGTCGGCCTGATGAATTCGCTGATGAGCGCGGGTTCTAAATTCGGCGAAGGTGTGAACTGGGGCAAAGTCTCGGACGTCGGCATGTCGTTGCTGATATCGCCGCTGATTGGTTTCGTATGCGCCGCGTTGTTGTTGTGGCTGGCGAAAAAACTCATCAGCAATCCTGATTTGTATCGTGCGCCGGAAGGCAATAAACCGCCGCCGCTATGGATTCGCGCGATCCTCATGCTGACCTGCACCGGCGTGAGTTTCGCGCACGGTTCCAACGATGGCCAGAAAGGCATGGGCCTGATCATGCTGATCCTGATCGGTATCGTGCCGGCGACCTATGCGTTGAATCTCGATACGTCACCCGATCAAATCCACAAGATCGTCGCTTCCACGCAAAAAGTCGCTGGCGTGCTACAGCTGAGCGGCAAGATGCAGCCGATGACGGCCGATGAAGCGAAAGATGCGTTATCGCAGTACTTGCGCGCGGGCAAGATCGATGACAGAACCTACGCCGCACTCGCGCAGAAAAATCAGGAAGTCGCCAATACGATTGCGAGTGCCAACGCGTTCAAGGATATTCCAGTCGAGGCACGCCGCACCTTGCGCAGCGATATCTATCTGCTCAGCGAATCGATCGGCAAACTGGTCAAGGCCGATACCAGCATCACGCCGGAAAACCGCTCGACGCTTAACGCCTACAAGGACCAGATCAAGGGCGTGACCAATTTCATTCCGACCTGGGTCAAGGTGGCCGTCGCGCTGGCGCTTGGCCTCGGTACCATGATCGGATGGAAACGCATCGTGGTCACCGTCGGCGAAAAAATCGGCAAGGCACATCTCACCTATGCACAAGGCGCATCGGCCGAACTCGTGGCGATGGTCACGATCGGCGCGGCAGATGTGATGGGTTTGCCGGTGAGTACCACGCACGTGCTTTCGTCAGGCATTGCCGGCACGATGTTCGCGAACAAATCCGGGCTGCAGCGCGATACCGTGCGCAATCTGATTCTGGCGTGGGTGCTGACCTTGCCGGTGTGCGTATTCATGGGCGCGATGCTGTTCGCGGCCGGGTTGTTCATGGTGCTGCGCGTGTTCGGCATGCATTGATGCGGTGATCTGAGTTCCGCGCAGCTTGTCGCGCTGCGCGGAACTCGACCGTCGCTTCCACGAATCAGCATATGTTCAGTCGTTATTGACGGTAATAATTTTTATTTTGTCGTTCGCCTCGTTCAGCCACACCTCGCCATCACCGAGCATGACGCCCTGATCGTTCCAGAACACGCAGCGATAATCGGTTGCGGAACGGAAGCGCACGGCGACTATGGCCGCGGTTACTTTCTGATTGAACACCTCGTCGAAATTCGCGAGCAGCTCGCTGCGTCGCAGGCGGACACTTTTCCCGCCGAGAGTGGCGCGCAGTGGGAACTCGACGAGGTCTGCCACCGTTGCATTGTCCGCACGCGAAATCGCGCGCTGCAGCGAGGTCAGAAACGAGGCTGCCGCAGCCTCGCTCGAAAAAGGAAATGCGCCAGGCACGCTGCCGTCATCGCACGCGGCGCTGCAAAGACTTGTAGCCAGCAGGATGGGAACCGATAAAAACAGTCTGCGCAGCATCATTTTGCGTTCCAATTTTCATGCGAGGAAAGGATTGGACATTAAGCGCGACCGTGCGGACAGTCAACGCGACCTTTTTGCTGACACGATATTTTTGTGCAATCGCGCGTGCGTCTGGTCGCAACCGTGTCGTATCGCGCAGCATGACTTCTGTCGCATGGAGTTAGTCATTAGGGACTAGTAGTATTCAGTCTTACGATGGGGTCGGCTGATCGCCTGATTGATTTTCGTCGGCCTGTATCGTTGTAATTTATGGCTCACACGCCTTCGCGTGTGTCGGAATTTTAGGAGAAACGGCGATGCGTGGCATTGATTGGTTGATCACAGCGGCGATGATTTTGAGCATGGGTACGGCGCATGCGTTGACTGCCGATGAGCTCGTGGCGAAAAATATCGAAGCGCGCGGCGGCGCCGAGAAGCTGCACGCGATCCAGACCTTGAAGCTCACCGGCAAGCTGGTCATGAACGGCCAGTTCCAGCTGGCGATGATGCAGATAAGCAAACGCCCGGCAATGTACCGCAACGAGGCATCGTTGCAGGGATTGACAGCGGTGCAAGGCTACGATGGCGCGCAGGCGTGGCAGATCCAGCCGTTCGGCGGGCGCAAGGATCCGGAAAAACTTTCTGCCGATGACGCCAAGGATCTGGCTGAATCCGCCGATATCGATGGCCCGCTGGTCGATTACAAAGCCAAGGGTTACACGCTCGACTATCTCGGCACCGAAGATGTCGACGGCACTGAGGCGCACAAGCTCAAGCTCACGAAAAAAGACGGCGATGTCGAAATCGTCTATCTCGATCCCGATCATTTTCTCGAAATCCGTTCTCTGACCCAGCGCATCGTGCATGGTGTCGAGCAAGTCAACGAAACCGACTTCGGCGAGTTCGAAAAAGTGAATGGTGTATTCCTTCCGTTTGCGATCGAATCCGGCCCGAAAGGCGTCGCCGAGAAGCCGCAAAAAATCAGTTTCGACAAGGCCGAAATCAACGTGCCCGCCGATGATGCGACCTTCCATTTTCCGGCTAGCGCCGGCGCGGCCAAGTGATCGGGAGATGACCATGAAACGATTGACCCAACGTGCAGTCGCTACGCTTGCCGTATCGATATATGCCAGCGTCGCCGTCGCTGCGACAACGCCAGTCGCCGCACCGGCGCCGCTCAAGTTCGATGCCGGCAGTATCTCGGGGCTTGGCGCACGCAACATCGGTTCGGCAACGATGAGCGGGCGCATCGCCGCGATCGATGCGGTCGATGAAAAGAACGGCAAGACCACGATTTATATCGGTGCTGCGAGCGGCGGTGTGTGGAAATCTAGCGATGGCGGCACGACCTACAAACCGGTTTTCGATTTGCAAAATGTGCAGTCGATCGGTGCGATCACGATTGATCCGAGCGATCCGCGCACGATCTGGGTTGGCACCGGTGAGCCGTGGACTCGCAACAGCGTTTCGGTCGGCGATGGCATCTACAAGTCCAGCGACGGCGGCGAAACCTGGACACATCTCGGCCTGGAAAATTCCGAGCGCATCGCCAAGATCATCGTCGATCCGAAAGATCGCAACACGGTTTACGCGTGTGTGCCCGGTAAACTCTGGAGCGATTCCGCCGAGCGTGGTTTGTACAAGACCAGTGATGGTGGAAAGAATTGGTCGCTGGTTTTGAAAGGCACAAATTTATCGACCGGTTGCGCATCGATCAGTATGGATCCGCAAAACAGCGGCGTGATGTTTGCGTCGTTATGGGATTTCCGACGCAAGGGCTGGACGTTCCGTTCGGGCGGCGAAAGCCCGACTTCCCCGAGCGGCAGCGGTTTGTTCCGTAGCAGCGACGGCGGTACGCATTGGACCGAAGTCAGCGACAAGGTGAACAAGGGATTTCCGGTAAAACCCTACGGCCGCATCGCGGTATCTGTGGCGCCGTCGAACAATAAAATCGTCTATGCATTGGTCGAATCGCCACGCAGCGCGCTGTTTCGTTCGGACGATGGCGGCCAGACCTGGCAAGAACGTGATCGCAGCCAGCTCATGGTCTGGCGACCGTTTTATTTCGCGACCTTGTTCGTCGATCCGGGTAATCCCGAGCGTCTTTTCAAGCCCGATCTCGGCCTGATAATGAGCGAGGATGGCGGCAAGAGTTTTTCCAACGCGTCCGGCGGTACGCATGGCGATCACCACGCGGTGTGGATCGATCCGAAGAATCCGCAGCAGATCATCAGCGGCGACGATGGCGGCATCTGGTATTCGCAGGATGGCGGCAGCAAATGGCGCAAGGGCGAGAATCTGCCAATCTCGCAGTTCTATCATGTCAGTGTGGATGATCACGATCCGTATCAGGTTTATGGCGGTTTGCAGGACAACAGTTCGTGGGTCGGCCAATCCGAATATCCGGGCGGCGTGACCAACGCGCAGTGGGAAAACATCTACGGTGGCGACGGTTTCTGGTCGTTCTCGGATCCGACCGATCCGGAGTATTTGTATGCCGAAGCGCAAGGCGGCACGATCGGCCGGATCAATCGCAAGACATATGAAGTGCGTGATATCCAGCCGCGCGCGAATTTCCACGAGAAGCTGCGCTTCAACTGGAACACGCCGATCGCGTTGAGTCCGAACGAGAAGGGCACGATCTACATCGGCGCGCAGTTTCTGTTCCGCTCGCGCGATCACGGCCAATCATGGGATCGCATTTCACCGGATCTGACGAGCAACGATCCGCTGAAGCAGAAGCAGGAAGAGTCCGGCGGCGTGACCGTGGATAATTCCGCGGCGGAAACGCATACGACAATCTATTCGATCAGCGAATCGCCGAAGAACGGCCAGTTGATATGGGTCGGTACCGATGATGGCAATCTGCAGCTGACACGCGACGGCGGCAAGAGCTGGAATAATATGATCGGCAACATTCCGGGCTTGCCAAAAAATGCGTGGGTATCGTGGGTCGAGGCGAGCCGCTTCGATGAATCCGTAGTGTATGCCGCGTTCGATCGGCACAGTTTCGGGGATATGCAGCCGTGGGTTTATCGCAGCAAGGACTACGGCAAATCGTGGACGCGCATCGTCGCACCGGCGCAAGGCGTACGTGGATATGCGCATGTGATTCGCGAAGATACGCTCAAGCCCGAACTGCTGTTTCTCGGCACCGAATTTGGCTTGTGGATATCGATCGACGGCGGTGCGCAATGGGCGCAATACAAAGGCGGCAATTTTCCGAATGTGGCGGTGCGCGATCTGGTGGTGCAGCCGCGCACGTCCGATCTGGTGCTGGCAACGCATGGTCGTGGTATCTGGATCATCGATGACATAACGCCGTTGCGCGCGCTCACGCCGACGGTGTTGAATCTGGACGCAGGTTTCATCGAAGCGCGTCCGCAGCAGCAGCGCATCAACGCGCGAGGCGGCTGGCGCGATGGCGATGCGACCTTCACCGGCGACAATCCGCCGAACGCCACGGTGATCACGTATTACCAAAAATCGCGACATCTGTTCGGCAAGATCAAACTGGAAATTCTCGACAGCAAAGGCGTGGTCATCGACAGCATCGCCGCGAGCAAACGGCGTGGTCTGAATCGCGTGACGTGGGGCATGCGGGTGAAACCGCCGCGTGTGCCGTCGGCGGCGCAGGTCGCGTTTAACGCCTCGCAAGGGCCGCGGGTTTTGCCGGGCGATTACACCGTGCGATTGACCAAGGGAACTGAGGTTTACACGGCCCCGCTGAAAATCGGCATCGATGCTCGCGCCAAATACCCGCTCGCCGAACGCCAGCAGGAATTCGACGCCGCGATGCGTGTGCATGCACTGTTCGGCACGATGACCGATCTTGTCTATCGCATCAACGCGGCTCGTATCGGCGTGCAGGAACGCAGCAGCAAGCTGCCGGAAAAAGATGCGCTACGTACCCAGCTCGCTACCTACGGCAGCAAGCTGGACGAAGTGCGCAAGCAGATCGTCGCGACCAAGGAGGGCGGCGCGATCACTGGTGAAGAACGCATCCGCGAACATATGGATTCGTTGTACGGCGCGATCGTCAATTACGAAGGTCGACCAAGCGATTACCAGCTCGCCGCGATCGATACGCAGCAGCGCGAGCTCGCCGATGTCGCCGAGCAATTCAACAAGCTCAATGGCGAGCAATTGATCAAGCTCAACACCGCGCTCTCTGCCAAACAATTGCAACCGATAACGATCCCCGATGCGGCGCCTGAAGATGTTGGTCAGCAGTCCGCGAATGGCGACAAGAAAGGTGGTTGGCTCGACCGCGACTGATATCGATGTTCAGCGCAGACTGATCCCGGCCGATCAAACCGGTCGGGATCAGTTATTGATGTTGCATGCGGGATTTCAGCGAAATTCGCGATGACAGTTGTCGCAATGTTCGCCGATCGCAGCGACGTTTTTGCTCAGCGCCGGACAATCCGAAACCGGCGCTGCCATCGACTGATCCAGCGTGCTGCGCAATTTCTCAGCGTAGCGGTGGAATATCGGCTCGACTTCACCGGTGGCATACAGCGCCGGTTCGATCTCCTGCGTGGCGTTGCGCAGGCGTTGCAATAACGCGGGACTCTTGCTGACATCACAAGGCTGCATCTTTGTGATGTCGCGCAACCTGCCAAGATCGTTTTGCAGCACGGCCATCACCCCGCGCGGGTATGCGCTGCGCTGTTGTTGCGCGTTGATTGCGAGCATCGCGACCGCGCCGCCGAGCATCGTGCCAAGGATAAAAAGTACCAGCAAACGCATCGTGGTTCTCCGCTTCAATTCCATACGCAGCATGATAACCGAGAGCGGTGCATCGGCGTTTTGAAACCCGTGCAGTTCTGCCTGCCGAGGCCGGCATTTTCGCCGGCGCACGAACGGTTGACATGTCGTATCGAGGCGACTAAAGTCCGCGCGCCCGGCCTGCGAAGAGGCCTGTGATATCAACCGGAACCCGAATGGATTGTCCCCCTAGTCGCTGCGCCAATCGTCGCGTGAATTCGCGAAATTTGGCGTCGCAATTCCACCCTGTGAATACCTGCATCGACCGCATCCGGTCGGGCGGCGCTTTCCGCGACTAGGAAAGTTCCGGCTCGGCTTCTGCGTTGTCGGCGCAGTGGAGTCGAGTCATGAATCTGATCATTTTGTTTCGCGCGGCCATGGGCCGTCTTTCTTGCTTTCGCACGCGTAATGCGGCGATTTTCTCTTACGCAACGACACCGGTGCGGCTCACGCTTTTGCAAGGCGGCTTGAGCGCTGCGCGAGCGCGCGCGACGCGGGCACGTTTGCGCGCGCGCTGGATCATCAATCCAGTCAGTGGCAGGCCCGAATGTTCGTGGTCTGCCGATCCGGAGTGCGCGTGGCGATCTTTAACTCATCCTGTATTCCTGGCGCATGTCGCCTGAAACTTTCGATACTGAAGCGTGTGCGCATAATCGACCTTGTAGCGATTGCGCAACACGCTTCGCCGAGAATATCCAGCGATTCAATCACGGGCAGCTCCGCCATGAAAAAAGACAGTTTCGATACGCGGCAAAATTTTTCGTCATGGCTTGCGACCGTTGCGTTGGGATTATCTGTGCTCGCGCATGCGGACGACGAGCGTTATTTCGTCCCGCAATTATTGGGTGCGCAGTACACGCTGATCCAGCAGCATCAGGATGCATTGCGCTCGCCGTATGCCGGGCCGCTGAGCCTGCAGCCCGATGGCGACACCGCACGTTCGCACACGTTTGGTGCGTATCTCGGCGTGCCGCTGACCGCGCATCTGCAGTTTTATTTTGATCTCGAAATGTTCAAGGGCGAAGGTGTCAGCGGTGCGACCGGACTCGGTGGCTTGACCAATGGCGATGTGATCCGTTCGGGCACCGCGACGCTCGGCAAACGTCCGTATGTGGCGCGGCGTTATCTGCGTTATGTCATGCCGCTCGGCGATGAAACCGCCGATGTGGAACGTGCGCCGGAACAATTGCCGGGCAAGGAGTCCGTACGTCGTCTCGAGTTCAAGCTCGGCACACTCGCTGCGAACGATGATTTCGACAAAAATCGCTACGCCAATTCAACGCGCACGCAATTTGCCAACTGGAGCCTGTTCAACAATACGGCGTGGGATTTTGCCGCCGATACACGCGGCTACACCAATGGTTTGGTAGTCGGCTGGATCGAGGCCGGCTGGGCCTTGCGCTACGGTGTTTACCAGATGCCGAAAGAGGCGAACGGCCAAGCGCTGGAATGGCCAGTGTCACGCGCACGCGGCGAGAATATCGAACTGAGCTGGCAGCCGAGTGCAGGCGGCGCAAGCGTGCGTTTGCTCGTATTTCGCAACACTGCGCGCATGGGACTTTATCGCGAAGCCCTGGCGGTTGCGCAAGCTAGCGGGCAGGTGCCGGACATTCGCGCGGATGACCAGAACGGACGCCGCAAGTTCGGCTACGCGCTGAATGCCGATCTGCCGCTCGCCGACAACGGCGATACCGGCCTGTTCGCGCGTTACGGCTGGAGTGATGGCCGCAAGGAATCGTTTGCCTTCACCGAAGTGGATCGTAGCTTGAGTTTTGGCGCGCAGTTATCCGGCGCACATTGGGGCAGGGCGCAGGATCATATCGGTATCGGTATCGTGACCAATCAACTTGCTTTGGATCATCGCGATTATCTGGCCGCAGGCGGCAGCGGATTCACGCTCGGCGATGGCCGGCTGAACTATGCCAGCGAGCAAATTGTCGAAACGTATTATCTGTTTCAGCCGGTAAAGTTTTTCAGCCTGAGCCCGGACCTGCAGCTGATCCATAATCCGGGTTATAACCGCGATCGCGGGCCGGCGCGTTTTGCCGGCTTGCGTGCGCATCTGGAATATTGATCCGTCCCAGGCGCTGAGTATTTGCGTTGATGTTAAACGCTAGTCAGCGCGATAAACCGCGCAGCGCGACAAGTGTCGCCGCTGCGGTTTGCCGCAGTTCCTCGATACTGTTTTCCGCTGAATCGCCCGGTTCATCGATGAACGCGCGCAGTTTGGTGCACGCAGCGGCCAACGCACTCGCACCGCAAAAACCCGCGGACGCCTGCAGACGATGCAGGCGTTCGCGCAAAGCTCTGTCGCCGGGACTCTGGGTCAAGCGTGCAAACTCGTCGGGTATTGCTGCGAGTTCGTCGATCAGCAGTTCGCGTAGCGCATGCAGAATGGTCTTGTCGCCGCCGACGCCGGGCAGCGCGGCAGCATCATCGAGCAGTCGACCGAACTGTGTCATGTCCGCGGTTGGCATATTGCCAATGTTTGGCGGTGCTGGTGGCATTGACGCTATCGCAAAATAAGGCCGCAGCGCTTTTTCCAGCGTCGTCAGGCTCAGCGGCTTTTCTAGCACCTGAGCGAATCCGGCAGCAAGCAAATCGACACGTAGCGACAGCGTGACTTCGGCGCTCGTGGCGATAGCCGGCGTGGTGATACCGGCAGCGCGTAGATGTTGCAAAACTTCAGGACCGCTGAGTTTCGGCATACGATTGTCCAATAACAGCAAATCATAAATTTGCTGGCTTGTGCGCCCGAGCGCAGCTGCGCCGTCTTCCACGCCGTCGGCTTCGATGCCGAGTTGTGCCATCGCCTCGCGCAGAAACCGCAGGCTCAGCGGATTGTCGTCGGCGATCAGAATGCGTGACATGGTTGAACCTCATTGAAAATGTGCGTGCGAGCCGCGGCGGCCGTGTCGATTACGCCAGCAAGGTATCGGTCCGGCTGATATTATGCGCGACCGTCGCGCACGATTGACTGCGACGGATTATTTCTCAATCGCTGGTGGAACCGTGTCGCAAACGCTCGAACTCGAAATTACCGATTTGATCCATGATGGCCGCGGTGTGGCGCATGTCGATGGCAAGGCTATTTTTGTCAGCGGTGCGTTGCCGGGCGAGCGCGTGCGCGCCCGTTTGAACGCGCGGCACCGGCATTTCGATGAAGCACAGACCGAGGAAGTTCTGCTGGCATCGCCGGATCGCGTCGAACCTCGTTGTGCACATTTTGGTATCTGCGGCGGTTGCTCGTTGCAGCATCTGTCGCCTGCGGCGCAGATTGCCGCCAAACAAAAAATACTGCTGGAAAATCTCGAACGCATCGGCAAGGTCACGCCGGTTAGCACCCTGGCGCCGCTCACCGATCTGGCGTGGGGCTATCGGCGCAAGGGGCGGCTATCGGTAAAATATGTCGAGAAAAAAGGTCGTTTGTTGGTCGGCTTTCGCGAGAGCAATGGTCGGTTCGTCGCCGACATAAAGCGTTGCGAAGTGCTGCTACCGGCGGTTGGTGAACGCATCGAAGCGTTGGCGACCTTGATCGGCGGCATGGATGCATTGCGCGAACTGCCGCAGATCGAAATCGCCGCGGGCGACGAAATGATTGCGCTGATTTTTCGGCATCTCAAACCGTTGTCGGAAAAAGATACACAAGCGTTATTGGCGTTTGCCAAAAGCGAGAATCTCGGTATTTTCCTGCAGCCTGGCGGCAACGACAGCGTGCACGCACTCTGGCCGGAAGATGCACATCTGAGTTTCCGCATTCCGGCCTCGGACATCGATATCGAATTCAAGCCGCTGGATTTTATCCAGATCAACGAAGGCATCAATCTCAAGATGATCGCGCAGACGATCGACCTGCTCGATCTGCAGCCGAAGGATCGTGTGCTCGATCTGTTCTGCGGCCTCGGCAATTTCACTTTGCCGCTGGCACGTCGCGCCGGGCAGGTCACCGGCGTGGAAGGCGAGGCGAGTCTGATCGCACGCGCGAACGCGAATGCGCGACACAATAACCTGCACAACGTGGATTTTTTCAGCGCCAATCTGTTCGAGGATCAGCGCGCGGCACCGTGGGCAAAACAGAAATACGACAAGCTACTGCTCGATCCGCCGCGCTCCGGCGCCACCGAGCTTCTGGAGTATCTGCCGGGCCGCAGCGTGCAGCGCGTGGTATATGTTTCATGTCATCCGGGTTCGCTGGCGCGCGACGCGGGCATCCTGGTGCAACGTCACGGCTTCAAACTCAGCGCCGCGGGCGTGATGGACATGTTTCCGCATACCGCGCACGTTGAATCGATTGCGCTGTTTGAACGCTGAGTTTTCATGTGTACGCATAGGGGGCGAGACACGTCATGGCTATGGAAATCGAACGCAAGTTTCTGGTTGTCGGTGAGGCGTGGCGCACGCAGGCGAGTCGTATCGAACGTATCGAGCAAGGATATCTCGCCGGCATGGCGGGATTGACCAGCGCCAACAGCTCGGTGCGTGTGCGCGTGACCGACGAGCAGGCGTGGCTCAACGTCAAATCGGTGACGCTCGGCGTATCGCGGCAGGAATACGAATACCCGATTCCGGTAGACGATGCGCTGGTGATGCTGGCGACACTCTGCGAAGGTCTGGTCGAGAAACAACGGCACTATGTCGAACTCGATGGCTTCATATTCGAGGTCGATGAATTCAGTGGCGCCAATGCCGGCTTGATTGTCGCGGAACTCGAACTGGACGCCGAAGATCAGCCTTATCCGAAACCTGCGTGGCTGGGGCGGGAAGTCAGCAATCTGCCGCGTTATTACAACGTCAATCTGCTGCGGCATCCATATGCGCATTGGAGTGCATCGGAAAAACTCGGCGAATAGAAATGGTCACGAAAGGATTAAAAAAGACAACATGCTATTGATTGGTATCGAAGGCAAACAACTCGCGGCACATGAGGGTGACTGGATCCGCGCGCCCGAAGTCAGCGGCGTGATCCTGTTCTCGCGCAACTTTGCGGATCGCGAACAAGTTTGTGCCTTGATCGCGCAGATTCGCGACGTGCGCGCCGATCCGTTCCTGATTGCGGTCGATCAGGAAGGCGGTCCGGTGCAGCGGTTTCGCACCGGCTTCACGCGCCTGCCTGCACTCGCGCGTCTCGGTGAATTGTACGAACGCGATCGCAACGCTGCGGTTGCGTTGAGCGAAGAACACGCGTGGCTGATGGCCAGCGAAATGCGTGCGCTAGATATCGATCTGAGTTATGCGCCGGTGCTGGATTTGCAGCGTGGCAATCGCGCGATCGGCGAGCGTGCGTTTCACGCCGATCCGGCGATCGTTTCCGAGCTCGGCCTGGCGTATTTGCGCGGCATGCGGCTGGCAGGCATGGCGGCGACGATCAAGCATTATCCGGGGCATGGCTCGGTGCTCGAAGACACGCATTTCGACGACGCCAGCGATCCGCGCACGCTCGATCAGTTGCGCACAGTCGATCTTTTGCCATTCATCGATGCGATCGATGCCGGCGCCGAAGCGGTGATGATGGCGCATGTCGCGTATCCCGCGGTCGATCCGCTCGCGGCGGGTTATTCGCGGATCTGGATTCAGGATATCCTGCGCGGCCAGCTCGGCTTTCGCGGTCTGGTTTTCAGCGACGATATCGGCATGGCGGCGGCGGAGTCGGTCGGTGGCATTGCCGCCCGTATCGATGCACATCTCAATGCCGGCTGCGATATCGTGCTGGTCTGCGCGCCCGCACTGGTCGCCGAAGCGATCGACGCGGTGGTCGGTAAATCACCGTGCGATTCAGCAAAAATTGCGCGGCTGCAAGGCAAGCTCGCGGGCACCTGGACGGCATTGCAAGACAACCCGCAACGTGCGGCATTCATCACCCGCGTGACGGCACTCGATGCCGCGCGCACGGCATAACGGAGTACACCAATGACTGACCACCCATCGCTGGCCGAGGCCGTGCGCAGCGCCGACTGTCTGTACGATCAGGCGGCATTGAGCGCGGCGATCCAGCGCCTTGGTATTGCGATCACGGCGGATTTGCGCGGCGAAGTGCCGGTGTTCCTGACCGTGATGAACGGTGCGTTGATTTTCGCCGGCGCGTTGTCGCTGGCGGTCGGCACCGATCTCGAATTCGATTACGTGCACGCCACGCGTTATCGCGGCGGCACGCGCGGCCACGATCTGCTCTGGCTCAAGCAACCGCGCCTCAGCCTGCAGGGTCGCACCGTCTTGCTGGTCGACGATATTCTCGACGAAGGTTATACGCTCAAGGCGATCCGCGATTTTTGCCTCGATCAGGGTGCCAAGCGTGTCCTGATTGTCGTCTTGTGCGAAAAGAAACACGGTCGTTGCGTAGCGGATCTGGCTGCTGATTTTGTCGGCGTCGAAGTACCGGATCGCTATGTGTTCGGTTATGGCATGGACTATTACGAGCAGGGCAGAAATCTGCCGGCCATTTACGCACTGGGGAACCACGCATGAGTCTTGATCTTGCGGTGATCGGCGGCACCGGTCTGTACCGGTTTCCGGGGCTGGAAAATATTGAAAAGCGCGCTATCGACACACCGTTCGGCGCACCGTCGGCGGACATCGTGCTCGGCGATTTTCGCGGCAAGCGCGTGGCGTTTCTTGCGCGGCATGGCGAGAATCACACGATCGCGCCGCATCGCGTGAACTACCTCGCCAACCTGTGGGCGCTGCATCAGCTCGGCGCAAAACGCGTGATCGGCATCAATGCGGTCGGCGGAATTCGCGTCGACATGGGGCCGCGCGTGATTGCCGTGCCGGATCAGATCGTCGATTACACGCACGGCCGTTTCACGAGTTTTTGCGATGTCGAAGGTACTGAGGTCAAGCACATCGATTTCAGCGAACCGTATTCGTTGAGCCTGCGCCAGGCGCTGGTGCTGGCCGCGAGCAACGCCGCTATCTCGGTGGTGCCGGACGGAGTCTACGGCGCGACGCAAGGCCCGCGCCTCGAAACGCGTGCGGAAATCGCGCGCATGCGCATCGACGGTTGTGATCTGGTTGGCATGACCGGCATGCCCGAGGCCGCTTTGGCGCGCGAGCTGGAACTCAACTACGCCTGTGTCGCGCTGGTCGCCAACTGGGCCGCGGGCTGTGGCGATCAAACCGAAGTCAGCCTGCTGGAAATCTACGCCAACCTCGAAGCCGTGACTGCGCAGGTGCCGAGCCTGATTGCTGCATTGTTGGCCTTAGAAAAGTAGCTACGCCGCATCGCTCTTGCTAGGCAGGTTGGATGAGTGGCGCAGCCGCGTGATCCGACAGTCGCGTAGAAATCTTGACGCTCCAAAGCTGGAGGATTGCATCGGGCCATGTCTGTCGCCGGAAGGCGCTGCGCTTTTCCGGCCTACGTGCTGCATTGCCCTGCGCGTCGCTACGCTGCAGCTAATCGCTGCTAGGCGCGGTCCATGGATATCCTGTTAGCGGTGGCGCTTTTTTTGGTCTGAACGCGCTGATCGGTATTGATCCACGAAACCTTTCGTAGCATCTTTACGCTTGTCAAGTGCCATAGTGTATTTTCTTGTAAAGCCGCTGATATACTCAGCCTGTGCAACGCTTTGACGAGCAGCAGGGGAATGCAGTTAACGTCGTCGCGGCCGTCGCACTTGTTCAACCTGGGAATGAGGTTTCAAGATGCTTACTGGTACAGTGAAATGGTTCAACGATGCCAAGGGGTTTGGTTTCATCGCTCCGGAAAATGGCACCGAAGATGTATTCGTGCACTACTCGGCGATAACTTCGGAGGGGTTCCGAACGTTGAAGGAAGGGCAGAAAGTCAGCTTTGAAGTGGTGCAGGGTCCGAAGGGATCGCAGGCAGCGGGCGTGGTGCCGGTTTCATAGCCGCAAAACTGCCGAAATGCCCCGCTCGCGTGGGGCGTTTTTAACTACACGATCGGCCGTATCAGGCCGCAAATTGCAGGCGCGCAAGTTCGGCGTACAAGCCGCCTTCACGCAGTAACTCCGCGTGCGTGCCGCTGGCCACGATACGACCATGATCGAGCACGACGATACGATCGGCTTTGAGCACAGTGGCCAGTCGATGCGCGATCACCACGGTCGTGCGCCCGTGCATCAGGCGTTCCAGTGCGCTCTGGATGGCGGCTTCGGATTGCGCATCGAGCGCGCTGGTCGCCTCGTCCAGCAGCAGGATCGGTGAGTCTTTCAAGATCGCGCGCGCGATCGCAATGCGTTGTTGCTGGCCGCCGGATAAGCGCACACCACGTTCGCCGAGATAGGTCGCATAACCTTGCGGCTGGGCGGCGATGAATTCATGCGCTTCGGCGGCACGCGCCGCGGCGACCACTTCTTCATCGCTCGCATCGACGCGGCCGAAACGGATATTGTCGGCCGCACTCGCGCCGAAGATCACGGTGTCCTGCGGCACCATCGCAATCGAACGCCGCAGCTCGTGCAGATCGAGCGTGCGCAATTCTGCGCCATCGATACTCAGACTTCCTGACTGCGCATCGTAGAAACGCAGCAGGAGACTCAACACAGTGCTCTTGCCGGCGCCGGAAGGACCGACCAGCGCCACGGTTTCGCCGGGCTGGATCGTCAGGTTGAAATCGTGCAGCGCCAGCAATTCGGGACGCGCCGGATACGCAAACTCGACATGCTCGAAGCGGATTTCCCCGCGCAACGGTTTTGCCAGGATCACGGGTTGTGCGGGCGAAGCGATGCTGGATTTCACCCCGAGCAATTCACCGATACGTTCGAGTGCGCCCGCGGCGCGCTGCACCTCGCCCCAGACTTCGGTCAAGGCGCCGACCGAACTCGCCGAGATCACCGCGTACAACACGAACTGGCTCAATACGCCGGATTGCAGATCACCCGCGATTACCGACTTGGCGCCAAGCCACAGCACCAGCGTGATCGCGCCGAAGATCAGCAGGATTACCATCGCCGTGAGCCATGCGCGAGCGCCGATGCGCGCGCGGGCCGTGGCCAGCGCGCGGGCGATCGCGGTGTTGTAGCGCGCGGCTTCGACCGATTCGCGCGCATATGCTTGCACCGCATGCATGGCGTTGAGCGTTTCGTTGGCGACTGCCGACGCATCGGCGATGCGATCCTGATTCTGCTTCGACAAACCACGCACGCGCCGGCCGAACAACACGATCGGCAGGATCACGAGCGGAATCACCAGCGCGGTCATCGCAGCCAGATGCGGACTCGTCAACACCAGTGCCGCCGCGCCGCCGATCACCATCACCACGCTGCGCAGCGCAATCGAAAGGCTTGATCCGACCACTGTCTGCACGAGTTCGGTATCGCTGCCCAGACGCGACGTGAGCTCACCGACACGCGTGCTTTCGTAGAAGCCGATATCCAGTTCAAGCAGATGTCCATACAAACGCTGACGCAGATCGGCGACTACTTTTTCGCCGAGCAAGGTCACGAAAAAAAAACGCAGCGCCGTCGCTAGCGCGAGCACCACGGCAACACCGAACAGCGCGAGAAAATAACGATTGATCGTGCCGACGTCGGATTGCGCAAAACCATGATCGATCATGTAGCGCACCGCCAGCGGCAACACCAGCGTGGCCACGGAAGAAATCAATAGAAATCCAAGCCAGCCCAAGACCAGTTTGCGATACGGCCTGAGAAACGGCAGCAGCAGGCCGAGCGAGCTCAGGCGACGGGCAGGACGCGGATCGCTATCGATATCGCTCATAGGTTTTATTGTGCGGCGAGTGGGGTGCCAAATTTCTGCGGGCGAAGCGGCGGAATTCAAGGCCGCGCACGACCTGTAAAGTGAATCAGAGTTGCCGCAGCGTGCCGCGTCCGCGCGTGATATCGCTGAGCAAGCTGCGTACGGCGTCGAGTCGTTTGCTCGGTAACTGGACATGCAGACGCACACCGTCGCTGCCGAAATCCTCCGCAAGGATTTCTACCTGCATCTCGCGCAAGCGCGCCTGGATCAACGCCAACGCATGGAAGTCGCACGAAATCAGGGCTTCGATTTTATCGACGATGGCGATCTTGCTCGCGCGTCGCAGGCACTCCGCCGCGCATCCGCCGTACGCGCGCATGAGGCCGCCGGCACCGAGTTTGATACCGCCGAAATAACGGATGACAACGACCACCACATCGTCCAGTTGCTGACCGTCGATGGCGGCGAGCATCGGCTTGCCGGCCGTGCCGGACGGTTCACCATCGTCGTTGAATCGGTAGTGCTGGCCGATGCGATAAGCCCAGCAATTGTGCGTGGCATCGGCTGCACGAGTCTGTTCGAGAAAAGCCAATGCCGTATCGGGTGTGACAACGTGCGCAGCATGGGCGATGAAGCGGCTTTTCTTGATCTCCTGCGACAGCGTGGCGCTGGCTGCCAGCGTGTAACGCAGCTCGCTCATCGCCGCGGACTCACGGCAGCAGCTGGCGCAGATCCGGCGTCAATACGTAGTTCGGATATTTGTCATGAAACAATTTCAGATTGCGCAGAGCATCATCGCGTTTGCCGGCAAGTAATTGCGCGCGGATATTTGCGATCCATGTATCGGGGCCGATGACCGATGCGGGTGCCGCTGCGGTTGGCGTGGCCGCATTTGTAACGGCTGCGCTCGCGGCGGTATCGGCCTGCATCGGTGCCGGGCTGGACGCTGGTCGAGCCGGCGCTGCAGCGACCGGAGGTGCGGATTCCTGCATTGCGCCGGCAACCTGTGGTCTTGCCGGTTCCGCATTGTTTCGCGCGCGCATCGCCGCATCGCGGCCGGTCGCGATATCGAGTTTGCGCTCGACCGCGTCGCGCTCATCGCGGGCCTGTATCTCGCTACTCGGCGCGGCGATCGGTGCGCGTTGCTTGGCTGCGTCGCGTCCTGGTCCCAGCGTCGCGACTGGTGACGCGTTTTCCGTATCCACACGGCGCACATTCGAGCCGGTGACTTCCAGCGTCTCCAATTTTGACTTTGCCGCCTTGTCGCCAGCAGGATTTTCTACAGTGGGCGGTGGCGCGGCAGCGACAGGTGCCGCTTGACTTGCCGACAGCGATTTTTTATGCGCGTAAGTTGCGCTGTTTATGTCAGCTGCGTCAGCTGTTTCGGGTTTTGCGGCAGAGGTGGCGGGCTGCACGGGCGCCGGCGCGAAATCACTGATGACAGATTTCGCCGTGGGCAAATCGATACTGCGCACATGGATCACATCGTTGGCGGAAGTAGCCGTGGCACCCGCCGGCGCCCGATCCTGCGCTTGCCAGTTTTCCTTGCCAAAATGCAGGGCCAAGGTTGCGGCGAATACGACACTCGCCGCCGAACCCAAAGCGATCGGCCAACGCGAAGGTTTGTATCGCGGCGCCGGCTTTTTCGCTGCATGCGACAGCGCTGCGGCATCTTCTGCGAGCGACTGCCGTGCCTGCTGCAATATGCGCTGGTCGAGTTGCGCATCCGGCTGCGGCTGCGGCAGTTTGCGATACAGATCGACCAGCGGCGAGCGCGACTGCGCAAGGAATTCCTCGATCTCGCGATCGTTGTCGTGCGAGGTACTCATGCGCCGATCCTCTCGCGAATCTTGGCCAACGCATAACGCAGCCGCGACTTCACGGTTTCCTGGCCGGCACCGGTGACCTTGGCGATTTCTTCGAGACCGAGGCCGCTTTCGATGCGTAACAAGAATGCGATGCGCTGTTCCGCCGGCAAATCCTCGAGCACGCGCTGCAAGCCGCGGCGCTGCTCGAATTCCGACAACACACGATCGGGTTGCTCGGACTCCGGCGCATCCAGCATGCGCATGATTTTCTCGGTTTCCTCGACACCGGCGTGCGGGCGATTGCGACGATAACTGTCCACGATCAGATTCTGCGCTATCTGCAACAAATACGTGCTGAATTTCGCCTCGGGTCGATAACGCGAGCGCGCCGCGATCAGGCGGCTCCAGGTTTCCTGGAACATCTCGTCGGCGGTGGCGCGATTGTTCGCGCTGCGAAAGATAAAACGATACAACATCCCGCGATGACGCTGATACAGCGTCTCGAAAGCGCGCATGTCGCCTTGCGCGTAAGCCAGCATCAATTGCTCGTCCGTCGTTTCTTCCGCCATAGGGCGGGCAGAGTATGCGAAATCGATGCCAGCGGTAAGGGGGTGCGATGACATAAGGCGATGTAACGCAGCATATGGGCTGGCAGGGTTAAAAAGCCGCCGCGAATATTGACGCGGTGGCTGTCTCATGCGCTGCGATCAGGACTTGCCAAGATCGCATATCATGATTGCGCCACGCGGCATTCGCGCGTGCCGCGACGGCGCATCGACCATCGGAAAACTCGTCATCGAACTGATCCAGAGCAATCGACTCGAACTGTTGGCCGCACAACTTGCGCGGGCGCTCGTGCAGGCCACCGACGATGTGCCATTGCAGCCGGCGATCGTGCTCGTGCCGCATCCGGGCATGGCGCGCTGGCTGCGTCGCTGGCTCGCCGAACATATCGGTATTTGCGCGAATATCGAATTTGTACTGCCGGCGGTATTTGCATGGCGTGTGCTTGCGGCGCGACTCGCACCGGCGCCGCGCGAATCGGTCTATGCGCGCGAGGTGCTGGTGTGGCGCATCGTGCAATTGTTGCCGACGCTGCTCGATCGCGCGGAGTTTGCGCCGCTGCAACGCTATCTCGCTGGCGACAATAATTCGACGCGGCTTTATCCGCTCGCGGCACGGCTCGCCGATGGTTACGACAAATATCTGGTGTATCGCGGCGACTGGTTACTGGCCTGGGAAAAAGGCCGATTGGTCGATCTTGGTGAGGATGAAATCTGGCAGCAAAAATTGTGGGTCGCACTCACGCAGCAAGTCAGCGAGCCGCATCGCGCCGCGTTGTTCCAGCGCCTGTTGCAGCAGCCCGCAACGTCGCGGTCTGATTCGGATTTTATCCTGCCCAAGGTGATTCACGGATTCGGCTTGAGCCAGCTCGCACCGGTGCATCTGGATGTGCTGCGGTGGTTGTCCTCAGCACGTCATGTGTGTCTGTACCAGCTCAATTACAGTTTGCATTATTGGGGCGATCTCACCGCCGATCGCGATCTGGCGCGTTATCGCGCACGCTGGATGCAACTCGGTTTGCCGGATCGCAGCGCCTATCACGATGTCGGCCATCCCTTGCTCGCGTCGTGGGGCAAACCCGGACGGGATTTTCTGCAACGGCTGCACAATGACGAAACGCTGCAAGAACATGATGCGTTCGAGTTGATGCCGGGCGACAGTCTGCTCGCGCGATTGCAGCGCAGTTTGTTGTTGCTCGAACCGGAGCAATGCGCGCAATTGCCGAGGGGCACCGATCGTAGTTTGCAGATTCATGCGTGTGCGAATCGCCTGCGTGAGGTCGAGGCTTTACACGATGGTTTGCTTGATGTCTTTACTAACGATTCGAGTTTGATGCCGCGCGATGTCGTCGTCATGGTGCCGCGCATTGATGACTATGCAAGCGCGATCGCCGCGGTATTTGTGTCGCAGCCGGCATTGCGCCGGATTCCATTCCGTATTGCCGATCGCGCATTACTCGATGAGCATGCGGTGCTGCAGGGATTCCGCGCGTTGCTGGATTTGCCGCAGTGGCGTTTCAGTGCGAGCGAAGTGCTCGGATTCCTGAGTCAGGCGCCGGTCATGCGCTGTTTCGATATCAGCGAGCAGGAAAAAGTGAGCCTCGCGTTATGGATCGAACGCGCCGGCATTCGCTGGGGACTGGACGCATCGTTCCGTGCCAATCTCGGGGTTGGCGATTTTGATGAACATACCTGGCGCGAAGGGCTGGATCGCCTGCTCGCGGGTTACGCCCTGGGCGAGGATGTCGATGTCTGGAACGGCGTTGCGCCGATTGCCGATGTCGAAGGCCAGTACGTGCAAGCGCTGGGCAAGCTCGATACCTTGTTGGAGCGTTTGCAGCAGTTGCGCGAGCGGCTGACAAATGTGCAAACGATGGCTCAATGGCAACAACTGTTGCTGGCCGCACTCGATGATTTTTTCTTGCCCGCCACGGACGATAGCGAAGCCGTTGAGGCGTTGACCGCATTGCGCGCGGCGCTCGGTGCGCTCGCGACGAATGCCGAACGCGCGTCGCTCGATCAAGCGATCGGATTTGCTGCCATGCGCGCGGCACTCGACGAGCAACTTGCGCAGCCCGGTTCGTTCAGCCGTTTCCCGGGCGATGGCGTGACCTTCTGTACCTTGGTGCCGCTGCGTGCGGTGCCGTTCCGTGTGGTCGCGTTGCTCGGCATGAACGATGGCGAATTTCCGCGCCTCGCGACGCAGAACAGTTTTGATCTGATGCGCCAACATGTGCGTCTCGGCGATCGCAATACACGCGATGACGATCGATACCTTTTTCTCGAAGCCTTGCTCGCCGCGCGCGATCGTGTGCATCTGAGTTACATCGACCGGCGTGCCGAAGATGGACAGCCGCGCCCACCGTCGGCACTGATCGACGAGTTGCTTGAATTCTTCGTTGGCATTGTTGAAACCGATGCCAGCGAAGATCGCATTCAAAAAGTGCATGCGGCCTTGTTGCGCCGGCATCCGCTGCATCCGTTTGCGCGTGAGTATTTTTCCGAATCGAGTCCCTTGCAGAGTTTTGCCGATGAGTGGCTGCCCGCGGCGCGCACTGAACCGATAGCAGCGGCGATGCCGCGGTTTGCCGATAATCGGACCCCGTATGCTGAAGCAGATGCGCCGGTCGCGATCACGCTCGATGATCTGCAGCGCTTTTTTTCGCACCCGGCGCGCGTGCAATTGCATGATCGTCTTGGCATCGATCTTTACGATGACAGCGCGGAAATCCAGGACGATGAAATATTCGCGCTGGACGGCTTGGGTGGCTACAACGCGCGCGCCGCGATGCTCGAATTCGCGTTGAAACACGGATCCTTGCCCGATGTATTGCCAGACAGCTTGCGGCTCGCCGGTCTGTTTCCCGCCGGGCCGGTTGCGTGCAGTGCGTACACCACGCATCGCGAATCACTAAATCACCTCGCTCAAGAGGTTCGCCGTTTCTCCGCGTATGCCGATCCGGTTGCGCAGAAAACGGCCACGTTGGACATCGCTGGCCTAGTGCTGGAGCTGACCTGGAATTCTGCGCACGGTGCCGGTCTGTTGAGTCATCGCGTTGGCGGTTTGCGCGTCCGCGATCATCTGTCAGCGTGGCTAATGCATCTCGTATTGTCTGCCGTCGATGCATACACCGATGACACAAACCCGGTTTATTTCGGTATCAAAAACGCTCGCATTGAAACAGCAAAATTCGCACGATTGTCGGTACCGGATGCAACCGAAATATTGCGCGCGCTGATGGATATTTATCGGCGCAGTTCTACCGAGCTGCTGCCGTTGTTTCCTGAATCGCAATATGGTTTTGCGGTCGCGCAACGCAAAGGCAACGATGCGCACACTGCGGCCCTCCAAAGTTGGTATGGCAACGAACATCAACGCGGCGAATATCTCGATGCGTACGCCGCTTTGCTCGCGCGTGGACGCGAGCCGCTGATCGACGCGGATTTCGAAACACTGGCGCAAACGATTTTCATGCCACTGCTCGTTTGCAGTAATGCAGGCGACGCTACATGAATTTCCGTCCGCTGCAATTATTAACGGTACCACTGACCGGCACGACGCTGGTCGAAGCCAGCGCTGGCACCGGAAAAACCTATAGCATCGCGTGGCTTTATCTGCGCCTGTTGCTCGAACACCGCTTGCCAGTGCAGCAGATTCTGGTGGTCACGTTTACCGAAGCGGCAGCGGACGAATTACGTAGCCGCATTCGTGCGCGACTGGTATGGATGCGGGCGAGTCTGGCGAACGTGTCCACAGATACGAATGTGGAAGTTGCCGCAGATTCTGCCGAGAAAAAGTTGCTGAGCGGAATCATTGCCAACTGCGCTGAGCTCGATATCAGTCTTGCGGAAATCGCGCTGCTGCTCGATCTGGCGATACCGGGTTTTGACGAGGCGGCGATCCATACGATCCATGGCTTTTGCCGTCGTGTGCTTGTCGAGTTTGCGCTGGATGGCGGCGTGCCGTTGCGCCTCAATGAGCCGGGTAACGAGGTTGCGTTGCGACTGCGTTTGGTCGAGGATTTCTGGCGACGCGAAATCCATGCCGACGATCCGATCCGTGGCCGCTGGCTGCTGCACTGTTTCGATCAGCCGCAGACCTTGGCGCACGCGATTCGTCAGCTCGTAATTCTGCCCGATTACGCGCGTATGCCACGCGATCCTGCGCATGAATTGTGTTTGCTCGAAAAAACGAACGAGCGCATTTTCGCGCGCGGACGCCAGATGTGGTCGGAGCATGCGCCTGCACACCTGGAAAGCCTGTTTGCCAACAAGGCGTATGGCATGTCGCGCGCCACGACCAACGGCATGGATGGCGCGACTCTCGCGATTGTTTGCAGTGAGCTCGCCGACTATTTTTCTCGGGGCAATGCGCTCGTATTGTTTCCAGAAGCAGGCAATATTTTTCGACCCGAGATGCTCGAAAAAAATCAGAATCCTTCGGCACGCGACAAAGGTAAACCGTTGCCGCAGGATGCGCTGTTGACCACGCTCGGCGAGTTGTCGGCGTGCGCGGAATCGATCGTGCAGATGCACCAGGCCACGTTGTTGGTGGATGCCAGCGACTACGTGCGTGCGGAGATGAAACGTTTTGAGGAAATCAGCGTATCACTGGGTTTCGACAGCTTGATCGGGCGCCTGCACGACGCGCTTTTGGGTGATGATGCCGAGCGCCTCGCGACACGTTTGCGGAATCGTTATCCGGTCGCGCTGGTGGATGAATTCCAGGATACCGATCAACGCCAGTACGCGATCTTCCGCCGTGTTTATGCGGAATATGGCGTGTTGTTGATGATTGGTGACGCCAAGCAGGCGATTTATGGGTTTCGCGGCGGCGACGTTTTTGCCTACGCTGCGGCGCGCCAGGATGCGCAGGCACAGCTGTTCACACTGGAAACCAATTACCGCTCCGAACCCGAACTCAGCAAAGCGCTCAACAAACTATTTCGCGATCCGCGCACATTTGTGGTCGATTTCATCGCGTGGCGCGATGTGCAAGCCGGCGGCCCGAAGCAAGGGCGCTGGTTGCAACCGAGCACATCGCCGCTGACGTTCTGGCATGCCGAGGTGACCGATGAACTGCGCGATGCGCGCAAGGGCAAAAACGCCATCGCAACGGTCGCCAGGCTTGAGCAAAAAATCGCCGGCAGTGTGGCGAGCGAAATCGTGGCCCTGTTGCAGGCCGGTGCAAAACAGCAACTTGTACTCGGTTTGCACGGACAGGCGATGGCGCAACATGGCTTGCGCGCGGGGGATATCGCCGTGCTCGTGGTCAGCCATAAGCAGGCATTGCAGGTCGAGGCTGCGCTACGCGCGCGCGGTGTCGCAGTATCGCGGCGTGCCCGCGAAAGCGTGTTTGCGAGCGATGAAGCGCATGAGATGATCTTGCTGTTGCGCACTTTGCTCGAACCAACGCGCGCGCCCAAACTGCGCGCAGCGCTGACTACGCTTTTGTTTGGTCTGGATGCAGCCGACCTGCAGGCGCTGGATGCCAGCGAAGATTCTTGGGAAACCACGCTGCTGCAGTTCGCGACGCTAGCGACGCGCTGGCACGAACAAGGCGTATTGAGCCTGATCCTCGAAATATTGCGCGAGGCGGCACCGCGCCTGTTGCCGATGCACGACGGCGAAAGACGCATGGCGAATTACCTGCAGCTCGGCGAACTGCTGGATGTGGCGAGTAAAAAGTGCGCCGGGCCTGCCGCGCTGCTGGTTTGGCTGCAACAGAATCGACTCGCCCCGGATACCGAAAACAAGGCACAACTGCTGCGCCTCGACAGCGATGCGCAAGCGGTGCAGGTCGTCACCATTCATTCCAGCAAGGGGCTGGAATATCCGATCGTGTTCGCGCCTTTTTTGTGGAAAGGAAAAAACAAAAAAAATGGATTGAAAGTTCCGGTGATCAGCCACGATAAAAATTATCGGGTGATTGCCGATCTCGGTACAGCGCAAATGGCCGCACGGGCACGTCAGCGCGAGCTGGAAAATTACGCCGAATCGATACGTCTGGCGTATGTCGCGTGTACGCGTGCGATCAATCGGCTGTACCTGGTTTGGGGCACTACCGATGCAGGTGCGTATTCGCCGTTGCTGCGTCTGCTCGATCCTGCGATTGCTGACAATCGCCACGAGATCGCAGCGCCGAACGATGGCATCGTGGCCGAGCGATTGGCGCGTCTGCGCGATGATAGTGATGGCGCGATTGATGTCTGTGCGTTACCCGAGCCTTCCGCAGATCGCTGGCAAGCACAAGTCGACTCGACGCCGCTGCACGCGCGCCAATTCACGCGTTCATTATTCGATGCGCGGCGCACCTTGAGTTTCACGCGCCTCGTGCAGGGCCTGCATATGACGCACGTGGCCGATCACGATGCAGTGGTGCAAACACCGATCGTGCTCGATGAGACCTCTGCGTCGGTATCGTCGCTATTGCGCGGTGCCGAATTCGGCGAATGCCTGCATCAGATTCTCGAGCGCATCGACTTTAGCGGCGACGATGCGACCGCGTCGCGGCGTATTGTCGTGGAACAGGTGCAGCGGGCCGGATTTGCCGCCGCAAGCGAGGCACAATTCCTTGCGCTGGTGCGGGCAACGCTCGACGCGGAATTACTGCCGCGCCTGCGCTTGCGCACATTGCTACCGCAATATCGCGTGGCAGAAATGGAGTTTCATTTTCGTCTGGCGAGCGGTGGCGCCGCAGTGTTGATCGATCTCGCGCAACGTTTTCCGCAGTACGCCGCCGCATTCCACGTATTGAGTTCTTCAGGCGTTTCGCTGCAAGGTTTGATGAATGGTTTTATCGATCTCACGCTGGTGCATGAAGGGCGTTTTTACGTGCTGGACTACAAGAGCAACTGGCTCGGCCCGGATGCGCGCGACTATGCGCCGCAGCGACTCGCTTTGGCGATGGAACAGCATCGTTACGATTTGCAGGCACTGATTTATCAGGTGGCATTGCATCGCTATCTGCGGCTGCGGCTCGGTATCCGTTATCGTACCGAGTTGCTGGGCGGCGCGTTGTATGTGTTCGTGCGTGGCCTGAGCACGACAAACGCCGGTGCAGGTGTGGTGCATCAACAGCCATCGACGGATCTTGTCGAAGCGCTCGACCAATGGCTCGATGGCGAATGAATATGCAGACCGCACCTGACCGAAGTGTTCTTTCATCGATCGGTTTACCGAGTGCGTTCGACTACGCCTTGGCCGATTCGCTGAGACAACGCGGCCCGGCCAACGAGCCGTGGTTACGCGAATTGATCGCGCAACTCTCCGCTGCCGTGCAGCAGGGCCATAGTTGTCTTCCGTTGCAGGAATTGTGCGATGAGTTCGCGTCTTCGGCGCTGGCTGATCATGGTGTGTTCTGTTCAGCCGAACAACTGCACGAGCGGTTGCGCGCGAGCGGTCTGGTTGGCAATCCCGGTGCCAAATTGCCGTTGATCTGCGATGGCAGAAATCTTTATCTGCGGCGTTATTTCGAGTACGAACGGCGTATCGCCGAGAATCTGTTGCAACGCACTTGCGGCAATCCTGCGATGCTGGAGTCTTCTGAGTGGCATGAGCAAATCGAGAAGCTGTTTCCGGCCAATGCGGCAAAGAGTCCCGACTGGCAACGTGTGGCGGCGGTGCTGGCATTGCGCCAGAACCTTACGGTAATTCTCGGTGGTCCCGGTAGCGGCAAAACCTGGACTGTGTTGCGTCTGCTGGTGTTGATCGCACAACAAATGTTGCAGCCATTGAACGCAGCGAAACGCGAGCTGGAACCACAAAAAAAATCGCTGCGCATCGCGCTGGCTGCGCCCACGGGCAAGGCGGCGAGGCGTGTGAGCGACAGCCTGCAGCGCGATCTGGCTGAACTGCCTGTGACGGATGAGTTACGCGCGAGTTTGCCGCGAGAGGCGACGACCTTGCATCGCCTGCTCGGTATGCGTCCGCATAGCAGCAAACCGCGTTTCAACCACACCAATCCGCTGCCGCTGGATGTGCTGGTACTCGATGAAGCATCGATGATCGACTTGCCGAGCATGTCGCGTGTACTCGATGCGTTGCCGCATGCAGCGCGGCTGATCCTGCTCGGTGATCCGGATCAACTCGCATCGATCGAGATCGGCAATGTGCTGTCCGAGTTGCGCCTATTCAATATGCATAATCGGTATTCGCCGCAAGTGGCGGCAAACATCGCGGTGGCGACCGGCAGTGCTTCGGAAATTACATCGGCCTCGACCGCGCGATTCGGCGATGTGGTGGTGACGCTCACGCACAGTCACCGTTTCAGCGCGGGTGGCAGCATCGCACAATTGGTCGAAGCCGTACGCAATGGCAACGCGGATCGCGCCTGCGAGATCTTGCGGCAGGGTGACGGCATCGTCTGGTATGAGCACGAACAGAACGATGCGCTCGCGCAAACATTGCAGATTGCCGCACAACACTACGCGCCGCTGCAAACTGCGACCACGCCCGAGCAGGCGTTGCGTGCGCTGGCTCATTTTCGCGTGCTCGGTGCGCTGCGCGAAGGCCCGTGGGGAACGCTCGCGCTGAATGCTGCGATAGCGCGTGTGCAGCTGGGTCTGAAAGCGTGGCAACCGCTGCCGCTGCATTATCCGTCGGCACCGCTGCTGATCACCGAAAACGATCACACACTGCGTTTGTATAATGGCGACAGCGGCGTGTTGCTGGTCGATGCGCAACAGCGATTGCGTGCATGGTTTGCCGACACCCAGCACGGTGTACGCGGACTGTCGGCAAAGCAGTTACCGGCGTTTGAACTTGGTTATGCGATGACGGTGCACAAGGCGCAGGGCTCGGAATACGATACCGTGCTGGTGTTGTTGCCACCGCAGCCGCATCCGCTGCTGACGCGCGAGTGGTTGTATACGGCGCTGAGTCGCGCACGGAACGAACTGATCGTGATCGGTAGCGAGACGGTATTGCGCGCGGCTATCGGCAGTCCGGCGCAACGCTGGTCCGGATTGGCTGCGCAGATCACTCGCTTGCTTGTTGATACTGACAGATCAGCCGTAAGCTCGTCATAATTCGCTCGATTCGAGCACGTGGTTTTTTGGTTTTACTTTGGAGTTTCGATGAGTTTGCAGCCACCGTTTCCCAGCGACGACAATCTGATCTGGATCGACCTGGAGATGACCGGGCTGAATACCGATACCGATTCGATTCTCGAAATCGCGACGGTCGTGACCGACAAGAATCTCAATATCATCGCCGAAGGACCGGAGTTTGCGATCCGCCACGATCTCGCGCGGCTCGAAGTGATGGACGACTGGAATCGTAACCAGCACGGCAAGTCCGGGCTATGGCAACGCGTGCTCGATTCGACGATTGATATCGCCACCGCCGAAGCGTTGACGGTGGAATTTCTCGTGCGTTTTGCTGGTCGCGGCAAGTCGCCGATGTGCGGCAATTCGATCTGCCAGGATCGACGTTTCATGCATCGCCTGATGCCGCGACTTGAGCGGTTTTTCATGTACCGCAATCTCGATGTGTCGACGATCAAGGAACTCGCGCGGCGCTGGGCGCCGGAAATCGGCAAGGGTTTTACCAAGGAATCCAGTCATACCGCGCTCTCCGATGTGCGCGATTCGATCGACGAGCTGCGCTATTACCGTCAGTTCATGGGCCGAATCGCGGGATTGCCCGACGTGGCGTAATAAGCAGTTAATTCGAAGATTGGAATAGCGTTGATATACTGGCGCCGGTATCGGATGCTGCTTTTGGCGGCCAGTTGTTTGCTTGACTTTCCGCTTAGGTGGTTCACAGTGCGCAGGCCAGCGCGAGATGGATCGTAGTCTGTAGTAATTGCCGGGGGATCAAATGCCAATGGGAATTCACCAAGCCCGACTTCGTGTCGCGCTACTACTCTGCTGTGTGACGAATCTCGCCGTGGCTTCACCGCCGAGTTTTCGCACCACTACCTGTGCGGTGCGACTCGATGGCATTCGCCTGGGCAAGGATCTGACGTCCGGCGGCAGTTCGTTGCGCAATACGATCGCCTATGAATCATC
>JAYVLO010000035.1:0-3295 GCA_043759455.1 Pseudolysobacter sp.
GACACGAAGTGCGGCGTGCTGTCCTCCGGTGAACAGACGCGCGTGAGTCTGGCCAAGGCGCTGCTGAACACGCCGCAGCTGTTGTTGCTGGATGAGCCGACGGCGTCGCTCGATCCCGCTACGGCGCAGGATATTCGACGCAGCATTCGCGATATCGCCACGCATGGTCACGGCGGAATCTTGTGGACGTCGCACAATATGTACGAGGTGCAGGACGTCTGCGATCGCGTGCTGTTCCTGTCGCACGGACGCATTCTGCTCGAAGGCAATCCGAAGACCTTGCCAGCCGAGCACGGTGTGGCCTCGCTCGAAGAGTTATTCATTAGCCTCGCGCGCGAACCGCTGGCCTATGCGGAGAACGGACGATGAATCCGCGCCGCATCTACGCTATTTTTCTACGCCAGTTTTATCTGTTGCGCAGCAGCCCGACGCGTGTCGTGCCATTGTTCGCGTGGGTGGCGATCGATATTGTGTTGTGGGGATTCATCGCGCGTTATCTCAATACTGTGTCATCGCCGGGCCACGATTTTGTACCGAGCCTGCTCGGCGCGGTACTGCTCTGGGATTTTTTCACACGCGTGATGCAGGGTGTGACGATCGCTTTTTTCGAGGATGTCTGGTCGCGCAATTTTCTCAACGTCTTCGCCACGCCGTTGTCGATTTCGGAATACGTCACCGGCCTCGTGCTGACGAGCATCGTGACCAGCCTGATCGGCTTGGTGGTGATGCTGGTTTTGGCGACGACAGTGTTCGGCTTGTCGTTCTTCGTTTATGGCGTGTTGCTGATTCCATTCGTCGCAGTGTTGTTTCTGTTCGGCATCGCCCTCGGCATTTTCGCCAGCGCGCTGGTACTGCGGCTTGGGCCTGCGTCAGAGTGGCTGGTGTGGCCGATTCCGGCGCTGTTGTCGCCATTCGCTGCGGTGTTTTATCCGTTGTCGGTGTTGCCGCACTGGATGCAGTGGATCGGTTATGTCCTGCCGCCGTCGTATGTGTTCGAGGGCATGCGCGCGGTGGTGGCAGGCAATGCGTTTTCGTCGAGCTCGCTGCTGCTCGGGCTGGTACTCGCGCTGGTCCAGATCGTGCTAGCGTATCTGTGTTTCAGCCGGGTTTACCGCTCGGCGGTGCGCAGCGGATTGCTCGCACGCTACAGCGCCGAGAGCGTCGGCTGAAACGTTAGTCGATACGTTCGAAAATCGTGTCCTTGTCTTTCCAGATACCGTTGACCCATTGCTGGAACTGCGCGCGGAACGACGGATTGTTTTCGTAGTCGCCGTGCATGAGTTCGGCCGGGATCGGCAACTCGCGAACCACCACACTGACTTTGCGCACGCGCCCGGCGAGCAGATCGACCAAGGTCGGGCGGCCATCGGGATAAACGATGGTGACGTCGATCACCGATTGCAGAATCTCGCCCATGCTGTCGAGCACGAACGCCGCACCGCCGGATTTCGGTTTCAGCAGATGTGCGTACGGCGATTGCTGACGCGAATGTTTTTCATCGGTAAAACGCGTGCCTTCGACGAAGTTCATCACCGACACGGGAAGATCGCGAAAACGTTCGCAGGCCTTGCGGGTTTCCTCCATATCCTTGCCGGCGAGTTCGGGATTTTTTTTCAAGGTCGCCCGCGAGTAGCGGCGCATGAATGGAAAGTCCAGCGCCCACCACGCAAGGCCGAGCACCGGCACCCAGATCAATTGCTGCTTGAGAAAAAACTTGAGAAACGGAATGCGCTTGTTGAAGATTTTCTGCAGCACCGGAATATCTACCCAGCTCTGATGATTGCTGAGCACCAGATACCAGCCGCGATAACGCAGCGCGTCCATGCCTTCGATATGCCATTCGGTACGCGTGAATATCCGCATCAACACGCCGTGCACTGCGATCCAGTCCTCGGCCAGCAGCACGAGGATACGCGAGCAAACCCGGCGAAACCCCTTGATCGGCACGATCGCCTTGATGATCGCAAACAAGAACAGCGGCGTGACATGCAGCAACAGATTCAGCGCGAGCAGCAGGCATACCAGCGGCAAACGGATGAACGTCGGTATAAAAGTGAGCATTGTTTTCCTGAGTGGTGATATGAGCCGTGCAAAACGCGCACGCGTTGCTGGATTATCGCCAACCGCGCCGTTTGCAGCAATGCAAGATAATCGACCGGCAGTAGCGCAGTGCCGTGAAGTATTTTTTTGCAGCTATGTTGCGGTATGACTTCTGGGAGTGTAACGGCATCATCGTGTGCGCCAGACTGTACGCAGCAGCGTGGCGCCGGCGATCCCGGCTGGCGCCGCAACTCATCCTCCGAGCAGAGAGAAACCGCATGAAAAATCTGTGCACCGTCGTTGTCGTCACCGCTTTAGCCGCACTTGCCGCGCCGAGTTTCGCTGAGGATACGCCGGCGAAAGATGCCAAACCCGACGCGGCAAAACAGGATCAGCCCAAGCCCGACAAGCTTGTCGCCAAGCAATCTGAGACCGATGGCGAGGTGACGGTCGAGGGCAAGCACATCGATTACAAGGCAGTTGCCGGCACGCTGATCCTGGACGATAAAAAAGGCGTCGGTACGGCCAGTATTTTCTACGCGGCATATTTCAAGAAGGGCGCGGAGGCATCGAAGCGTCCGGTCACTTTTATCTACAACGGTGGCCCCGGATCAGCAACTGTCTGGTTGCACATGGGCGCATTCGGGCCGAAGCGTGTGGTGACCGACGACGACCAGCACACAGCACCGGCGCCGTATGGTTTGGTCAATAACGATTACAGTTTGCTCGACGCCAGTGATTTGGTTTTCATCGATGCGCCGGGTGCGGGTTTCAGCACATTTGCCGACAAGGAAAAAGGTCCGAAGGATTATTTCGGCGTCGATCCCGATGCCGAGGCATTCGCACAATTCATCGGCAAGTTTTTGTCGAAATACGGGCGCTGGAATTCGCCGAAATACCTGTTCGGCGAAAGCTACGGCACGACGCGCTCGGCGGTGCTGGCGAATCTGCTGCAGAGTGAAAAAGCGATCGACCTGAACGGCGTGATCCTGCTCTCGCAAGTGCTCAACATGGCGATGCTGATCGATTTCCCGCAGATCAATCCGGGCGTGGATCTGTCGTATCAGCTGGTGCTGCCGACCTACGCGGCGACGGCGTGGTATCACAAGAAACTCTCGAATCGCCCGGCCGAACTCAAACCATTCCTCGCCGAAGTCGAGTACTTTGCGATGGGCGAATATGCGCAGGCGCTGGCTGCGGGTACGGCGCTCGATCCCGCGCGCAAGCGCGCGATCGCCGAGAAGCTGCACAGCTA
>JAYVLO010000036.1:0-25731 GCA_043759455.1 Pseudolysobacter sp.
AACCAAAAATCTAAACTGTAATCACCACCTTCAACCGACCACCCGACACTGGGTTCCCATGGTCCGGAACGGTGGGTTCACATGACCGGAATATCCAAACACCAGGGTCAGATCTTATATTGACACATTGAATCAGTGAATTCAGCCGAAGGACGGGGGGATTCGTGAAACGGCGTACCCCGCCCTTCGGACTCAAACAAGCAGGCCTCAAGAGGTAACTTTATGCGCTACGCGATTGTCATCGAGCAGGCAGCAAACAATTACTCGGCATACGTCCCTGATCTTCCCGGCTGCATTGCTACAGGCGGCACCGTCCAGGAAGTCGAGGAGCAAATCCGTGAGGCTATCGTTTTCTACCTCGAAGGTCTGCGCGAGGATGGTGCGCCCGTGCCACCACCGATGAGCCAAGTCGAATACGTAGACATTGCCGCTGACATCTCGCGGCGCATCGTAGTTCAAGCATTAGAGAACACAGGGAGATTATTTTGAATCGAGAAGATTTCATCGCGGTAGCATCCAGGCTTTTCTCGATCTATAGCTTCTTCGGCGTAATCAGAACCGTGCCAAGCGCTGCGCAGATGCTGTCACAGGATCAAGGCATGACGTGGGTCGGACTTTACGCAATCGTGCTTATCATTAGCCTGCTGTTCTGCGCATTCCTGTGGTTCTTCCCGCTAACGATTGCGAGAAAGCTTCTGCCTGTCGCGCGGGAGCCGCGTTCCGAGGAGGCAATCGGCTCCTCATCCGCACTTTCACTCGGGCTGACGCTGATCGGAGTCTGGTTCCTCGCCGGTGCATTGGTTGAGGCATCGTACTGGCTGGCGTTGTTTGTCAGAACCAGGCAGATCAGCGATATTCCGTTCGAGTGGACCCACGTGCAGATCGCAAGGATCATCGGCACGGCGGTCGAGCTTCTCATTTCATTTGGGCTGATCTTCGGTAGCAGTGGCATCAGGCGACTGATCTACAAGTTCCGCTACGGTGACGCATAAGTTGAGCACTAACTATTCTGTTTAACAACGTCAATAATTCGCATCGTCGTCCGTTAGCTTGGGCGTTAGGTTGCAGAAAGCAGCGCGTGTAAGATTGGGCCATGAGTCCGACAATTTTTCGCGACGGCGCGTTCAGATTCTACTTTTTCTCGCGCGAGGAGCTTCGCATGCATGTCCATGTGCATGCTTCGAGTGGAGAAGCGAAGTTCTGGCTGGAGCCGAAAATCGAACTGGCGCTCGGACATGGCTTCAACGCACAGCAAATCAGCGCTGCATTGCGTCTGGTTGAGGAACACGAAGATGAAATCCCACAGCGTGGAAAATCCACTTTGACAGTTGAGGTCACCAACGTGTCGACGCACGGCTTCTGGCTGCTGCTGGCCGGCATGGAAAAGTTTGTCGCCTTCGATAACTTTCCGTGGTTTCGCGATGCTTCGATCGCTCAGCTGACCGACGTCGATTGGCCCAGCGCGCAGCACTTGTATTGGCCTTCACTCGATATCGATCTTGCTGTGGAATCCATCGATCATCCAGAGCAATTTCCCTTGCTCAGCAAAGTCTAGCTGGAGACGTCGAATCCAGAAATCGTTATTCCGAATCGATATTTTCTGTTTGCGTGCTGCGCCGGTGACTCAGTTCGAGAAACAGGTTGTAGACCGAAACGAACATCGGAAAAAGATTCGACATCACACCAACCGAGTCGTTTTTGCCGAACGTGAAATACAGCAGCAACAGGATGCTGCCGCTGACCGACAGCCACCAGAATTCGATCGGCATGTGCACGCGCTTGAGTTTGCGCGATGCGTACAACTGCACGAACCAGCGGCTCGTGAACAGGAACACACCGAGGTAGCCGACGAGCTTCCACGACGTGACGGTGATATGGTTGAAATGAAACAGGACTTCGTTCATGGCTTCGGAATATCGATAAAAAGAAACGGAGGTTATCGCGGCAAAATCGTCCGCACAGCGAGCGGCTCAATGAATGTCATTCGATATTCCCGCGCTTGCAGGAATATCGAGATGACGCACCGCAATCTGCAGCAATAACTATCGCGAACGCTCGGCCAGCCACGCGTGAATCGCCGGCGGCACTTCGCGCTGAGCACGGCCGGAAACGTAGATACCGATGTGGCCGCCCTTGAACGCGAGCTGGGTGTAATCCTTGCTGCCGACATGATCCTTGAGCACGCGCGAGGCCGATGGCGGCACGAGGTGATCCTGCTCGGCGAAAATATTCAGCACTGGCATGGTGATGTTTTTCAGCGCGACCGATTTGTCGCCGATCATGAGTCCACCCTTGACTAGTTTGTTGCCCTGGTAGAACTCCTTGATGAATTCGCGGAAGGCCTCGCCGGCCTGGTCGGGGCTATCGAAAATCCATTTTTCCATACGCAGGAAATTCTCAACCTCGGTCTTGTTGTCGAGGATGTCGATCAGGCCGATATATTTCTGCTGATTCAAACGCACCGGCTTGAGCGTGAGGTAGCAGTAATTCATGAGCTCGGCCGGCACATTGCCGAGCGCATCGACGAACAGATCGACATCAAGGCCGCGCGTCCAATGTGACAACATGTTTTCCGGCGTGTGGAAATCCACCGGCGTCACCATCGTCACGAGATTGCGCACTTTCTCGGGATAGATCGAGGCGAAACACAATGAGAATGCGCCGCCCTGGCAGATGCCGAGGATATTGATCTTGGCCACACCGCAACGTTTCGCCACGGCATCGACGCAACGCCGGATATAACCGTTGATGTAGTCGTCGAGATTGGTGAATCGATCCGACAGATCGGGATAACCCCAGTCGATCAGATAGACATCCTGACCACTCGCGAGTAGCTGTTTGACGATCGAGCGGTCTTCCTGCAGGTCGACCATGTACGGACGATTGACCAGCGCGTAGACGATCAGCAGCGGCGTCTTGATGGTCGGCTTGCCCTCGCCCTTGAAGCGGTACAGGACGAGTTTGTCCTCGCGATAGATTTCTTCCTTGTCGGTGACGCCGAAATGCACGTCATCGACTTCACGCAGAGTTTTCATGCCGTTCGCGATTTTCTGCTGCAGCTTGATCGCGTCGTCCAACGCTTTTTGCGGGGTGATATTGATCGGATTCATGCCGGGCCTCAGCGACGCTTGGCGGATGTGGACGCAGCGCGCCTGCTCTTGCTCGCCTCGGCCTTGGCGATCACGGCGCGCGTTTTATTCAGCGATGCGGCGAAGGTATTGGTGGAACGTTTGCTCGCGACAGATTTGCTCGGCGGCTTTACTGCGGCTGCGGCTAGTTTGATTGCAGGTGCCTTTGTCGTCGATGCCTTTGTCGCCGTTGCTTTTGTAGTCGCCACTTTTGCCACCGGAGCCTTGGCTGCCGGCTTGCTGTTGATAGGTGTCGGCGCCGATTTTTTCTGCGCCTGAACTGTAGCGGGCTTCTCCACAACACGAGCCGCAACGGGTTTCTCCGCAGCGGCGTTGCGCAGCGCATCGACTTCCGCGCGCAAGCTCGCCAACTCCTGCGCCATCGCACTCTTGCCAGCTTCGGCACTGCGACGCAGCTCGCGACGCAGTTCGTGCAGGCGCTTTTCCACGCTGTTGATTTCCGTGCGCGTCGGCATGCCGAGCTCGCGCGTGTTGTGTTCGATCTCTTGCTGCATCAGGCCACGCACGCGCATCTGCGCATTGACATAATCCCCGTAGACCTTGCGGAAATCTTCGGCCATCGCGATTTCGGCGTACGCCTCTTCGGCGGAGTCGACCCAGAGATCGTAGAACCCGCGCATCGAATCGATCTGACGGCCGGGTTCGGAACGCTCGGCGAGTTTGTCTTCGAGAATCTCGAAACTGCGCTGACTCGATTTGGCTAGCTCGGCGTTATAGCTCTTGTTGGCTTCTTCGTATTCCGACCACGCGGCGAGCAGCTTCTGCAGGCGCTCCTGTTTTTCGCGCGACGAACCGAACGCCGGCAGATTCAACATCGCACTGCTTTCGCGTTTGGCGGCCTCGATAAACGGTGCCATCTGCGCGCCGAGCTGCTCAAAACTCTTGGCGCCCTGTCCTGCGATATCGCGCAGGCCGCGCGACATCGGATTGTTGCTCAGCGACGCATCAAAACCGGGCATGCCAAAACCGCCGGGCAGCGCAAACGCGTTGCGCAGACTATCCATCCACGCGCCGGTATTCGCGCTGCCTTCGAAGCCTGACGCCGGATTCGCAAACGCGCCGCCCAAGGTCGACTGCATCGTCGCGAGATACGTCTTCGCACTCGCCAGCATGCGTTCGACCACATCGCTTTGATGGTTCGGCTGATTGCCGAACAGGCGCGACCATTGCTCGATGCCGTCCTGCCACGGCGCCGCAGCAGCGCCGCCGCGCGCTTGATCGGTCGCGGCATTGCGCGTGAGATCGCCGAAGGCGTTCCAATACTTGGCCTGCATCTTGGCCCAGTCCATTTCGTCAGTCATAAATCCTCCGCAAGATAAAACGATGCTAGCAGCCGTCACGTCAGGTCACAACGACACAAGCGCATACGCATGGCGGTCAATATTGGCGAGCGTTACCGTCGCGAATAATCGGAACGCCTCAAACCGGCAAAGAAAAAGCGGGCACACGGCCCGCTTTTTCGTAAACGACAAACCCGCGTGATCAGCCTGCGGCTGCGGCGGCTTCGTCTTCGAGCACGGCCTTCATCGACAAACGGATGCGGCCCTGCTTGTCCACTTCAAGCACCTTCACGCGCACGATATCGCCTTCCTTGAGCTTGTCGGAAACTTTCTCGACGCGCTCGTTGGAGATTTGCGAAACGTGAACCAGACCATCCTTGCCCGGCAGAATCGTGACGAATGCGCCGAAGTCCATGAGCTTGGCAACCTTGCCTTCGTAGATCTTGCCCGGCTCGACATCCGAGGTGATCTGCTCGATGCGCGCTTTCGCGGCTTCGGCGGCTTCACGGTTGACCGAGGCGATGATGATCGTGCCATCGTCCTGGATGTCGATCTGCGTGCCGGTTTCTTCGGTGATCGAACGGATCGTGGCGCCGCCCTTGCCGATGACTTCGCGGATCTTGTCCGGATGCACGCGCATCGTCAGCAGGCGCGGGGCGAACTCGCTCATTTCCGAACGGGCGCTGCTGATCACCTTGGCCATTTCGCCGAGGATATGCAAACGACCCTGCTTGGCCTGGCTCAACGCGACGCGCATGATTTCTTCGGTGATGCCATCAATCTTGATGTCCATCTGCAACGCGGAAATACCATCCGCGCTTCCAGCCACCTTGAAATCCATGTCGCCGAGATGATCTTCGTCACCGAGGATATCGGAGAGCACGACAAAGTCGTTGCCTTCCTTGACCAGGCCCATCGCGATACCAGCGACCGGCGATTTCAGCGGTACGCCCGCGTCCATCATGGCGAGCGAAGAACCGCATACCGATGCCATCGACGAGGAACCATTCGATTCGGTGATCTCGCTGACCACACGCACGACGTACGGGAATTCTTCGATGCTTGGTTTGACGGCCTGCACACCGCGCTTGGCGAGACGGCCGTGGCCGATTTCGCGACGCTTCGGACCGAGCATGCGACCGGCTTCGCCGACCGAGAACGGAGGAAAGTTGTAGTGGAACAGGAACGGGTCTTTCGACTCGCCTTCCGGCGCATCAATGATCTGCGCATCGCGTGTGGTGCCAAGCGTGACAATGACCAGCGCCTGGGTTTCGCCACGCGTGAACAAGGCCGAGCCATGCGTGCGCGGCAATACGCCGGTGCGCACGGTGATCGGACGCACGGTGGTCGGATCGCGACCATCGATACGGGTTTTGGTGGCGAGGACCGACGCACGCAGCGTCTGGTATTCGAGTTCGCCGAATTCCTTGGCGAGTTCGGCATTGGTCCAGCCATGCGCTTCGGCTTCAGATTTCAGTGAAGCAATCGTTGCTTTCTTCAAGGCCGAGATCGCATCGCGACGCTCAAGCTTGTCGCGCACGCCGTAAGCGGCGATCAGGCTGTCGCCGACCGCACCCTTGACGTGCGTGATCAATGCGTCGTTCTTGGCCGGAGCCGACCACGTCCACGACTTCACGCCGACTTCGACACACAACTCGTTGATCGCACGAATCACCCCCTGCATCTGCTGGTGACCGAACATCACCGCGCCGAGCATGATTTCCTCGGACAGCAACTTGGCTTCGGATTCGACCATCAGCACCGCATTCGAGGTACCAGCGACGACGAGGTCGAGGTCGGAGGTCTTGAGTTCGGTGGCGGTCGGATTGAGCAGATATTTGCCGTTCGCATAACCGACGCGCGCCGCACCGATCGGGCCGCTGAACGGCATGCCTGAAAGTGCGAGTGCGGCGGAGGCGCCGATCAAGGCCGGGATGTCACCGTCGATTTCCGGATTCATCGAAAGCACGGTAGCGATGACCTGCACTTCGTTGCGGAATTCTTCGGGGAACAGCGGACGGATCGGGCGATCGATCAGGCGTGAGGTCAGCGTTTCTTTTTCGGTCGGACGACCTTCGCGCTTGAAGAAGCCGCCCGGGATGCGACCACCGGCATAGAACTTTTCCTGATAGTCGACGGTGAGCGGGAAAAAATCCTGCCCTTCGCGTGCCGACTTGTTGCCGACCGCCGTGACCAGGATGACGGTGTCGCCCATCTTGACGATCACCGCACTGGCCTGGCGGGCGATTTCGCCCGTCTCCAGCGTGATTTCGTGATTACCGTACTGGAAGGACTTGGTTACTTTCGCCACGAGAATTTTCCTGTTGCTTCTGCATTATTCGGTGAGCCGCCTTGTGTTCAAGGCAGCGACCAGACCCTGCATGGAAGGGCTGGTCAGGATTCAGCAGGCGGTCGGGCCGGGCGATTCGACGCACCGGCACGACACATCCCGATGTGTATTGATGTTTAGCGACGGATTCCGAGGCGACCGATCAGCGTCTTGTAACGCTCGGCATCCTTGGTCTTGAGGTAATTCAGCAGGCGACGGCGCTGGTTCACCATCTTCAGCAGACCGCGACGCGAATGGTGATCCTTGTCGTGTTCGGCAAAATGCTTGGTGAGATGTTCGATGCGTGCGGAAAGCAGCGCGACCTGAACTTCGGTGGAGCCGGTATCGGCCGGGCCACGCGCGTGATCGGCGATGATCTTGGAGGTTTGTTCGACGTTGAGAGACATGATGAACCTTGGATTTGCGAAGCGAGGCTTGCGTAGCGCCACATCGGTCAGACCGACGAAAACCGGCACTCCAGCGGAGATGGTGCTGCGTAAGCCCCGCAGTGGATGGATGAGTTAGCGGAGTTAGCTGGGCATTTTAGCGTACTTTTGGCGTGTAGCGTCAACTTGTTATAAGTCAAAGGGAAATGCGCGAAACGATGGATTGCGGCATCCGGTACGGGATTTTTGTTTGAGGATGCGCGAAAGCCGGTGTTCCGTTTCTGCCGACCGAATCCTGAAGGTCATTTTCAAGCGAGCTTGCTGCGGATCAGCTACTTGCAGCCGTGTCGAGAAGTACGGCTTGTCTTGCTGTTTTTCATACGGCCACGGCCTCTGCCGAGGATGGCTCGGACGATTCGACTGGCGCTGGCGGATTGAAGCCGCGCAATGGCCACAGGCAACCATCGGCGCGACATTCGGCCAAGGAAACCAGGCGATCGTTTTGATCGCGCGCCTGGTAAAGCTGGCCTACCAGCAGTTCCGGCGCCGCGGCCAATCGCTGGCCGAGGCGCAAACGCTGGGCTTCGAGCAAATCCAGCGGCGCCACCGGCAGATTCTGCAATCCCGTTTCGAGAGGCAACAAACTTGTCGGCAACATGCCTGCATCAGCCAGCGCTTGTAGTTGCTCCAGGGTAACCATTTGCGCTTCGCGGAACGGTTCGACCCAGAGCCGGCGCAGTGCGATGACATGCGCACCGCACCCCAGCCGTTCGCCGAGGTCACGCACGAGACTGCGCACATACGTGCCGGAGCCGCACTCCACATGCAGACGCAAACTATCGGCGCCCCGCTCAAGCAGATCGAAGCGCTGCACATTCACCTGCCGCGGCGGCGCCTGCACTTCTTCGCCCTGGCGCTTGCGCTTGTAGAGCGGCTGGCCGGCTTGCTTGATTGCGGAATATATCGGCGGAATCTGCGTGATATCGCCACGCAATCCGGCCATCGCGGCCTCAACCTGCTCAGTGGTAAAAACCGGCACGGCGCGTTCGCTTAGAACATTGCCATCGGCATCGTCGGTATCGGTAGTGATGCCGAGTCGGCACTCCGCCGCATACGCCTTGCCGGCGCCGAGCAGATGACCCGCAATCTTGGTGGCCTCGCCGAAACACAGCGGCAACATGCCGGTTGCGAGTGGATCGAGACTGCCGGTATGGCCGGTCTTGCACTCGCCGAACAGATGCATGACCGACTGCATTGCCTTGTTCGAACTCGTCCCGCTGGGTTTGTCGAGCAGCAGAATGCCGTGGACTTCACCGATCGCCGGCCCCAGCTTGGGACGGTACGGCGGACGCAGGCGAATATGCTTTTTCACGCCGAACGTCGCGCTATTCGCCGCGCGTTTTGCCTTCGCGCAGCAGCGCCTCGATGCGCTCGCCACGATCGACCGAATCGTCGTAACGGAAACGCAGTTCGGGCACCCGGCGGATGTGCAGCAGTTTGGATAACTGCATGCGGAATTCTTTTGCCATCACGTTCAGCTCCTTGACTGCGGGCAAACCCTGATCAGTCAACAGCGCGGTGACGTAAATGATCGCCGAATCGAAATCCTTGCTGACTTCGACATCGGACACGCTCACCGACGGCAACGCGTGCTCGCGCACGGCAGCATGCACCATGATCGAAATCTCCCGGCGCAATTGCGCGGAAAGTCGATCGGAGCGGGTGAATTCCTTGGCCATGATGGGTGCTGTACCAGAAGTTTTGCCGGGATGGTCCCAGCCGAAAAAGCGTCATTCCCGCATCGCAGGAATGACGTAGAACTATCGCAAATCGAAGACTGCGCTTTATCTCAAGCGCAGTCCGATTGCATTACAGCGTGCGCTGAATCTCGACGCGCTCATAGCACTCGATCTGATCGCCCGGCTTGACGTCGTTGTACTGCTTGACGCCGATGCCACACTCCATGCCGTTGCGAACTTCGTCGACGTTTTCCTTGAAGCGGCGCAGCGATTCGAGTTCGCCCTGGTAGATCACGGTGTTCTCGCGCAGCACGCGAATCGGCTTGTTGCGCTTGACCGTACCCTCGATGATCATGCAGCCCGCGATCGCGCCGAACTTCGACGAACGGAACACGTCGCGCACCTGTGCGGTACCGATGATGTCCTCGCGGATCTCGGTGCCGAGCAAACCGGTCACAGCCTGCTTCACCTGATCGATGACGTCGTAAATGATCGAGAAATAACGGATGTCGAGATCGGATTCGTTGATCACCTTGCGCGCCGATGCATCCGCACGCACGTTGAAGCCGATCACGATCGCCTTCGAAGCGGCGGCGAGCGTGGCATCCGATTCGGTAATGCCGCCGACGCCGGACGCGATCACATTCACGCGCACGATGTCGTTGGTGAGGCTCGTGAGCGAATCGCGCAATGCCTCGACCGACCCTTGCACGTCGGCCTTGACCACGAGGTTGAGCACACGCTGGGCTTCGCCCTGGTTGCCCATCTGTGACATGACATCTTCGAGCTTGGTCGATTTCTTGAACAGGCGGCTTTCGCGGCGTTTCTGCTGACGCTGTTGAGCGACATCCTTGGCCAGACGCTCGTCGGCGACGGCGACAAAATCGTCGCCGGCTTCGGGCACGCCGGACATGCCGAGCACCTGCACCGGAATCGACGGACCGGCGCTTTCGACCTGCTTGCCGGTTTCATCGAACAAGGCGCGCACGCGGCCGTATTCGACGCCGCAAACGAGGAAGTCGCCTTTCTTCAATGTGCCCTGCTGTACCAGCACGGTCGCGACCGGGCCGCGGCCCTTGTCGAGGCTGGATTCGATCACGACGCCGGAAGCGAGGCCGTCCTTGACCGCCTTGAGTTCCATGACTTCGGCTTGCACGAGGATCGCATCGAGCAGCGCATCGACACCGTCGCCAGTCTTGGCCGACACCGGCACGAAAATGGTATCGCCGCCCCACTCTTCCGGCACGACTTCATGTTGCACCAATCCCTGCTTGACCTTGTCGGCTTCGGCGTCGGGTTTGTCCATCTTGTTCACGGCGACGATCAGCGGCACACCCGCGGCGCGCGCATGCTGCACGGCTTCGATCGTTTGTGGCATCACGCCATCGTCGGCAGCCACCACCAGCACCACAATATCGGTGAGTTTGGCGCCGCGCGAACGCATCGAGGTGAACGCGGCATGGCCGGGCGTATCGAGGAACGAAACCACACCCTTGCCGGTTTCGACATGGTAGGCGCCGATATGCTGGGTGATGCCGCCCGCTTCACCGGACGCCACCTTGGTGCGACGAATGTAATCGAGCAACGAGGTCTTGCCATGATCGACGTGGCCCATGATCGTGACGACCGGGGGACGGATTTCTTTATTGCCCGCGATGTCGGTTTTTGCGACGAGCACGGATTCCGCATCGGTGCCGATCTCGGCGACGGCGGTATGACCCATCTCCTCGACCACCAGCACGGCGGTATCGTGATCGATGGCCTGATTGATCGTCGCCATCACACCCATCTTGAACAGTTTCTTGACGACTTCGGCGCCCTTCACTGCCATCTTCTGGGCAAGATCGGCAACGATAATCGATTCACCGATCGCGACTTCGCGCACCACCGGTGCGGTCGGACGCGAGAAGCCGTGCGCCAGTCCACCGGGTTGCTGTTTCTGCATTTCGCCCGGACGCGGACGCGGTTTTTTCTTCGCCGCACCGCGACGCTCGCTGCCAGCCTTGGACAGGTGCAGTTCCGCGCCGAAATAAGTCTTGCCGGCGGGCTCGTCCGAGCCGCCTTCTTCGCGACCCCGCGGAGCACGCGGACCCTTGTGGCGTGCCGGTTCATCGACCGCATCACGCACGCGATGATCCTTGCGCGGCGGCAATGCTGCCGCGGCCGGTGCCGGCGTTACTGCGGGCTTCGGTGCGACATCGCTGCGCGCAGGTTCTTCCTTGCGTGGTTTGGCTGCTTCTTCGACGGCAGCGCGAGCTTCCGCTTCGGCGCGCAGGCGATCTTCTTCGGACTGACGCTTGGCATCTTCGATCGCGCGCAAACGCGCTTCTTCGTCGTGACGACGTTTGTCTTTTTCCTGAATCACCAGGTCTTCGGCTTCGCGCTTGGTCTGCGACTCCTGCAGTTTGCGCAGCGCATCTTCGCGCTCGGAATCGACTTCCGGCTCGTCGGTCATGCTGCTGCGTTTGACGTAGGTGCGCTTCTGTCGCACTTCGACGTTGACGGTTTTCGACGGCCCGCGCGGACCGACCCCGGCCACGGTGATTTCGCTGACGGTCTTGCGCTTCAGCGTGATCTGGCGTGGTGCGGTAGATTCTGCGGCGGCAGCTTCGCCCTTGCCATGCGTGCGGCGCAGGAAGCCGAGCAGCTTGACCTTTTCGGTGCTGCTGACAGGCTGATCCACGCTATTGAACGTCATGCCCGCCTCGGCAAGCTGCGCTAGCAACTTGTCGTCGGTCATGCCCAGCACTTTGGCCAGTTGTTTTACGGTTACATCTGACATCTTTGCGTATTCTCCGTGACTTGCTCGCGAGACGGTCGGTGCGTAAACCTCAGCAGATGCATACCGGCATCGTTGCTGATTCTGTCCACGCCACATCCATCCACATCTCGATCAACGCGTTTGCCGCGCAAGCGCTTGATCACCCCGCGAGTCAATGCGACTCGTCGGGGCCTACTGAGCTGTGCGTCGCCGCACCGTCTCAGGTCGTGCCAATTACAGTCCGCGTGCCGCCAGGATGAGTTTGCGTGCACGCGGCTCATCAAGGCCCGCGATACCCAGCTCCATCAACTCGTCGACCGCCAGATCGGACAGACTTTCGCGATTGGTGATGCCATGCCGTGCGAGTTCGAACGCCGTGGCTTCGTCCATACCGTCCAGGTCCAGCAAATCCTGTTCGGGGTGGGTATCGTCGACGCCTTCTTCCACCGCCAACGCATCGGTGAGCAACGCATCGCGTGCACGCGCCCGCAGCTCCTCGACGATGTCTTCGTCGAAACCTTCCACTGCGAGCAATTCCGCGGTCGGCACATAGGCGATTTCCTCGATCGAGGAAAATCCTTCTTGCACCAGAATCGCGGCAATTTCGTTGTCGACTTCGAGTTTGTCGACGAACAAGGCGCGCGCAGATTCCTGCTCGGCTTCACTCTTGGCCTGAACATCGGCCTGGGTCATCACGTTGAGCTGCCAGCCGGTGAGCTTGCTGGCAAGGCGGACGTTCTGACCGCCGCGACCGATCGCCTGCGACAGCTTGTCTTCGGCAACCGCGATATCCATCGAATGTTTTTCTTCGTCGACGATGATGGATTGCACTTCGGCCGGTGCCATCGCATTGATCACGAATTGCGCCGGATTTTCGTTCCACAAAATTATATCGACGCGCTCGCCGTTGAGCTCGTTCGACACCGCCTGCACACGCGAACCGCGCATGCCGATGCAGGCGCCGATCGGATCGGTACGCGCATCGTTGGTCACCACCGCGATCTTGGCGCGATCGCCCGGATCACGCGCGGCGCCCTTGATCGTGACCAGGCCCTGACCGACTTCCGGCACTTCGAGCTTGAACAATTCCATCATGAATTCAGGCGCGGTACGCGACACGAACAATTGCGGGCCACGCACTTCCGGACGTACTTCATGCAAATAACCGCGCACACGATCCCCGGCGCGCACCGCTTCGCGCGGAATCGCTTTTTCGCGCGGGATAAAGGCTTCGGCATTACCGCCGAGATCGAGATAGATGCTACCGCGCTCGACGCGCTTGACCACACCCGTGATGAGTTCGCCAATGCGATCCTTGAAGGCTTCGACAACCTGCGCGCGCTCGGCTTCGCGCACGCGCTGCACAATCACCTGCTTCGCGGCCTGCGCAGAAATGCGGCCAAACTCGGCGTTATCAATCGGCTCTTCGATGTATTCGCCGACTTCCGAATCCGGTTTGATATCGATTGCGTCCATCAGGCGCAATTGATGATCGGGCGATTCCATCACGACATCATCAGCCACGACTTCCCAGCGACGGAAGGTTTCGTATTCGCCGGTGTGTCGATTGATGCTTACGCGCACCGCCACTTCTTCGGCGTAACGCTTCTTGGCTGCGGACGCGAGCGCCGCTTCCATCGCATCGAAAATCACTTCCATGTCGACGCCTTTTTCATTGGCGACAGCATCGACGACCAGCAATAGCTCTTTACTCATGATTCCAACCTCGAATTCGTCCGGCGAAATATTTTCCGCCAGCATCCATTATTCGTTAATCGATTTTTTCGTTCCGGCTGGCTTGGCATCAGCCTTCTTGCCGGGAGTTTTCTTGGCATTACCTTTGGGCTTTTCAGGCTTCGCAAAATCCGGTACCAGATTGGCCTTTTGAATATTCGCGTGCGTGATCTGCACCGCCGCATCGTCTTGTTGCATCGTGATCTTGTCGCCTTCGACGGCCAGGATCACACCACGAAAACGACGTCTACCACCCACGGGCAAACCAACGCTCAACTTGGCTTCGCTACCGATGAAACGCGCAAACTGCTGCGGCGTAAACAACGGACGATCCATGCCGGGCGACGACACTTCGAGCGTGTATTGTCCGTCAATCGGATCGTTCACATCCAGCGTCGCGGATACTTCGCGGCTGACCGCCTCGCAATCTTCCACGGTTACTGGACGCTCGGCCGCATCGATATAGATGCGCACCAGACTATTGCCGGCCGATGGGCTGTAATCGACGCCGAGACATTCGAGGCCCATACCAAGCCCACTCACGACCGGCGATAATAATTCGGTTAGTTCGTCGTGTTTCACGTGCATCCACAGCCGACGTCAGGTAAAAAAAAATGGGCGCAAGGCCCATTCCGTAGTCCGCCGTTTTCAATCCCAAACCGGCGTTTCGCATCCTGCGAATCTTCGATGCGCTTGCGCTACATCGACCTTGCTATACATTCGCCATCCTCAATAACGAAGGGCCCCATGTAGAGGCCCTTTGTCTTTGATCTTGGTAGCGGGGGTAGGATTTGAACCTACGACCTTCGGGTTATGAGCCCGACGAGCTGCCAGACTGCTCCACCCCGCATCAGGCGAACCGCAATCTTAACGCGCATGAGGTTTTATTGCAACCGCAAATGCGGCAAAAGCGATGGTGATTGCACTTACACCACGACGTGGAACGCGCGGTTGCACCAATCGATCAGCGGGCCCCAATACAAGCCAACCGCGAGCAACGCGACGGCGTTCAACGACAGCGCCAAACGGAAGCTGAAATCGTGCGGCATGCGCAATGGCGTCGCATCGACCGGTGCGTCGAAATACATCACCTTGATTACGCGCAGGTAGTAATACGCACCGACGATGGCGAATACGATCGCGACGATTGCGAGCCACAACGATCCGGCATCGATCACCGATTTCAGCACCAGCAGCTTGGCGAAAAATCCGAACAGCGGCGGAATGCCGGCCAGCGACGCCATCGTCAGCAACATCATCAGGGCGAACCATGGATTGCGCTGATTCAGACCCTTGAAATCGTCGATTTCCTCGGCTTCGAACCCCTGGCGCGCGAGCAGCATGATCATACCGAACGCGGCGGTCGCCATGACCGAATACGAGATCGCGTAGAACATCGCGGCAGAATATCCGGCGGGCGTGCCGTTGATCAATCCGAGCAGCAAAAACCCGATGTGCGAAATGGTCGAATACGCAAGCATGCGCTTGAGGTTGGTCTGCGCGATTGCCGCGATATTGCCGACCGCAAGCGAGGCGACCGCTAGCACGCTGAGCATTTGCTGCCAGTGCGGCCCCATGTTGCCCATCGCACCTTCGAGCAGGCGATACGCCATGCCGAATGCCGCGAGTTTCGGCGCACTGCCAATGAAGGCTGTGACCGCGGTCGGCGCGCCCTGGTAAACATCCGGCAACCACATATGAAACGGTGCGGCGCCGAACTTGAACGCAATGCCGACCACAAGAAATACCAGGCCGAACGACAGCAGTACGTGACCGGCGCCGTTGCTGCTGGCGATGGCCTGATGAATCTTGCCGAGATCGAGCGTGCCAGTCGCGCCATAAATCATCGACATGCCATACAACAACAAACCCGAGGCGAGCGCACCGAGCACGAAATATTTGATCGCCGCTTCGGACGAAAGACCCGAGTCGCGATTCAAGCCGACCAACGCGTAGGACGACAGCGTCAGCAACTCCAGCCCGAGATAAACCATGACCAGATTGCCGGCCGACACCAGCAACATCGCACCCAGCGCAGCGAACGAGCACAAGGTGTAGAACTCGCCGTTGAACAGCTTGCGTGCCACCAGATATTCGCGCGAAAAAAGAAACACCGCGATGGTCACGCCGAGGATGAAAACCTTCAGCACGGCGGCCATGCTGTCGTGGATATACATGCCGTTGAACGCAGTTTGCGTGTCGGGGCGAACATCCTGCCCCATCAACACCAGCACGGCGGTTACGAACAGGATGCCGATTGAAAGCCAGTGGGTGATGCCGCGGCGTTCCTGGGTCAGAAAAGCATCCAGCAACAGCAGCACGCACAGCGCGCCCAGCAGGTAGAGCTCGGGCAACATCAGCTGCATATCAGAAAGCTTGAATATCATCAGAGTGTTCCGTAATCAGGCTTTGGCGAGGGTCAGCGCATCGACGATCTGCTTGACCGAACCATCCATCAATTCGGTCAGCGGCGCCGGCCACACACCGAGCAGCAGAACGCCTATGGCGAAGGCGCTGAGCATCAGCGCTTCACGCGGATTGATGTCGTGCAGTTTGGCGACATGTTCGTTGGCGATTTCGCCGAACAGCACACGCTTGACCAGCCACAAGGTGTAGGCCGCGCCGATGATCAGAGTGAGTGCGGCGAGCATCGCGATCCACGGTTTCGCCGCGAAACTCGACAGGATCACCATGAATTCGCCGACGAAACCCGACGTGCCGGGCAAGCCGCAATTCGCCATCGAAAAAAACACCATGAACGCGGCAAACCACGGCATGGTATTCGCGACGCCACCGTAATCCCTGATCATTCGCGTGTGCATGCGATCGTAAATCACACCGACGCACGAGAACATCGCGCCCGAAACGAGGCCATGCGAAATCATCTGCACCATCGCACCCTGCACGCCGAGATACGCCGCGAGCGAATTCGGCGTCGCCGAGTTGCGCATGAGCAGCAGCGGCAGAAATATCCCGAGCGTGACAAAACCCATGTGCGCGACCGACGAATATGCGATGAGTTTTTTCATGTCCTGCTGCACGAGCGCGACGAAGCCGACGTAGACGATCGCGATCAACGACAATGCCACAATCAGCATCGCGTAACTTTCACTCGCATCCGGCGTGATCGGCAGCGAGAAACGCAGGAATCCGTACCCACCGATCTTGAGCATGATCGCGGCCAGGATCACGGAGCCGCCGGTCGGTGCCTCGACGTGTGCATCCGGCAACCATGTATGCACCGGCCACATCGGCACCTTGACCGCGAATGCGATCAGGAACGCAAAGAACAGCCAAGTCTGTTCGCGCTCACCGAGGGCGAGTTGCGAGAAGCTCGACAACTCCCAGCTGCCGGCATGCAGGTATAAATAAATCAGACCGACCAGCATGAAGATCGAACCGAAGAACGTGTACAGGAAAAACTTGATCGTGGCGTAGACACGCCGTGGCCCACCCCAGACGCCGATGATGATGAACATCGGTATCAACATCGCCTCAAAGAAAATGTAGAACAGCAACGCATCCATCGCCGCAAACACGCCGATCATCAAACCTTCGAGCACAAGGAATGCGGCCAGATATTGATTGACGTTCTTCTCGATCGCCTGCCATGCGCCAACGATCACAAGCACTGTAGTGAATGTGGTGAGCACGATCAGCGCGACCGAAATACCGTCGGCGCCGAGATGATAATTGGCGTGGATCGCCGCGATCCAGACATGCATTTCGGTGAACTGCATGACGCTGCGCATGTTGTAGGGAAGCACGGAAACATCGCTGGCGTAATGCGAATACAGCGGGATGCTCACAAGCAACGTGGCGAATGCAATGCCCAGCGCGAGCCAACGCGCAAGTTTCGGGCGGTCCGCGCCGAGCAGCAACAACAACGCACCGCCGAGGATCGGCAACCAGATTAACGAACTCAACAGAGGCCAGGAAGTCATCATTGTTTTTTCTTTCTCGGCGTCAGGAAACGTGTGGGACGAACCACCACAGCCCGGCGAGCAATACCACCAGACCGAGGATCATCGCAAACGCGTAGTGATAGAGATAACCGGATTGCACGATACGCATCGCACCCGCGGCGCGCGATACCAGCGCAGCAGAACCGTTGACAATGCCGTCATCGATGATCGCGACATCGCCGAATTTCCACAGACCGCGACCGAGCAGCAATGAGCCACGCGCGAATACCGCCTGATAGATTTCGTCGAACCAGTATTTGTGATCGAGCAGATTGTAGATCGGCAACAAAGCGCGTTTGATCTTGTCGGCGACGCTGATGTTGAACAGATAAATGTAGGTCGCGATAGCGAAACCGGCGAAGGCGAACAGGAACGGCAATCCGAAGAATCCATGCAAGGTGGCAGCAAATGCGCCATGGAATTCCTTGCCGATTTCGGCGACCACATCGTTCACTTCGCGCACATGAATCGCGCCGGCGAAATAGCCGTGGAACAACATCGCGTCGATCGTCAATCCGCCGATCAGCACTGACGGAATCGCGAGCAGGATCAGCGGCACCGTGATCACCCACGGCGATTCGTGCGGTGCGTGTGCGAGATGGCCCGGCTCGTGATGAGCGTGATCGTCGTGGCCATGACCTTGGCCGTGTTCGACGACAAAACGCTCCTTGCCGTGGAAGGTCAGATACAAAAGGCGGAAGCTGTACAACGCGGTGACGAACACGCCGATCAGCACGCAGAAATACGCATAGTTGGCGCCCCAGCGATGCGATTCGCCGACCGCATCGATGATCGCATCCTTGGAGAAAAATCCGGCGAACCCCGGCATGCCGGTCAGCGCCAGCGTGCCGATCCACGCGGTGATGAAGGTGATCGGCATATATTTGCGCAGGCCACCCATGTAACGCATGTCCTGCTCGTGATGCATCGCCATGATCACCGAACCCGCGCCGAGGAACAGCAGCGCCTTGAAAAATGCATGTGTCATCAGATGGAACACCGCGGCCGAATACGCCGACACGCCAAGCGCAACGGTCATGTAGCCGAGCTGCGAAAGTGTGGAATACGCGATCACGCGCTTGATGTCGTTCTGCACGATACCGATCAAGCCGGTGAACAACGCCGTGGTTGCGCCGATCACGAGCACGAACGACAGCGCGGTCTCCGATAACTCGAACAGCGGCGACATGCGCGCGACCATGAAGATGCCGGCGGTGACCATCGTCGCGGCATGGATAAGCGCGGAAATCGGCGTCGGGCCTTCCATCGAATCCGGCAACCAGACATGCAGCGGCACCTGCGCCGACTTGCCCATCGCACCGATGAACAACAGGATGCAGATGACGGTTGCCGCGCTCCACGGATGACCACTGATGATCTCGATGGTATGGCCGTTGAGCGCGCGTTCGCCGATCGTGAATACCTGGGCGTAATCGAGCGTATGACAGAAATACAGCACGCCCGCGAGGCCGAGCAAAAATCCGAAATCGCCGACGCGATTGACGAGGAACGCCTTCATGTTGGCGAAAATCGCGGTCGGTTTCTTGAACCAGAATCCGATCAGCAGATACGACACGAGGCCGACCGCTTCCCAGCCGAAAAACAGCTGCAGGAAATTGTTCGCCATCACCAGCATCAGCATCGCGAACGTGAACAATGCGATGTAGCTGAAGAAGCGTTGGTAACCGTCATCTTCGGCCATGTAACCGATCGTGTAAACATGCACCATCAGCGACACGAACGTGACCACAACCATCATCATCGCGGTCAGGCGATCGATCAGGAAACCGACGTGCATATGCAGTACATCGACGGCCGCCCAAGTGTAGACATTCAGGTTATACGTCTGCGCCCCGCCCCATACCAGCTGGTACAAGACATAGATCGATGCGATGCAACTCGTACCGACGCCAAGAATCGTGACGCTATGCGCGCCGATACGACCGATCTGCCGGCCGAACAAGCCGGCGAGGATCGCGCCGACCAACGGCGCAAGCGCGATCAGCAGCAGCAAGTTTGTCGATAATACAATCGGCTCCATCGTTCTAACCTTTCATGCTGTCGAGTTCGGCCACGTTGATCGTGGCGCGATTGCGGAACAGGACGACCAAGATCGCCAGACCGATCGCGGATTCTGCCGCCGCCACGGTGAGGACGAAAAACACAAAAACCTGTCCGTCGGCGTTACCCCAAAAACGCGAGAACGCGATGAAGTTGGTATTGACCGCAAGCAGCATGAGCTCGATCGCCATCAGCAAAATGATGACGTTCTTGCGGTTGATAATGATGCCCGCGACCGAGATGCAGAACAGCACGGCGCCCAGGGTGATGTAGTGCGCCAGGGTAATCACGAGGCTTCTCCGGAGTCGGTAGACATTTTTTCGCTGGCCATCTTGACGATGCGCACGCGATCGGTGGCTTTGACGCGCACCTGCTGCGCCGCGGTCTGGTGCTTCACGCCCGGACGCTGGCGCAAGGTCAAGGCAATCGCGGCAATCAGCGCGACCGTCAGGATCAACGCCGCGATCTCGAACGGCAGCAGGAAATCGGCGAACAGCGCATGCCCGATCCACGCCGTATTCGATGCGCCAGCCGGATCGGTCGGCGACAGCGGAACCTGCATGCTCTTGATGCCGATCAGGGAAATCATTTCGGCCAGCATGAGCAACGCGACGATTACACCGACCGGCAGATAACGCGCAAAACCTTCGCGCGTCGATTCGGTATTGATGTCCAGCATCATCACCACGAACAGGAACAACACCATCACCGCGCCGACGTAGACGAGCACCAATGCGACAGCAAGAAACTCGGCCTGCAACAGCAGCCATAACGCGGCGGCGGTAAAAAACGTCAGCACCAGAAACAGCGCAGCGTGCACCGAATTGCGTACCGTGATCACGGCCAAAGCCGAGGCCGTCAGCACGCTGGCGAACGCGTAGAAAAAGAACAACTCAATACTCATGCTACATCGCTCTCTGGGTCGAGGCGCGCCAACTGCGCAGCCTCTGGCTCGATCCGTTTACTCATGCACTTGCGGATCGGAATTCAACACGGTTCAACGGTACGCGGCGTCCTGCGTGCGCGCGGCAGCAATCTCTTTCTCGAAGCGATCGCCGATCGCCAGCAACTGGATCTTGTTGACGATATTCTCGCCGCGATTTTCAAAATGGTATTCGTGGATATTGGTTTCGACGATCGAATCGACCGGGCAGCTTTCTTCGCAGAACCCGCAGTAAATGCATTTGAACAGATCGATGTCGTAGCGCGTGGTGCGGCGCGTGCCGTCTTCGCGCTGCTCGGAATCGATCGTGATCGCGAGCGCCGGACACACTGCTTCGCACAACTTGCAGGCGATGCAGCGTTCTTCGCCGTTCGGGTAACGCCGCAATGCATGCAGGCCGCGGAAACGATTCGACTGCGGAATTTTTTCCATCGGATAACGAATCGTGTATTTCGGCTTGAACATGTATTTCATGGTCAGGCCCAAACCACTGAACAGCTCGATCAGCAGCAGGCTTTTGAAGTAGTAGGCGATGCGATTCATGAAATCCCCAGCGGTAGAACGGCACCCACGTAGCCTTTGTAAACCAGGATGGCAGCCACCATCACCCAGACGATGGTGATCGGAATAAATACCTTCCAGCCGAGGCGCATGATTTGGTCGTAGCGATAGCGCGGGAACGACGCGCGGAACCACAGATACATGAACGCGAACAGGAACGCCTTGATGAATAGCCACCACCAGCCGCCATGGCCGATCCACCCCCACGTTGTCGGAAACGGCGACAACCAGCCGCCGAGGAACAACACCGAGGCGAGGAACGAAATCAAAATCATGTTGGCGTATTCGGTCAGGAAAAACACCGCGAACGGCGCACCCGAATATTCGACGTGGAAACCCGCGACGATTTCCGACTCGCCTTCGGCAACGTCGAATGGCGCGCGATTGGTTTCGGCCACGCCGGAGATGAAATAGATCACGAACAACGGCAGCAATGGCAGCCAGAACCAACTAAACATGCCGAACCTGCCGGCTTGCGCATTGACGATGTCGCTGAGGTTCAAACTGCCGGCGCAGATCAACACACCGACCAGCGCCATGCCCATCGCGATTTCATACGAGACGACCTGCGCCGCCGAACGCATCGCACCCAGAAACGCATATTTCGAGTTCGACGCCCAGCCGGCGAGAATGATGCCGTACACGCCCATCGAGGTCATCGCGAGCAGATACAGCAGCCCCGCGTTGACGTTGGCCAGCACGAGCTTGTCGTCGAACGGAATCACCGCCCATGCCGCAAAACCCGGTGCGAGTGCGAGTAACGGCGCGAGGATAAACAGGAAGCGGCTCGAATTGGTCGGCACCACGACTTCTTTCAGCAGCAGCTTGAAGACGTCGGCGAACGTTTGCGCCAGTCCGGCCGGACCGATGCTGCTCGGCCCCAAACGCACATGCATCCAGCCGAGCACCTTGCGCTCCCACCAGACGTACAACGCCACTGCGAGAATCAACGGCACGGCGATCGCAAGAATACAAAGTACCAGCCAAATCACGACGCCAGTGGCACCGAAACCGAGCAGGAAATTATGCAGCGAATTGATCACGCTCAGACCCTCGTCACGGCGAGCGTTGCGCCGTTCGGCGGCAAGGTCGCGGTTTCGGCGTGCGCGAGTTCGATCCACGCGCCGCCCACGGCGACATCGGTACTGATTTCGAGCGGCAAACTCACGCGCGCGGTGCCACCGCTGACCTGCACTTTCGCACCTTGCGCGAGACCTGCGGCCAATGCGTCTTCGGGATGCAGGACGATCCTTGCGGACTCATTCAGCGGATGCGCCTGCAATCCTGGCGAACGACGCAACACTGCATCGGCGCGGTAAATCGGCACCGTGGCGATACGCGTGAGCCCAATGGGTTTAGCCGTCTGGACGTCCAGATGGCCAGTCGGTGCGCGCGCGGCGCCACCCAACAACGGCTGCATATTCTGACGCACTTCGGCGATTTCGGTGAAAGCGAAACCCGGCGCCTGCAATACACCACCAAGCGCGCGCAATACGCGCCAGCCGGCACGCGCTTCGCCCGGCAACTTCGCGCCGGCGCCGATGGTTTGCACCACACCATCGAGGTTGATCAGCGTCGCGTCGATTTCCGGCAATGCGCCGATCGGCAAAATGATGCTGGCGATTTCCTTGAGTGCATCGCTCGCGAATGCACTGAAAGCGATCACCGACTTGGCGTTGCGCAACGCGAACGCCGTTTGCGCACCATCGGCAAAATCGTCCGGCGGCTCGCAGCCGTAAAGAATGTAAGTCTGCCGCGGTTTGCCCAGTTGCGTGCGAGCATCGAGGCCTTCGCCTTGCGGCAATACCCCGACCCGCGACAGCCCGACCGCATTTGCGCCAGACGCAATTTCATTGAACGCGCTGTTGGTGGCCTTGGCGAGAAATTTCGCCGCCGCACGCAGCCACGACGCCTGCGCATGTTGTGCCGCGACTTCGCCAAAAATGATCACCGAACTACCGCCATCGCGCAACGCCTTGACCGTGGCACGCGCGGCATCGCTGGTGTCGACGGCAGCGAGCGCATCGGCCAGCAACTGCGATTGCGGCGTCTCGCCGGCTTCCGTTGCAGCCTTGGCAAGCAGCAGCAATTCGTCGAGCAACTTGTGCGGCGCGGCCAGCGTCTGTTGCTTGAAGTCGATGTTGCTATCGAACGCCACCGGGTTCAGCGCGTAGATTGCCGCGCCGTGTTTCCAGGCCTTGCGCAGGCGATGGTTGACCAAGGGCAGCTCGTGTCGCAGATGCGAACCGATCAGCAACGCGGCGTTGACCTTTTCGATCTGCGCGACCGGTAATTCAAATATCGCAGCCGCAGCGCCGTCGACAAAATCGAGCTGGCGCAGACGATAATCGATGTTGTAAACGCCGAGTCCGCCAAGCAGTTGCGCAAGCAGATAACCTTCCTCGCTGGACGTTGCTGGGTGCACCAGCGCACCAATCTGATCGGCATGCGTTTGTGTGAATTGTGCAGCGACCGCGCCGAGCGCTTCATCCCAGCTGACCGCAACCAGCGCGCCGTTCTTGCGCAGCAGCGGCTGCGTCGCGCGATCCTGCGCATACAGACCCTGGTGGCTATAACGATCTCGATCCGACAGCCAGCATTCGTTGATCGCTTCGTTATCGCGTGGCACGCTGCGCAATACTTCGCCGCGACGTGTGTGCAGGTACAGATTCGAACCGAGCGCATCGTGGTAACCGATCGATTCGCGCGCGATCAATTCCCACGCGCGCGCCTTGAAACGGAACACCTTGTTGGTCAGCGCACCGACCGGACAGACATCGATGATGTTGCCGGAAAGTTCGCTCTCGATGGTCTTGCCGATGTACGTGCCGATTTCGAGATGTTCGCCGCGACCCATGCCGCCGAGTTCGTAGGTGCCGGCAATCTCGGAGACAAAACGCACGCAGCGTGTGCATTGAATGCAGCGCGTCATGTCGGTGGAAATCAGCGGCCCGATATTCTCGTCGGCAACGACGCGCTTGCGTTCGACAAAACGCGATACCGAGCGACCGTAGCCCATCGCGAGATCCTGCAGCTCGCACTCGCCACCCTGGTCGCAGATCGGACAATCCAGCGGATGATTGATCAGCAAAAATTCCATGACGTTGCGCTGCGCCGAAAGCGCGCGCTGCGACTGCGTGAAAATCTTCATGCCCTCCATCACCGGCGTGGCGCAGGCCGGTTGCGGTTTCGGCATCGCCTTGCCGCCCATTTCGGTTTCGACCATGCACATGCGGCAATTCGCCGCGATCGGCAATTTTTCGTGATAGCAGAAACGCGGGATGACGATGCCGGCGTTGTCGGCAGCGGCGATGATCATCGAATTTTTCGGTACCTGCATCGCGACGCCATCGATCTCGATGTTGACGAGATCGGGCGCGATATTCGGAGCGGTCGGCTGCGCACTCATGCGGCAACTCCGGCGCACTCGGAAATCGGCGCATCGACGATCGAACGCTTGTTGTTGATGTAATACTCGAACTCGTGCCAGAACTGGCGCAGGAACCCTTGCACCGGCCATGCTGCGGCTTCGCCGAATGCGCAGATGGTGTGGCCTTCGATCTGACCGGCAGCCGACTTCAGCAGATTCAGATCATCGAGCGTCGCATTGCCTTCGACGATGCGCGTGAGCGTGCGATACATCCAGCCCGTGCCTTCGCGACACGGCGTGCACTGACCGCACGATTCGGCGTAATAAAAGCGGCTGATGCGACGACACGCGCGCACCATGCAGGTGGTGTCGTCCATCACGATCACCGCGCCGGAACCCAGACCCGAACCGGCCTTCTGCAGCGCGTCGTAATCCATCGTCAGACCCATCATCGTTTCGCCGGTCAAGATCGGCATCGAGGAGCCGCCCGGAATCACACCCTTGAGCGTGCGGCCCGGACGCAATCCGCCAGCCATTTCGAGCAGATCCTTGAACGAGGTGCCGAGCTTGACCTCGAAGTTGCCGGGTTTTTGCACATGTCCCGACACCGAAAATACTTTCGGGCCGCCGTTGTTTGGCTTGCCTTGTGCGAGAAACCATTCGGCACCCTTGCGCATAATGGCCGGTACCGAGGCGTAGGTTTCGGTGTTGTTGATCGTGGTCGGCTTGCCATATAAACCGAAGCCGGCCGGGAACGGCGGCTTGAAGCGCGGCTGGCCTTTTTTACCTTCAAGCGATTCCATCAGCGCGGTTTCTTCGCCGCAGATGTAGGCGCCAGCGCCGAGCGCCGTGTAGATATCGACATCGACACCGCTACCGGAAATATTCTTGCCGAGCAGACCCGCGGCATACGCCTCCTGCAGCGCCTCCTCGAAATGCTCGAACGGTTCGTGATGGAATTCGCCGCGCAGATAATTGTAGGCAACCGTCGAACCGGTCGAATAACACGCAATCGCCAGACCTTCGATCACCGCATGCGGGTTGTAGCGCAGGATGTCGCGATCCTTGCAGGTGCCCGGTTCGGATTCATCCGAGTTGCACAAAATATACTTTTGTCCCGGCGCCTTGCGCGGCATGAAACTCCACTTCAAACCGGTCGGAAATCCCGCACCGCCACGACCGCGCAGACTCGATGCCTTGAGCGTGTCGATGATGGTTTCCTGCGGCGTTTTTTCGGCGAGGATTTTTTTCCAGGCTTCGTAACCGCCGGTCTTGAGATACGACTCCATCGACCACGGCTTGTCGTAATGCAAGGTGGTGAGGACAACTTGATGCTCTTGAGGCGCGCGACCGACTGCCATTTTGGGACCTATTTCAATTCATCGATGATCTGATCGACCGATTCCGGCGTCAGATTTTCATGGTAATGACCGTTGACGACCATCATCGGAGC
>JAYVLO010000037.1:0-11631 GCA_043759455.1 Pseudolysobacter sp.
AGCGGCGCGAGAAATCTGCCACGCCCGACGCCCGCCGCATCGCGTGTGCTGCTGTCGCGCCCACCACGCCGCGCGAATTTTGAAAAGGTCGTCGATCACTACGTGCATCTATTTGAAGTCATCGGCAGCCCGGGGTTTCGCATGCCCGAAGCAGAGCTGCGGCCACGCCTGGAAAAAGTTCTGATGCGCGCGTATTACCCCGGCGGCGCGGCGCGGCAACTGCTCGCGATCGTCGCCTCTGGTGATCGCTCGAAGGATCTCGCAAAAATCCGCGCACCGACGCTAGTAATCCACGGCGCCGACGATCCCCTCGTGCGCGTTGCGGCAGGGAAAGACACCGCCGAAAAAATCCAGAACGCCGAATTACTGATCGTACCGGGCATGGGCCACGATCTCGCCGCGGGGCTGATTCCGATTTTAACCAAGGCGATAATCGTTCATCTGCAGAGCACTACCGCCGCCGTCTCGAACTGATTCACACGCATAAGCTCATTCTTGCAGCAGTCCCAAATTGGGACTATTCCTTATTCGATGCGAATCATTGCGCTATCGACACTCAGGGCGTTTTTGGCAAACTCGCCAACCCAGCGTGACGCCGAACAACCGATTCTGGCCTGGTACAAACAGGCGGCGGCTACGGATTGGTCGCAGCCGTCAGATATCAAAGTGGATTTCGGCAACGCCAGCATCCTTCAGGTGATGAATTTTCCCGATCCCATCGAAGCGATCAAATTCCGCATGGAGCAAACGGGCTTGACGATCAAGGATATTGAGCCTGCCATCGGACGCTCGAACCGGGTTTATGAAGTGCTCAACGGCAAGCGCGCGTTGACGCTACCGATGATCTGGGAATTGCATGCGATGTTCGGCATTCCGGCGGAAAGCCTGATCAAACCGCCTACTTCTGCCGCATAAAAACTAGGCGCTCATCGAGCGCCTATTTGGCGTCGCGATAGATAGATCGTTACGCAAACGGATCGCGCAGGATGATCGTATCGTCGCGGTCGGCGCCGGTGGCAACGAGCGCGAGCGGGCATTCCGCGAGCTCTTCGAGCGCACGCAGGTACGCACGCGCGGCGGCCGGCAGCTTGCTGAATTCGCGCACGCCGGACGTCGGTTCATCCCAGCCAGGGAATTCGAGATACACCGGTTTGCATTCGTTCCAGCCTTCCGCATCGAGCGGCGCGAGTTCACGGCGTTTGCCGCGATATTCGTAGGCGACGCAGAGCTTGATCGTCGGCATGCCATCGAGCACGTCGAGCTTGGTGATCGCCAGTCCGGAGATGCCGTTGATCTGCACCGCCCGCTTGAGCGCGACCAGGTCGATCCAGCCGCAGCGGCGTGGACGTCCGGTGGTGGCACCGTATTCGTTGCCGCGTTTACGCAGCAGCTCGCCGGTTTCGTCGTTGAGTTCGGTCGGGAACGGACCACCGCCGACGCGCGTTGCGTAAGCCTTGGCGATGCCAAGCACGTAGTCAATGTCACGCGCACCGACGCCGGTGCCGGCGCACGCGCCGCCGACCGTGGTGTTCGATGACGTGACATACGGATAGGTGCCGTGATCGATATCGAGTAGCGAACCCTGCGCGCCCTCGTACAGGATACGCTCGCCGTTCTTGCGCGCCTCGTGCAGCAAGGTGCTGACATCGGCCACCATCGGGCGCACGTATTCGCCGAACTCCAGCGCCTCCGCCAGCACGGCGTCGTAATCCACGCCATCGACCTTGAGATATTGGGTCAGCACGAAGTTGTGATAGTCGATCACCGCGCGTAGCTTTACCGCGAGTTGATCGGGGTAGAACAGATCCGAAACACGCACGCCACGACGCGCCGCCTTGTCTTCGTAGGCCGGGCCGATGCCACGCCCGGTGGTGCCGATGGCGGCGGCACCCGAGGCTTTTTCGCGCGCCTGATCCAGCGCGATGTGATACGGCATGATCAGCGGCGTGGCCGGACTGATCTTGAGGCGCGAACGCACATCGACGCCGTTCGCTTCGAGCTCGGCGATTTCCTTTTTCAGCGCGGCCGGCGACAGCACCACACCGTTGCCGATCAGGCACAACGCACCTTCGCGCAGGATGCCGGACGGAATCAGATGCAACACCGTTTTCTTGCCGCCGATCACGAGTGTGTGGCCGGCATTGTGGCCGCCTTGGAAACGCACCACGGCGCCGACTTGCTCGGTAAGCAGATCGACGATCTTGCCCTTGCCTTCGTCGCCCCACTGCGCGCCGAGAATGACTACTGACTTGCCCATGACACGCACCTACCCTGAATTTTAAAATGTATCAGTCGCCGATTGCACGACGACGTTAAAAGAAATCCGCCATTACCCGTTACATCCGCAGCTCGCCCTTCGGGCCATGCGCGATACGCAGGTTCGTTCCGGCATCCTGCCTTCACAGTCCAGCGCAAACTGAAATCCATTTTGACTTTCGCGCCATTGTCCAAGCGGCTTAAATTCAAACGCCAAGATCAACATGGATTCCAGCCTGCGCAGGAACGACGAGCGAAGATTTACATTTGCCGATGACAATCCATCGCAAAGTCTTCCGCTTTATTTGCTCTCACCGAAGTAATGAAAAAACTCGGATTTTGGATCGAGCACAAGCACGCCGTTATTATCGCGGAACGTCTCGCGATACGCTTCCATCGTGCGATAGAACGCATAGAACTCCGGATCGCGACCGTAGGCTGCCGCATAGATTTCCGCCGCCTTGGCATCACCATCACCGCGTGCGGTTTGCGCTTCCTTGGTCGCGTTGGCTTTGAGCACGAGCACTTGGCGATCGGCGTCGGCGTGGATGCCGATGGCTTTTTCCTGGCCTTCGGCGCGCAATGAATTGGCGACTTTTTCGCGTTCGGTCTGCATGCGCTTGAACACGGTCACACTGACTTCATCGGGCAGCTCAATGCGCTTGATACGCACATCGACGACGCGAATGCCGAACGTCGCGAGCGCAGCCTTGTTGGCCTGGTCGCGCACGTGTTCGGTGATGTCGGTGCGACCGCCGGCGATCAGGTCGTGCAACGGCCGCGAGTTGAATTCAAAGCGCAACGCATCCTTGATGATCGGCGCAAGACGCAGGCCCGCAGCGGATTCATCGCCACCGAACGCGCGATAAAAAGCGGCGGCATCGACGATCTGCCATTTGACGAAAAAATCGACGTTCGCGCTTTTTTTCTCGGAGGTAAAATAACGCTCCGGCGAGGCTTCGAGATTGAGGATGCGCGCGTCGAACTTCAGCACCTGCTGGATCAACGGCAATTTGAAATGCAGGCCAGGCTCATACTTCGAGCCTTCGATGCGACCGAACTGCAACAACACAGCTGATTGGCCTTCGCGCACGACAAACAGCGAATTGGCGATCAACATCACCAACATTAACGCGAGTACCGCGGATAGAGTTTTCATTGCTGGCCTCCACGCGGCGTCGCGCTGACGGCACCAAGTACCGGTGCGAGTGCGGCATCTGTCGGCGCACCATCACCACCGCCCTTGAGTTTGTCGAGCGGTAAATAGATCAGATTCTTGCCATTGGTCATGTCGACCACCTTGACGCTACTACTCAGTACCTGCTGCAGGGTTTCGAGATAAAGGCGCTTGCGCGTAACTTCGGGTGCGGCCTTGTATTGGCCGTATAGAAGGCCAAACCGTTGCGCGTCACCTTCGGCGCGAGCGATACGCTCGGCCTTGTAACCATCGGCTTCGGTCTTGATGCGCGTGGCTTCGCCGCGTGCTTCGGGCACGACCTTGTTGGAATACGCCTGCGCCTGATTCTCGATGCGCTGCTTGTCTTCGCGCGCACTGTTGACGTCATCGAACGATTTCTGCACTTCGCTCGGCGGCGACACCATCTTGAAATTGACGTCGGTCACCTGGATGCCGGAGTCATAACCGTCCAGCGTCTGCTGCAACACTTTTTTCGTTTCGCTGACGAGTTCTGAGCCCTGGCCGGACAACGCCGTATCCATTTCGCTCGCGCCGATTACCTGGCGCACTGCACTTTCCGCGGCCTGCTTCAAGGTATCGTCGGGATCACGAATGCTGTACAGAAAATGCTTGGCATCGGCGATCTGGTACTGCACGTTGAAATCGATCTGGATGATGTTTTCATCCTGCGTCAGCATGCGCACCTGATCCTCGACCGAACGCACATTGGTCACTTCGACCTTGGTCACCTGCTCGATCGGGCGCGGCAACTTGAGGTTGAAACCCTCATGCATCACACGCTCGAACTGGCCGAAACGCAGCACGACGCCGATCTGGCGCGCATCGACCACCGTCCAGCTGTCGAACAAACACCACACGATCAGCACGCCAACCGCAAGGCTGATGATGCCAAGGCTCGAACCCGATCCACCGGAACCCGCGCCGCGACCGCCGAAAATCTGGCCGATTGCCGCCTGCAGGCGTTTCAACAGCGCGTCGAGATCCGGCGGCTTGTTGTTGCTTTTCCAAGGGTCGCGCTTGCCGCCACCCGGTTCGTTCCAAGCCATCGTTCACTCCAATACAGCGGGCGCAAAAGTACGCCGTCGCTAGAGATTTGGTGTCACACCAGAGAGATTGCAATCATTCAGGAAGTTTGGGTGCCGCAGCGGCAACCGCGCCGGTAGCAAACCGGTTGGAATTCGTCCACAACGACTGTAATCCAGCTTTTGTGAGGCGAAGATCAAGGCAGCACGACGTCGAACGGGTTTTTATGGCGGGGTTGCGGTGGAATTGTAGGCAGCTGCGTCCGGTACGGCAAGCAATTCGCGCTTCAGCCACGCGCCGTCGCCGTTCGGCAGGCCGTAAAGTTGCTCCAGCATCCCGCGTGGTGCGTCGATTTCCATCGCCCAGCCGGCATCCTCGGATTTCTCGCTGGCGACCAGGCCCAGCTCGAACAAACGCGCGCGCAAGCGTCCGCATTGCGCCGGCACATGCAGCCAGTGATGCACTCTTTCGCGCATCAGGCTGCGCGTGATCGCCTCGCGCAAGAACTCGATGCCATCACCGCTGGCGGCGGACATCCATACGCGTGGTGTGGTGCCACCGTCGGTCCACTCGAGATGCGGCTTGCGCTCTGGCAAACGATCCAGCTTGTTGTAGATGATGACCTGCGGCACATCGTCGGCACCGATTTCTTTCAAAACATTTTCAACCTCGACCATGCGGCTGTGGTGCTCGGGATCGGAAGCATCGACCACATGCAACAGCAGGTCGGCGTCGCGCGTTTCCGCCAGCGTCGACTTGAACGCCGCGATCAGATCGTGCGGCAGGTCGCGGATGAAACCGACGGTATCGGCCAGCACGAATGTGCCCGAGGCGAGGCCTTCGATGCGGCGCAACGTCGGATCGAGCGTGGCGAACAATTGATCGGCAGCGTAAACACCGGCGCCGGTGAGCGTATTGAATAACGTCGATTTGCCGGCATTGGTATAGCCGACCAGCGCGACCAGCGGCACCGAATTGCGAACGCGCGAACGCCGCGCTTGTTCACGTTGAACTTGCACTTTGTCGAGACGCCGGCTGAGCTGCAACACGCGCTCGGCAAGCAAGCGCCTATCCATTTCGAGCTGGGTTTCACCCGGACCGCGATTGCCGATCGCGCCGCCGCGCTGCGAATCCAGATGCGTCCAGCCGCGCACGAGGCGCGTCGCGATATGCTTGAGCTGTGCCAGTTCGACCTGCAGCTTGCCCTCGTGCGAGCGCGCGCGCTGCGAAAAAATATCGAGGATCAACCCGGTGCGATCGACCACGCGGCACTCGGTGAGTTTTTCGAGATTGCGTTCCTGCACCGGCGACAACGAATGATTGACCAGGATCAGATCGGCGTCGAGCGCGATGCGCTGTTCTGCCAGTTCGGCCGCCTTGCCGGTGCCGATGAAATACTTTGGATTTGGCCGCTCGATGCGCGCACTCAGCGTGCCGACCACGGTCGCGCCCGCGGAACGCGTCAGCTCAACGAATTCTTCGAGTGCGGTCGGGTCGTTCTCGCCTACCCAATGCGGCTGCAGCAGCAGCGCGCGCTCACCTTTTTTTGATCGATCAAACAGGAGATTATTCGCTTTCGGCTAATGGTTCGTGGGCATCATCGGTGCCCGTGCCGCCTTCCGTGATGCGCACATTGCGACTCGGAACCACGGTGGAAATGGCGTGCTTGTAGACCATCTGGCTGACAGTATTACGCAGCAACACGACAAACTGATCGAACGATTCGACCGTACCTTGCAGCTTGATGCCGTTGACCAGATAGATCGAAACCGGCACGCGTTCGCGGCGCAACGCGTTCAAGAACGGATCTTGCAACGACTGACCCTTGGACATTATTTTTCTCCCTTGCAAAATCCTGGCGAACCGACCTTAAACTCGCGCGGCCACCTCTTCTATGTAGGGCTGGGCGCGGGTCGACTCAAGTGGCGCGATTCTACTGGTTTTATGCTGCCGTGGAAAATGGCGCCCATCACCCACCATCATATCGGTGTGCAGCACGTGTGATTCAAGTCGATGCAGCCACCGCCGGCACCGCGAGAAAATCGCGCACCGCGCCTTGCGCCAGAGCCAGCCAGCCAGCGCGCAGCGGTTCAATCCAGCGCACATCCAGCTCCGAACGCAGCCACGTGATCTGGCGTTTTGCGAGTTGCCGTGTCGCGAAAATTCCGCGATCGCGAAATTCTTCGATGCCGAACACGTTTTCGAGATGCTGCCAGCCTTGCCGATAACCGACCGCACGCAACGCCGGCATCGCCGCGTGCAGATCGCTGCGCGCATGCAACGTTTGCACTTCAGCGAGCAAGCCTTGTTCGAGCATCAGGTCAAAACGCTCGGCGATGCGCTTATGCAATTCAGCGCGATCCGCCGGCATCAGCGCGAGCTTGAGCACGCGATACGGAAATCGCTGCGTGATACCGGTCTGCAATTCCGACAGTGGTCGCCCGGTCAGCGCGATCACTTCGAGCGCGCGCTGAATGCGTTGTGCATCCATCGGCTTGATGCGTATCGCCGCCAGCGGATCGAGCGTTGCCAATCGCGCATGCATGGCCGGCCAGCCGAGCTGTTCACCTTCGCGCGAAAAATCCTCGCGCAATTGCGGATCGGCATCCGGCAAATCCGACAGGCCACGTTGCAACGCGCGAAAGTAAAGGCTGGTGCCGCCGACCAGAAGCGGCACGCGATGCGTCGCCGTGATCGCCTGCATCTCGCGCAAGGCATCATCGCGAAATTCACCGGCCGAATAATTCTCGTGCGGATCACGGATATCGATCAGCCGATGCGGAAATTTTTCGAGCGTTTCGGCATCGGGTTTGGCCGTGCCGATGTCCATACCGCGATACACCAGCGCCGAATCGACGCTGATCAAATCGAGTGCAAAACGTTCAGCCAGATAAACCGCGAGCGCGGTCTTGCCCGAGGCGGTCGGCCCCATCAGGAAAATCGCCAGCGGTCGGGCATCAATACCGTTCATGTGCGCGCAGAGTAACCGCTTGCCCGGCAGCCAGCCAAACGCGCGAACCGCGCTAATGCAAACGTCACGATGCTTGCCGGTATAATCGCGGCCACGATTGCTCACCTACCGCACGAGATTCTCATGCCCCAAATGATGAAAGCCCTGGTCAAGCGCGAAGCCGGCAAAGGTATCTGGATGGAGCAGGTGCCGATGCCGGAGATCGGTCCGAACGACGTGCTGATCAAGCTCGAAAAAACCGCGATCTGCGGCACCGACCTGCACATTTACAAGTGGGATGAGTGGTCGCAGCGCACGATTAAACCCGGCCTCGTGATCGGCCACGAATTTGTCGGTCGCATCGTCGACATGGGACCGGGCGTGCGCGGTTACACGCTCGGTCAGCGCGTGTCGGCGGAAGGTCATATCGTCTGCGGCGTATGTCGCAACTGCCGCGCCGGGCGCCAGCATCTGTGCCCAAACACAATCGGCATCGGCGTCAATCGCAACGGCGCATTCGCCGAATACATCGCGATGCCATCGAGCAACCTGTGGCCGATTCCGGACCAGATCGGCTCGGAGCTCGCTGCGTTTTTCGATCCGTACGGCAACGCCGCGCATTGCGCGCTCGAGTTCGACCTGATCGGCGAAGACGTGCTGATTACCGGCGCCGGTCCGATCGGCATCATTGCTGCGGGTATCGCAAAACATGTCGGCGCACGCAATGTGGTCGTCACCGACGTCAACGATTACCGCCTCAAGCTGGCCGCCGACATGGGCGCGACGCGCGTGGTCAACGTCGCCAAGCAATCGTTGAAAGACGTCATGCGCGACCTGCACATGGAAGGCTTCGACGTCGCGCTGGAAATGTCCGGCAATCCGCGCGCGTTCAACGAAATGCTCGACGGCATGTACCACGGCGGCAAGATCGCGCTGCTCGGCATTTTGCCGAACGGCGCCGGCATCGACTGGGACAAGGTGATTTTCAAAGGTCTCGTGCTGCATGGCATGTACGGCCGGCGCATGTACGAAACCTGGTACAAGATGACGCAAATGCTGCTGACCGGATTCCCGCTGCAGAAAGTGCTCACGCACCAGATCCACATCGACGATTTTCAGAAGGGTTTCGACCTGATGGAATCCGGCCAGTGCGGCAAGGTGGTTTGCAGCTGGAATTGAGCAGAAAGAAGCCCAGCCGAAACATCGTTGGGCTAGTTGAGGTTGATTAGGCCGATGCACACCGTGGCGCGCGCCAATCCGACGCAGCGCAGCGGTTTGCCTTGACGAAACAGCGCAATGCGGGCGAAGACGTGCTCGACGCGCACGCACTTCGACGCGTGCGGTGTTCCAAGTTTCCTGTTGCCGGGTCAGCGGGCGGTTGCGTTGCGCTTCGTACATCGTGCGATTTATTCGTCCATTCGCTACCGACAATGTGCGCGACCTGACACAAGCCCTCATCGAATTGTTCGGTCTCACCATCGCCGAAGCGGAATTTGCCGTGGCGTTGCACAAAAACTGCGATCTCACCATCACCGCGAATGCACTCGGCACACGTATCGATTCCGCGCGCACTCTTCTCAAACTGGTCTTCGACAAGACTGGCGTGCATAGCCAACAGGCATTGATCCGACTGATCACCGACCTTGGCGCGGTACTCGGCAGCTAACTTTGCGCGGAACAGCCGCCGCGAATTGCTGCAATATCTTGCGGCCAGCCAGTCTTCAGCCAGCTAGCCATACACTAGCGGTCATTTTTCCTGGGCGACGGTACATCTCGTTACCGCCGCGTGACTATTAATGTCCTTGCGTATTGCGTATCTCATTTCATTACTTTTGCTGATCGCCGCAAAGACGCTGGCGGCATCGGCTACGCTTGATCAGGAATGCCGCAACCAGTGCGGTTACGAGGAGGAACCTTTTCTCGAAGCCGCCGATCTGTTGCAACCTTCCCTGCTCAATGGGCCGGGGTTCAAGGTCGATCCGAAGGTGGCGATTCGCGGCTATACCGCGCACTTCACCCTCGATACGAAATACGGCACGCTCAAAGCTGACAGCGTCGAGCAACTGGCCGAGCGCGAGGCCGAGTTGCCGGCGCTCGATGTGCTCGACAACGCCACGCGCAGCGATGCGTTGACGCATGCCGCCGGGCGGCGCGTGATGGGCGCACTAACGGCGGTTGGCAACGTGTTTGTGCATCCGCTCGATACCATTACCGGCGTGCCTTCGGGGCTGGTGCGATATTTTTCCGCACGGCTCGATAAATATTCGGGCCAGGCGCAAACCGTCGGCGATCGCGTCGGCAAGAAGATCGGCAACAAGGGTAATCCGAATCCCGATCCGGTCGGACCGATGAACGCGGCACGTCGTGAAAATCCTTATGTCGAGCCAGTCATTGAGGCCGATCTGGCAGCGGAAGATGCTGCAGAAAAATCCGCTGCTGCCTGTGCGGACGAGTCATGCGCGACGGCGGCGACCACGGCAAAATCCTCGGCAGCACAAGACGACGAAACACCGTCCGGGCACACCGGCAAAACCTGGTACACGCGCGCCGGCGCCGAACTCAAACGCGCCGCCCTGCGCGAGATCCAATACGAATCCACACGTCGCGCACTCGCCCAGCAACTCGGTATCGATCCGTACTCTGGCAATGCGATGGTGCAGGAGCGCATGGACACGCTAACGCAGGCCGCGGTGGTCGGCAATCTCGGTGCGGGTTTTGGCCTCGGTACGGTCGGCGGCGCTGGCGCGAGCGTGCTCGCCGCGGGCGGGCGTTACAACGAAATCGTCTGGCAACGCAGCGCCGCCGATATCCGTATCTACAACAAAAAGCGGCTCGATACCTGGTGCGATGGCGACCTCACCACACGCCTGTTCATCCGTCGCGGCAGCTTTACCCCGACCACGCAGACCGCGTTCGTCGATGAGCTCGAAGCATTGCAACCGAAAGGCAGTTGTGGCGAGTGGCTGGAGCTGGCGATCACCACGCGCAACGAAACCGAAGCGCGCTACATGATCAACGCATTGCGCCTGATCCGCCACTACACCGACGGCGCGCGCGGCGGCACCTTGATAACGATCGGCGCGGCGCTCGCGTATCAAACGCCACAAGGCGAACTATTGCTGCCGCTACCACTGGATTACCTGAGTTGGACACCGCAGATGGCGGAATTTTTTGCGCGCCCCGAACTGCGCAAAAGCCGCGTCACGGTGCTGATCGGCGGCCTCGCGTCGAGCAAGGCGATGCGCCAGCTCAGCACGCATGGCTGGAATCTCGTGCCGCGCGCGCCGTACGAGGGCGCCCCGCCGTATGCCGACGTTAACGTATCTTTTCACGCGGAACATTGATCGCGTGAATCGTGGCGTGAATCTGCGATCGCGCGCAGATAGTTTCCCGCCGCGGCCCGAATAGCGGACAATTCGCCCATTCTCAACATCGACGTATCTGCCATGACTTATCCCGCCGCCGACCGCCTGCAAGCCGAACTCGATTCGATTCGCGAACAGGGTTTGTACAAGACCGAGCGCGTGATCGCATCACCGCAATCCGCCGAAATCACGCTCGAAGACGGCAGCAAGGTGCTGAATTTCTGCGCCAACAATTATCTCGGCCTGGCCGATCATCCGGACATCATCAAGGCTGCCAAGGACGCGCTCGATACCCATGGTTTTGGCATGGCGTCGGTGCGGTTTATCTGCGGCACGCAGGATCTGCACAAGCAGCTCGAACAGGCGATCGCAAATTTCTTCGGCACCGAAGATACGATTCTCTACGCCGCGTGTTTCGATGCCAACGGCGGTTTGTTCGAACCGCTGCTCGGCGAGCAGGATGCGGTCATTTCCGATGCATTGAATCACGCCTCGATCATCGACGGCGTGCGTCTGTGCAAGGCGCAGCGTTTTCGTTATGCCAACGCCGACATGGCCGATCTCGAAAAACAATTGCAGGCCGCGGCCGGTTGCCGCACGCGCTTGATCACCAGCGATGGCGTGTTCAGCATGGACGGCTATATCGCGCCGCTGGATCAGCTCACTGCGCTCGCGAAAAAATACGATGCGCTGGTGCATATCGACGAATGCCACGCTACCGGATTTCTCGGCGCGCACGGCCGCGGTTCGGCCGAAGTACACGGCGTAATGGACCAAATCGATATCTACACTGGCACGCTCGGCAAGGCGCTCGGCGGCGCGCTCGGCGGCTTCACTAC
>JAYVLO010000038.1:0-11970 GCA_043759455.1 Pseudolysobacter sp.
CTACGGCTCAACGTGTCGTGCACATCGCCAAGTCCGGCGCGAATCGGACGCGCGATGGTGGTCGGCGCGCTATGCTCGCAGCGCGTCACGGAATCAGACAGACGTTACACAACGGTGTCAATCAGTGCCGAATACTTTCCACCTGTCAGCGTCCAATATTTTCGACTTTGTCCGCGCGCGGCGGACGACCTTTGCGTTGCTTGAATCGGTAAGAATCGTTACCGGTTTCGAGGATGTCGCAGTGATGCGTGACGCGATCCAACAATGCGGTGGTCATTTTGGCGTCACCAAACACCTGCACCCATTCGCCGAGCGAGGGACACCCGATTTTGTGTGGATCAACACGCTGCAGGGCAACGTCAAGAATGCGCTGCATGGCACCTATCACGCCCTGCGTCGGAAGTATCTGCAGCGTTACCTGTCCGAGTTCTGCTACCGCTTCGACTTGGCGGCACTCGTGCCGCGACTTCTCCACGCGGCAGCGCACACGCCGCCGCTGCCGTACAAGTTCGCAACGGCGGGTGTGTGATCTGGGTAATCAGGAGTTTCCACGGCAGCCTAACGCCGGAGTTAAGGGGACGAGAATCGGTACGAGTATTGTTCCCCTTGAATGACTTGTTAGTCCGCTTCCGCGCCAAGCTAAAAATGCAGTGCTCGCGGACTGCTGATGCAATGGGCATCGCCCGGCATCATGGTCGTTGGCAAACAGCATGCCGCTAGCCGGCATGGCGTATTCGGTGTAATGCGGCCGCACCGTTTTTTGATCAGTCTCAAGCGACGTCACCCTTCGCCCGAAATTCGGTGAGCGTGGATCGGCGTCGATCACCAGCAGGAAATCGTTGCCCTTGTTGTCCCGGTCTCCCGCCCATACGAACAGCGAGTGGTTGGATGCCCCGGTGGTCCGTTCGGCCGAAACCGCCGGCGGACCGAGAAGCGATGACGCAAGTGCGAGTCCGGTAAGAAATTGCAGCATGGCATCGACTTCAACGGAATGTGGTGAAAATCAAAGGGGCTGGAAAAATTATTCTTGCGCGATCACGAAAATGTATTTGAGCGGCCTAACGCTCAAGCAAATCGGCGTGCGCGGCCGAAGTGCACGAACGCGCGAGCAGCTTGCGCGCGCAGGTCCGCTTGAGCGCCTGGTTAGGCTTGGCGGCGCAACCAGAGCCGCACGAACAACAGCCTCGACGCTTGTCTTTGCGTACGTCAATCTTCTTAGGGACGCACTGGCGCAGGGCCAAGCATAGACTCTGCCGGCCGCGCGGTAGTGATCGGATCGGCGTGGCGATGAACCAGAAACCATTTGTCGCCCATCTTTTTGTAAACGCTGGTCACGCGGGCGGCGAATTCCGAGAAGTCAGTTCTCGCATCAAGCTTTGCGCGATCGTGCTCCACCTCGACAAGACAGACGAACGTGTCGTTGCCGTATACAGCGATCCGATCCACTTTTACAACCGTTCCGTCGTGATATTTGGTCGACGCATTGCGGAGCACCAACAGCACCGCGTCGCGGCCTTTTCCAAAAGGACCAAAAGGGTTGCCCAACGTGATGTCGGCGCGATCGGCAAACAGCGCAGCATACCCAGACGGATCACCATTCAGAATTTTGCGCAGCGCTTCGTGACTTTGTTCGACTGTAGCTTCAAGCGCCGGAGGCACTTTCATGAGCGCGTCTGCAGCGTTGACTGGAAGACAGACGATTGCGACCAGTACGATCGCCGCATGTAACAGCCGTGCATTCATTCAGAACCTCCACCAGTCCGCAGCCAGCTTTACGATACAACAGTTGGTGGGGAACGAAAGCGATTGCGGAGTGTCGCAATGGCAAGGACCGCCGTGCCCAGAGCGACGAACGCAACCAGCAGGCCAAACGAATTAAGCATTGCTTGACGATAGCCAATGCTCGCGACATCAATGAAGTAATACGGGTAAGACCCCAGTATTTCTCCGCGAACGAACACGTAAACAAAGTAAAGAAGGGGGTAAAGACACCAAGCAAGTGGCGCTAAAACACCAAGTTTGGAGCGAGGGGGAAAGATGAGCCAGTACAACAAAGCCAAGACCGGAACCGCATAGTGCAGCACTGTGTCGGCAAGCAGCTGCAGTCCCTGAGGCTGCCAGATGTTACGCAGAAGAAAGTGATACGTAATACCCACCATGAGAATTGAAGTGATTGTACTGCCGAGAACCATAGGGTTACCGAACCAGCGTCCAAGACGGTTGGAGCCCGCGATGAAAGGTAAAGTGGCGGTTAACGCGACAAAAAGGTTGGTTAGTACCGTGAAGTACCCAAAGACAACCGCAACGCCGTCACCTACACTTTTTCCATTAGCCAGAGTCAAGTTGATGGATAGCCAGAACTGGAGCAGGACGCCAGCCCATGAAATGACAGCGAGGGCAGCCAATACAGGCTTGCCAGCTATTTGATCTCTCATTGCTACAGTCCTCTGTCGAAAGATTGAAGGGTCTAAAACCTAAGTTCATCGGAAAAACAGCCGTAGTGCAGCGCAGCGAAACGAGGGCTAGTTTTTTTGGTGCAACGCCTTGTTGGGGGTATTTGTTCCCGGCGACGCAGCGGCCATGCGATCCGCGCAGTGGCATCATGCGCCAGCATCATCTCGATGAAAGCGTGGTGCAGCGTGCAGTGAAGCGTGCCGTACATGTTAGCAATCTGCACAAGCCGGCAACATGCCATACGCTGCGGCATTCGTTCGCCACACATTTGCTGGAAAGCAGGTCGGATATCCGCACAGTGCCACTCCTGCGCATCCATGCGCTCGCGGTATCCGTCCGTCCCTGTGCAGCACAAGAGCTGCTTGGTCACAACGACGTGCGTACGACGCAAATCTACACGCATGTGCCGAATCGTGGTGGCCTGGGCGTTATCAGTCCGCTGGATCGACGGTGATTAAAAACAGGGCGCCTGAAATCGCGCCTACCCGCAGCACTCGTGTCTGCAGGCAGGCCGTTCCACGTTCGCTATTTGAGCTGATCCGGCGCAAAACCCTCCATCACCGCCTTGCGTAACAAATCCGGCGGTAATAGACCTTGCGCGAGGATAAAATCATGGAATGCCTGTCGATCGAGTTTTTTCGCACCGAGTTTCAATTCGGTTTCGACGCGCAATTGCATCAGTCGCTTATAACCGTAAAAATAACTCGTTGCCTGGCCCGGTGAGCGGAACGTGTAGCGATCCACTTCCTGTTTGGTCATTGCTTCGGACAACACCACGTCCTGCGTGAGAATGTCGTGCGCCTGTTGCGGCGTCATGCGGCCGAGATTCAGCATCGGATCGATGAACGCGCGCGCCGCACGTTGCAGGCGCGCCTGCAGGGCGATCATCTGACCTTCGAGCGGTTCGTACGGTTTCATTTCTGCTTCGGCGTAGAGCGCCCAGCCTTCGACGTTGACGCTGTTGAACGCGAACAGGCTGCGCGCGAGCGATACGCCGTTTTCTAGCATCGATGAAAACTGCAGTTCGTGGCCCGGGCGGCCTTCGTGCGCGGTCAGCGTCCACGAGGCGGCTTCGTTGGTGAAATCGTCGTAGGCGCTCGATGCATCGCCGGTCGGCACGCCGAGCGGCAACACGAACTGGCCGCGCTCGCCGGTGTTGCCGATCAGGCGCGGCGGCTCCATGTGCGGCGCTGGTTGCGCGGCGCTTTCGGCTTCGGAAGCAACGCGCATGATCATCGGTCGATTCGGCAGCGTGACGATATGTTCGCGGCGGATGATGTCCTCGATCGCCGTGATGCGATCCTTGTAATACGGTTCGATCGTATCGCGCGCGAGCTGCTTCTTTTTCAGCGCGTGGATCACATCGCGATAGTCGCTGCTGGCATAGCCTTTTTCTTTCGCGAGGATCGCCGCGAGCGAGCGCATTTCGTTGCGCGTTTCGGCAAATTCCAGCTCGGCGGCAGCAATCAATTGCTCGGGCGGAATATCGATGCCGACCTGTTTGAGGTTATGTGCGTACACATCCGCCGGCAGGCGAAAATCCGTCCGCGCGCGCGGTAGCACAGTGCTGCGGGTCCACTCGCTGTAATCCTTGAGCTGCTGTTCGAGCGCGGTCAGCGCGGCATCCGCATTCTTGATTCTGTACTTCACGAACAGCTCGCGAATACCGCTGATGTAACGCGGCGTGTTCGCCAGGCCCTGTTCGAGTTCGGCTTTGAACGGACCCTGCAACGCGGTGTTGTCGAGATGTTCCAGCGTGCGACGTTTGGCGAGTTCGGTCAGCGGCACCGTGCCTTTTTCCAACCCCGCATAACGCTTGAGTCGAACCAGCGCGACTTCGCGGCGTTTCGGATCGATCTGGTCGTTCAGCAACGCGCGCAGGCCGTTGAATTCGAGCTGTCCGATATCGGTATACGGCAGGAAATATTTCTCGTCGAGCTCGCTGCCCGCGATACGCAGGCTGGCGGTCTGCACCATGATTTCGAGATCCTGCTTCACATGTACATCGGTCTCGCTGGTCAGGCGTTTTTCGAATTCGGCCTTGACCTTTTGCGTCGCCTCGCGCGACCGTGCACTGACGTTCGGGCCGAGGTCGATGATCTTGTCATCGTATCCGTTCAGGCCGCTGCGCGCGGCAAACTCGGGATTGAAACTCGCCTGCACATCGAGCAGCAACTGCGCGTTCTTGTTACTCCTGGTGACCCACTCGGGCGTGGCCGCAAAAACGCAAGAGCTGCTCAGAGTGAGCGCGAGGACGGTGAACAAATGACGATGAAACATGGCACACCTCGGGTCGATGTTGACAGCCGAGGTTAGCCGCAATTGGCGCGGGCGAAAATAGGCCGGAAGTAGTACGGCGATGGCGCGCCAAATCAATGTGAGCACGACATTTGTTACTTCGGCGCGTATTGCGCCTCACCGTTGCCGAACGACCAGTTTTCCTTTTTCACCTCGACCAGGTTGATGAAAACATCTTCCTTGCGCAGGCCGATGCGCGCATGCAAACCGTCGGCCACGGCACGATAGAACGCCGCTTTTTTCTCGAACGTGCGGCCTTCGTTCAAGGTGATCTGGATGATCACGCAATCGTCGGTGCGGGTGATGCCGAGATAGGTCTTGTCCATCGCCATCTGGTCGGCGTGATGTTCGGTCATGATCTGGAAACGGTCGTCGGCGGGCACGTCCAGCGTTGAACGCATCGCCTCGTAAATGACGTCGCCGATAGCGGCGCGATAGTCTGCGGACTTGCCTTCGATAAGATCGATTCTTGCGAGTGGCATGGGTAAATCCTTTGGCGAATGGTCAGGAAAAAAAGAATGCAGCACGTTGGGCAGGCGCCGCGCATGCGGCGCGCCGCTCGCCGCACTGGCATCACGCAACCAGCGTGGCGTCGAGCGTGATCTTGGTGTTGAGCAATTTCGACACCGGGCAACCGGCCTTGGCCTTGGCCGCGATCTGCTCGAACGTGGCCTGATCGGTGCCGGGAATTCTCGCCTTCAACGTCAGGTGGACTGCGGTGATCGCAAACCCGTCGTCGAGTTTTTCCAGCGTGACTTCGGCGCTGGTGTCCATCTTCGTTGCGGTGAGGCCGGCTTCGCCGAGCATCAGCGACAACGCCATCGTGAAACAGCCCGCGTGCGCGGCGCCGATGAGCTCTTCGGGATTGGTGCCGGGCTTGCCTTCAAAGCGACTGCTGAAGCCGTACGGATAAGCGGCCAGCGCGCTGCTCTGTGTCGAGATGCTGCCTTTGCCATCCTTGATGCCGCCTTGCCATGCGGCGGATGCGGTGCGTTTGATGTTCATGTGAAATCTCCAGATCATTGAGCGGATGAATCTGCCAACGCGCGATGCCGTGCGTGCGCCGAATACCGATGCTAAGACATGTCGCGCAAATCGCCTGTTAAATGGTCTGAAAAAAGCGTGTGATTTTTGCATGCGGTCGGAATGCCGGACGCGGGCTTGCATCGAGTAGCGCAAATTGGCAGCATCGAGGCATGGTGATTCATCACGGACAATGTCATTGCGGTCGTGTGCGTTTCGAGGTGCAGGCGCCTGCGCGCATCGATGCGCTCGAATGCAATTGCTCAATCTGTCGCATGAGCGGCTTCCTGCATCTGATCGTGCCGGCCGCGCGTTTCCGGCTGCTCGACGGCGCTGCTGCGCTGACCGAATATACGTTCAATACCGGTGTCGCCAAACATCGGTTCTGCAAGGTCTGCGGCATCAAGGCGTTTTATATTCCGCGCTCGCATCCCAATGGCGTGGACGTGAACGTGCATTGCCTCGATGCGGCGACGATCGAACATATCGAGATCACGCTGTTCGACGATACGCAGCGTGCAGCGAGCACCGCTGCGGTGGCGCATCTGTCGCGCGATTGAACGGCGGAATTTTCCCGACCGAGCTATAACTCTGCTAGCGCAAGAAAAACTTCAGCAGAAAAATTCCGAGCATGCTGAAACAGATCGCGAGTTTTACCAGTGTGCCGACGAGCATGCCGAGCCACGTCGCGATGCCGACATGACCAGCCTTGCGCAAGGTGCCCCCGTCGACAAGTTCGCCGAGCAGCGCGCCGAGAAATGGTCCGAGCAATAATCCGACCAGACCGAAAATCAATCCGATCAGCGTGCCGGCGGTCGCGCCGAACACCGCCCATGCACTCGCACCGACGCGTTTTGCACCGAGCATGCTGGCGAAAAAATCGAGCAGGATCGCGAGCAGGCTGAGCACGCCGAGCACGATCAGCGTGATCAAACCGACGTTCTGGTAACCGTCCGCCCACGCCGCCAGCCACATACCGACGAACATCAGCGGCACGCCCGGAATGATCGGCACGACCGCGCCGATCAGGCCGCAGACAATCAATACCGCGGAACAGAAATACAGCAGGCTGATGGGCATCGGGGCGGCGAGTGGCTGGAGCGACGGCGCAGTGTACGGTGTCGAGGTTAATCGCGGCGAAACGGATATTGCCGCGGTGTTGACTTTGCTGCGCAGGGTGTCAGGCCGCAGCGATATCTCGCAGGCGCCAGCCGCGATGTCGCGTGCGTGTACAGGCGAAGCTATTCGCGCGGGCGATGCTGTAAGCCAAACGTCACACCTCTCACCTGGGCTGCGCGGCTTTGACACTACGCCGATCTTGGCGACAGGGATTCCCGATGCATCAGCGCCATTCCTATCGTATCTTTTTCGCCCTGTTTGCCGCACTCGGTTGCGTTGCTTCATACGCCGATGCGGCGCCGTTCACGAGTGGCGACATCGCGGTCTATCGCGTCGGCACTGGTAGCGGCGCGCCGAGCAGTGCGAGCACTGGGGTGTTCATCGACGAATACACGTCGGGCGGTACGCGGGTGCAATCGATTGCATTGCCGACCGTCGCCAGTGCGGGCATCAATGCGCTGACCGGGAGCGGCAGCGCGGTGCGCATCGGCACGGTAGGTTCGGGCGCACCGATCGTGGCGGGGCAGACGATCAGCAATTTGCCAGGCATTTCGGCCAGCACCGGATCGCCGTATGCGTTTGCCCTCGTGCATCTGGGTACGACGGCTGTTGGATGGAATACCTTATATGCGCCGCCGACGCGCTCGGTGTGCTCACGTATTCGTTCAACGGCAGCACGTGGATCGCCAGCGGCGCGGCAAGCGGCAAATATCGCGGCCTGATCGCGAGCACCAGCGGCGATACCGGGGCCGTGCTCATGAGCATCGAGGGTGAACTCGATACGCTTATCGACAGCAGCCGATGCAACGGCATGCTCAGCGCCAGACCGACGAAGATCGCGAGTGCAGCCAGCAATACCTTGATGCGCGGCATCGCTTTTGCGCCGGTGAATCCGGCCGTGGCCGTGCCGCATGCAAGCGTGTCGACGCCGCTCAGTTTTGGATCGATCAATGTTGGCGCGAGCAGCGGTGCGCGTGCGATCACACTGAGTAACGACGGCGATGCCGATCTGCATGACCGCGACCGTTGCCGCCAATCGCGCGACCAGCGTCGTGCGACATTACGCCGCGTCGAATGTCTGGTCGGCGCCAGGCGTGGCCGCGACGATCTGGCCGCTCGGCGATGCCGATGCGTCCGCCGCACAACCGCTCGGTCAGGGGTATGCATTGGTCGGCAGCGATGAAAATCAGGTGCTGCGTAGCGCTGGCATCGGGCGCCGCCGGTCATGCAAGCGGCCAAGCATTACTCGGTGCGCCGATCCTGCTCGATCTCGGCGGCCTCGGTGTGTGCGAAATCAAGTGCAACGGCCATGGAGGCCTGATCGCTGCCGGCCCGTTCGATGGCACCGATGATATGGGCGCGTTGTATCCGTGGAGTGGCAATGCGACCGATGCGCCGGTGCGGCGCACGACACATCGGTCGGGCTGAATGTCGAAGGCATCGTCGAGTTGCCGAATCGTGCATTGAGCGAAAGCGATGCGCTCGAACGCGTCAGCGACGACGGCTCGCGCAACTTCTACGCCCCGACTTTGCTGCCCGATGGTGATGATGGCGCGGCCAAGGCATTGCCGTAAGACAACTGGAAAAAATTCCGCATCGATCAGGTCTTGCCTAAACCACCGGACGGGATTTTCCATAGCGGTTTCGATAGCTGCTGAGCGCAGTGATGTGACGCAAATATCGGTGCCGGCCGCATGACGGTTCGGTCGCGATGTTTGCAATCCGCAAGGTTTATTGGTCGCTGAGATTGAACGCGATCGGCACCTGCACCCACGATGCGATCGTTTTGCCATGCTCGATCGCCGCGACAAAATGCCAGTGTTGCACGGCCTCGCGTGCGGCGCGATCGAGTCGCGCCGAGCCGCTGGATTTAGCGATCTCGATCGTCTGCGGCAAACCCTCCGCATCCACCATGACATGCAAGATCACCTTGCCTTGTTCGCGTGCGCGCAACGCATCGCGCGGATACATCACGCGTGTCGAGCCGCGATAACCGGCGCTTTCGGTTTTGCCGGATGACGCCGGCAATTCGGCCGGGCCGGTCGGGATGCTCGGCACGGCTGGTATCGACATTGGAGTTTGGTCAGCATTATCGACGATCGGTGGTGTCGGCAGGATCGGCTTCGGCGTGCGAATCGGCTGCACGTGTTTTATCACGGGCACATCGACCGGCGGTGGAATTTCCTTCTTCGGTTGCGGCTCGACGATATTCACGACCACCACGGGTTCCGCGATGACATGCTCACGCAACGGCGGTGTAATCGGCGCCAGCAGCAACAAGCCGGCCAGCAAATGCACGGCGATGGTCGCCGTAGTAGCGCCGATTCGGCGCCATTGCACGGCAGGCACGCAGGGCAGGGTAGCAACGTGGGTGAACATGGCTTGACTCCCGTAAGCAGGACAGCGCACAAGGCGCCACAGCAGAGGCTGTGAAAGCTGCAACGCGGTCGGGAATCAGGCGGGGTTAACGCACATGAAAATATCTGCGAAAGCTGCCAGCGAGGAAATGTCGTGTGTGAGCCGAGCGCGCTCAGCGCGCGTCGAGATACTGCAGTAACACCATCGCCGCCGCGGGATTACGTTCTTTCGCGGCGCGGATAAAATAGATGAACACGTTGCGTTTGGCCGCGGGTTTTGCGGGTGCTGCAAGGCGCGGCAAATCATCCGGTTTGCCGCCGCCGGCCCACCGGCGTGCACGCTGCGCCCAGCTTTGCAGTTCGCTTGCCGTGTAGTCGGTGTCGATCGCAGCGCGCGATTGCATGAGTCGCGCGTAGATAAAATCGGCGCCGATATCGGCGAACGATAGATGCTCGTCGGAGTCGGTAAACACGGTCGCCATGCCGTGGCGTCGTGCCAGCGCGACGTAGTCCGCAGTGATGAGGTCCGGATCACGCACATTGAGCACGTGGCGCATGCGATGAGCATTGATCTTTTTCGGTAGCAGACTCAGGAATGCGGTGAAATCGTCGGCATCGCGTTTTCGACCTTTGATGCCGACACGAATGGCGTCGGGCGCGACCGGCGTATCGGCAAACAGATTCGCTGCCGGCGCAGACTTCGCGGTACGTTGCTGACGAGTTGCTATGAGTTTTCCTTTGATTGCGCCATGACAGGCGCGATGTTGTCGCACGTTTTTGCAAAATACAGCGTTGCAAAGCGCGGCATTGAGCTGCACGGATAGTCATACAGGATATATAGAAATAGCCGTATATCCGTCTAAATTGCCATTGCCGGCAACGGCGTCGAGCGATCATGTGCGGTGGATTTCGGGCTGACGTTTTCTGCCGCGCCAAACCGGCGTTGACACTTTTTTAGCCTGCATATGCATATAACGGATTTCCAATTCCGCTTGACCGCGCGTGCGCCTAAGATCACTCATCTCACACTGTGGACTCACCGACCATGACTACGCGCCGATCGCCGCGCCTGCTTTTTCTTGCCATTGCCTTGTCCGCCGTGCTTCCGTTGACTTCGGTCTGGGCCAGGGATGTCACCCTGCTGAATGTTTCATACGATCCGACGCGCGAGTTGTACCGCGACGTGAATACCGCGTTCAGCAAGCAATGGAAAGACACAACCGGCGACACGCTCACGATCAACACCTCGAACGGCGGTTCCGGCAAGCAGGCGCGCGCGGTGATCGACGGGCTTGATGCCGATGTCGTCACACTGGCGCTGGCCTGGGATATCGATGCGATCGCGCAGCGCGGGCTGACCGATGTGGCGTGGCAAAAACGCCTGCCGGAAAACAGCACGCCGTTCACCTCGACGATTGTTTTTCTCGTGCGCAAGGGCAATCCGAAAGGCATCCGCGACTGGGCCGATCTGATCAAACCCGATGTGCAGGTGATTTCGCCGAATCCGAAAACTTCAGGCGGCGCACGCTGGAATTTCCTCGCTGCGTGGGGTTGGGCGGCACGCCAGCCGGGCGGCGATGACACCAAGGCACGCGCGTTTGTGACCGAGCTGTACAAACATGTGTCGGTGCTCGATACCGGCGCACGTGGCGCCACGACGACGTTCGTCGAGCGCGGCGTGGGCGATGTATTGATCGGCTGGGAAAATGATGCATTTCTTGCGCAGAATCAACTCGGCAAGGATAAGTTTGAAGTGGTCGTGCCGTCGCTGAGCATTCTCGCCGAGCCGCCGGTGGCGGTGGTCGACAAGGTGGTCGACAAACACGATACGCGCAAAATCGCCGAAGCTTATCTGCAATTCTTGTACACGCCGGAAGGTCAGGAAATCGCGGCAAAAAATTATTACCGACCGCGCAATGCCGATGTCGCCAAGCGTTATGCCGACAAATTTCCGACGCTGAAATTGTTCACCATCGATGAACAATTCGGCGGCTGGAAAAAAGCCCAGGCCACGCACTTCGCCGACGGCGGCACCTTCGATGCAATCTATCAGCCGGGCGCGAAATAGTGCGATCTGGACCGCCGCCACGATTGACTAATCTGTCTTCGCGATGAGCAGTATCGTCGTCCGGCGTGGCGTGTTGCCCGGCTTCAACCTGACGCTGGGCTACACGCTGTTGTATCTCGCGCTGATCGTGCTGATTCCACTCGCCGCGGTGTTCCTCAAAACCTTTAGCATGACGCTTGCGCAATTCGGGGCGGCGATCACCGCGCCGCGCGTGCTCGCATCGTTCCGCCTGAGCTTCGGCCTGGCGTTGCTCGCGGCATTGATCAATGCCGTGTTCGGCTTGCTCGTGACGTGGGTGCTGGTGCGGTATCGATTTCCCGGTCGGCGCCTGATCGATGCGATGGTCGATCTGCCGTTTGCTTTGCCGACTGCGGTCGCCGGCATCGCGCTCACGGCGGTTTATGGCCAGAACGGCTGGTTCGGCGCGCCGCTGATGGCGTGGTTCGGCATCAAGGTGGCGTTCACGCCGATCGGTATCCTGGTCGCGCTGATTTTCATCGGCCTGCCGTTTGTCGTGCGCACGCTGCAGCCGGTATTGCAGGATCTTGAAACCGAAGTCGAGGAAGCCGCCTATTCGCTCGGCGCAACACGCTGGCAAATTTTTGCGCGCGTGATTTTCCCCGCGTTGGCACCGGCGTTGCTGACCGGATT
>JAYVLO010000039.1:0-33146 GCA_043759455.1 Pseudolysobacter sp.
CTACGGCTCAACGTGTCGTGCACATCGCCAAGTCCGGCGCGAATCGGACGCGCGATGGTGGTCGGCGCGCTATGCTCGCAGCGCGTCACGGAATCAGAATTTAGAAAGACGTCTTCAATCGAAACTACTGATACGGATTGGGAAAATGCAGATGTACACGAGAGCAAACCAATAACGAATAAATAACTATGTTTCATTTTTACTACTCCATGATAAAGAAGAATTAAAATTACGCGAAACCAACATCTATACCATCGCTGCGAGTTCATCGCCCGCAACTTCAGACTAGTCTTTTCACTTAGTATTTGTCAATACTGGAGCTATAGTTATTAATCTATTTAATTTGTCTTATCCCATACTTCAATGAAGCATCTCAATTCTGCGAAGGTAACGTTATAGCAGGGACAAATCGACTGACGCCTCAGATCGGCGCCCCCGGCGGAATCACCGGCAGCGCGTGCAGCTTTACCGACTTCGGATCAGTGAGATATTTCGCGATGTAACTCGCGGCATCGCGTCGGCTGCTGGCGGTGCCGTCGTGTCCCGGATTTTTCTCCAGCCAGTGTTGCCATAACGTCAGGCTGTCGCGCACTTCGGCTTGTGCTTGCGCGTGCAATTGCCCGCCTTCGAGTGTCGCGAGCAGGCTGTCGAGCACCACCCAGTTGGCGGCGAGTTGCACGGCATTCGCGGCGGGCACGCTGGTATCGGAACTTTCGGTTTGCCACGTGCCGCGGAATAGTTGATCGAGCACGGTGGCGATGCCCGGCTGCGTCGCATCGCGCGCGTGTTGCCAGGCGATGCGATTCATGCGCGACGGATCGAACAGGAATTGCGTAGTCTGCATCGCGCCGGCCTCGACGGCCGATAGCGCATCGAATACCGGCGCGCTGCGCGTAGCGAAATATTCGCGACTGCGGCTGTATTCGGTGCCGGGCGGCGTAAGCAGGTCGAGCACGTTTTTCGGCAGCGCGAGTTCTTTTGCACTCAGCGTTCCGATCAAGGCATTTAACGCCGCCTGTTGTTGCGCCGCAGGTATAGGCACATTGCCGGCTTTCTGTTCACCTGCCTGCGCATACACATAGCTCACGCCACCGAGCAAACGCGCAACCGCTTCCACTTGATAGCGATGCAACAAATACACCGGCACGAGCCGCACTTCGAGTTCGCCGGTCTGCCGATCACGACCGAGCACGCCTTCGGAAAATCCGGCCAGCGCCTTGCGTCGCACGGCGAGAATCTGCGCCAAGGTTTTCAGGGTATCGGCGCCCGAATCCCACAGCAACGCATCGGGATGACTCGATCCCGGCGCGCGCGCATCGGCATCGCTCATGTAGGCGAAACCGGCCTTCGCGATATCCGCGCGCAGCGCCGCGAGCGATGCTGACTCCTGGCCCGCAGGAAATTGCGCGTAGGCATGCTTGACCAGAAATCCATCCCACGCACCGATACCGACACCGTAAGCGTGCGTGATATCGATCTCGCCGTTTGCATCGAGCGCAAGCAGCGGATGCGGATAATCCATCACCGATCCATTGCCCTGCCGGCTCGCGGCGAAGTTGTGCGCGAAACCGAGCGCGTGGCCGACCTCATGCGCGGCGAGCTGGCGCTGGCGTGCGAGCACGGCGGCTTCGATCTGCTGTTTGCGCGTGGCCTCATCGCTGCGACCGTACGGCGCGAGCAGGCTTTCCATGATCAACACATCCTGGCGCACGCGATCCGAGCCGAGCGTGACCACGCCCTTGATGATTTCGCCGGTGCGCGGATCGGTGATTGCTTCGCCGTACGACCAGCCGCGCGTCGAACGATGCACCCAGTTGATCATGTTGTAGCGGATGTCCATCGCATCCGCGCCGGGCGGCAACAACTCGACACGATACGCATCCTTGAAACCGGCCTGCTCGAACGCACTTTTCCACCAGTTCGCGCCGTCGAGCAAGGCCGAGCGCACTGGCTCCGGCGTGCCCGGATCGAGATAGAACACGATCGGTTTTTTGACCGGACTCAGCGCTGCATTCGGCTCGGTTTTGTCGAGACGAAACCGCGGCTGGTAACGTACAACGGTGCTCGCGTTCAACGGTTGCGCAAGATCGGTGAAGCCGGTGCTGAACGCGCCCGAGGCCGGATGATAAACACGCGGCACAAATCCCGGGCCGGGCAAGCGCACCAGACTCAGATGCTGGCGCAAGCTGAGGCTTTCCGGGTCCATCGCGACATCACGCACGTACTCGCCTTCGCCGGCGCCCTTGAATGTGAGCAGCGCTTCGAGCTCGGTGTTGTCGGGGAAACTTTTGCTCTCGGCGACCAGCGCCGCGCTGCGATCCTTGTCGATGCCGTAGTCGCCCTGCTTCGCCGCCTTGAGCCGCGCCGCAATGCCGTGGCGATCGCCGAGCAGATAGCTGCTAAAGTCGATCAGCACATGTGTGCTCGGCGCTGTTTCTTCGGCGACGATATCGCCGGCCCACAGCACCGATTCGGCGAAGGCCTGGCGCACATCGTCGCGCTCGCGGGCATCGTTCGAGATCGCGCGGTAGCGCGTGTTCGGTTCGACGAGGAGTACACGAGTGCCGATGCGGCGAAATTCCACGAGCCGCGATTCGCCACTCTGGCCGCGATCGAGTCCGACATCGTTCGAGCCGAGTCCGTACGGCAACGATGTCACGAGCAGGAACGGCGTATCGAACGCGGTGATGTCGAGCAGTACGCGGCCTTTCGCGACATCGCGATACACATCGAAAAATCCCGGCGCGGCTGACAAGCCGTGGATCGTCGCGGCGAATGTGGCAGGCGCGGTTTTCCCGGGCGCCGCTGTCGGCTCCGCTGCGCCCAGATTGCCGCTCATTACGCTGCAGCAGAAAAGCAGAACTCCGGCGTAACGGCACAGACCCGAACTCGTCATCATCGCAAACTCCTCATCTGATTCAGCCTTGCACGATAGCCGAGTGCGACGCTCGCGCGATAGGGTAGAAAGTCGCGCATGACATGCTGCAATGCACTAATTGAAAACGGCGAAATCGCCATCTCGAAGACAGCTTTGCGGATCGCGGATATCAGTCTAGACTCGGCGCCAGCGAGGGGATAACGCGAGGGAATTTTTCCGCCGATGCCGACACATCGATTGAAATTTTCGATGCACCCATTCGTGAGAGCGCACTCTGTTGCTGCTGACGGTGGTGCGCGATGCGGCATGATCTCGAACGAGGAAATCTGCGTTGGAACCTACCGATATACGTGCACCCGAATATTTCCATAAAGTCGTCGATTGCCAGTGGGCCTGCCCTGCCCACACCCCGGTTCCCGAATACATCCGGTTGATTGCCGCAGGTCGACACGACGACGCCTACATGGTCAACTGGACCTCGAACGTCTTCCCCGGCATTCTCGGCCGCACCTGTGATAGACCGTGCGAACCGGCCTGCCGGCGTGGCCGCGTCGAAGAGAACAACGGCGACAAACCCGAGCCCGTCGCGATCTGCCGCCTCAAGCGCGTCGCCGCCGACAACAAGGACAGCGCCGCGATCCAGGCGCGCCTGCCGAAGCTCGCGCCACGCAACGGCAAGCGCATCGCCTGCATCGGCGCGGGGCCGGCGTCACTCACGGTCGCGCGTGATCTTGCACCGCTCGGTTATCACGTCACCGTGTTCGAGGGCGAAGCGAAAGCTGGCGGATTCATGCGCACGCAGGTGCCGCGTTTTCGTTTGCCGGAATCCGTAATCGACGAAGAAGTCGGCTACATCCTCGATCTGGGCATCGAGTTCCGCAGCGGCGAGCGTATCGATTCCTTGCGCGATTTGTTGACGCAGAAATACGACGCGATCTTCGTCGGCTGCGGCGCACCGCGCGGACGCGACCTCGATCTGCCGGGCCGGGTTGAGGCCGCAAAAAATATTCATATCGGCATCGACTGGTTGTCATCGGTTTCGTTCGGCCATATCGAGAAAATCGGCCGGCGCGTGATCGTGCTCGGCGGCGGCAACACCGCGATGGATTGTTGTCGTTCGTCGCGCCGGCTTGGCGGCGAAGAAGTCAAAGTGATCGTGCGCTCGGGCTTCGACGAGATGAAAGCCTCGCCGTGGGAAAAGGAAGACGCGATCCACGAAGGTATTCCGATCCTCAACTTCATGGTGCCAAGAAAATTCGAACACATCGATGGCAAGCTCAGCGGCATGTGGTTCGAGAAAGTGCGCGTGCAAGTCGATGCCAACGGCCAGCGCAAGCTCGTGCCAACTGGGGAGCCCGATGTGCTCGTGGAATGCGATGACGTCTTGATCGCGGTCGGCCAGGAAAACGCCTATCCGTGGATCGAACGTGACATCGGCATCGACTTCGATCGCTGGGGTTTGCCGGTGGTCGATGCGATCACGTATGCATCAAGTTTGCCGCAGGTTTTTTTCGGTGGCGATGCGGCGTTCGGGCCGAAGAACATCATCTGGGCGGTCGCGCACGGCCACGAAGCCGCGGTGTCGATCGACCTGCAACTGAGCGGTGCCGATATCCACATACGGCCTTCGCCGCTGACCAACCTGATGTCGCAGAAAATGGGCATCCACGAATGGAGCTACGACAGCGAAGTATCGCCAGACGAACGCTACAAGGTGCCATCGGCCGCGCTTGAGAAAACGCTGAAAAGTATAAAAATGGAAGTCGAGCTCGGTTTCGACATGGCGACCGCATTCAAGGAAGCCGAGCGCTGCCTGAATTGCGATGTGCAGACCGTGTTCGCCAAGGATGCCTGCATCGAATGCGACGCGTGTGTCGACATCTGCCCGATGGATTGCATCACATTTACCGGCAACGATGCCGAACCGGAACTGCGCCAACACCTCACCGCGCCGGCGCTGAACCTGACTCAGGATTTGTACGTTTCCGCGACGCTGAAAACCGGGCGCGTGATGGTCAAGGACGAAGACGTCTGCCTGCATTGCGGCCTGTGCGCCGAACGCTGTCCGACCGGCGCCTGGGACATGCAGAAATTCCTGCTGGAAATGGCGCAAGCGGGATCGAGCACGACTTCGGGTTGTAGCAAGACGCAACGGAGTGCCGCGTAATGGTCAAACCGATCGAAGCAATCAATGACTTCGTGGTGAAGTTCGCCAACGTCAACGGCTCGGGTTCGGCATCGGCGAACGAGCTGTTTGCGAAGGCGATCCTGCGCATGGGCGTGCCGGTCAGTCCGCGCAATATTTTTCCGTCGAATATTCAAGGTTTGCCGACGTGGTACGAAGTGCGCGTGACCGAAGCCGGACATCTCGGCCGGCGCGGCGGCGTCGATCTGATGGTGGCGATGAATCCGCAAACGTGGAACGCCGACCTCAAGGAAATCGAACCCGGCGGTTATCTTTTCTACGACAACAGCAAGCCGTTGCCGGCGTCGAAATTCCGCGATGACATCCACATTATCGGCATGCCGCTGACCGAAATCTGCAACGCTACCTTCAGCGATCCGCGCCAGCGTCAGTTGTTCAAGAACATCGTCTACGTCGGCGCGTTGTCGATGCTGCTGGAAATCGATCCAGCCGAAATCGAGACGTTGTTTTCCGAGCAATACAAAGGCAAGGAAAAACTGCTGGCCCCGAACGTGCTGGCGCTGCATCTTGGGCGCGATTACGTGCGCGAACACCTGCCGCATCCGATCGGCCTGCGCGTGCGGCGTGCGGACAATGTCGGCGATCGGATCTTTCTCGATGGCAATACCGCCGGTGCGCTCGGCTGCGTCTACGGCGGCGCCACGGTGTGCGCGTGGTATCCGATCACGCCGTCGTCGTCGCTGGCCGAAGCGTTTCAGAAATACTGCATGAAATATCGCGTCGATGGCGAAACCGGCGAGAATAATTATGCGATCGTGCAGGCCGAGGACGAGATCGCCTCGATCGGCATGGTGGTCGGCGCCGGCTGGAACGGCGCGCGCGCGTTCACCACCACGTCCGGCCCCGGCGTATCGCTCATGACTGAATTCATCGGCCTCGCCTACATGGCGGAAATCCCGGTGACGATCATCAACGTGCAACGCGGCGGACCATCGACCGGCATGCCGACGCGCACGCAGCAGGCCGATGTTTTTGCATGTGCGTATGCATCACACGGCGATACCAAACATGTGCTGCTGTTCCCCGAAGATCCGCACGAATGCTTCGTGCATTCGGCTGCGGCGCTGGATCTGGCTGATCGTTTGCAGACACCGATCTTCGTCATGACCGATCTGGACATCGGCATGAACCAGCGCCTGTGCGCGCCGTTGCTGTGGGACGAATCGCGCGAGTACGATCGCGGCAAGATAATGACGGCGGCCGAGCTCGAGGCCGGTCGCGATTTCGGCCGTTATCTTGATGTCGATGGTGACGGCATTCCGTTCCGCACACTGCCCGGCACACACGCCAACAAGGGCAGTTTTTTCACGCGCGGCACGACCAAGGATGCCTACGCGCGTTACTCCGAAGCCGGCCCCGACTACATCTACAATGTGCAGCGCCTGCTGCGCAAATTCAACACGGCCAAATCACTTGTGCCGCAGCCGGTGCTGCGCGAGGCCGCACAGAAAACCCGGTACGGTGCGATCTACTACGGCTCGACCAGCCCGGCGATGAGCGAGGCCATCAGCGCGCTGGAAACCGCGCAGATCCATCTCGATACCTTGCGCCTGTGTGCGTTTCCGTTCCCCGATTCGGTCGCGGATTTCATCGCCGCGCACGACGTGGTGTTTGTGGTGGAACAGAATCGCGACGCGCAGATGCGCAGCCTGATCATCAACGAGTTCGATATCGATCCGGCGCGGCTGATCCGCGTATTGCACTACGACGGCACGCCGATCACGGCGCGTTTCATCGCGCGCGAAATCGCCGGCCGCATTGGCGGCATGAATATCGCATCCATCGACCAGCATCGAGTCGCCTGACATGACTTATCTCGCCAAACCCAAGCTGCACCACCCGACCCTGCCGCAGAACAAACTCTGCCACACGCGGCGCGACTACGAAGGCAAAACTTCCACGTTGTGCGCGGGCTGCGGCCACGATTCGATTTCCGCCGCGATCATCCAGGCGTGCTGGGAAATGGATGTCGAACCGCACCGCGTCGCGAAACTTTCCGGCATCGGCTGCAGCTCGAAGACGCCGGATTATTTCCTCGGCCAGTCGCACGGATTCAACACCGTGCACGGTCGCATGCCGTCGGTGTTGACCGGCGCGAATCTGGCCAATCGCGAACTGTTGTACCTCGGCGTTTCGGGCGACGGCGATTCGGCCTCGATCGGCCTCGGCCAGTTCGCGCACTGCATGCGCCGCGGCGTGAACATGGTCTACATCGTCGAGAACAATGGCGTGTATGGTCTAACCAAGGGCCAGTTTTCGGCGACCGCGGATCAGGGTTCCACGTCCAAGCGCGGTGTGGTCAACAGCGACAGTCCGCTCGATATGGTCGGCATGGCGTTGCAGCTGGGCGCAAGTTTTGTCGCACGCAGTTTTTCCGGCGACAAGCGTCAGCTCGTGCCGCTGATCAAGGCGGCGATCGCGCATCGCGGCGCGGCGTTTCTCGACGTGATCAGCCCGTGCGTGGCGTTCAACAATCATGCCGGCAGCACCAAGAGTTACGAATACGTGCGCGAACATAACGAGGCGGTGAACCGGCTCGATGTGATTCCCTTGCGCGCGGAAATCCGCATCGATTTCGCCGAGGGCGAATTGCTCGAAGTCGAGCAGCACGACGGCAGTGTTCTACGCCTGCGCAAGATCGCACCCGACTACGATCCGCACAACCGCATCGCCGCGATGAACTACACGCAGGAGCATCAGGCCAAGGGCGAAGTCGTCACGGGCCTGCTCTACATTGATGCCAATGCCAGCGACATGCACGAGCATCTGCACACCACGGCGCGCCCGCTCAATGCATTGGCCGCGCGCGAACTTTGTCCGGGCAATACGGTGCTCGACAAACTCAACGCCGGGTTTCGTTGAGCCGTAATCGCTGAGGGGAAAACCATGCAAGCCAATGCGATTCTGCTGCCGGTGTTCGGAATGGTGCTGCTGACCTTTGTGGTTTGGCTGCAGATGTATGTCGTGCGATTAACCGAAGCCCGCAAGAACAAGATCGCGATCGACGACCTCACGCCGTTCAACCGCAACCTGCCACGCACGTTCATCACCTCGGGCGACAATCTGCGCAACTTGTTCGAGCTGCCGGTATTGTTTTACCTGGCAGCCGTGTTGCTAGTGATCCTGCATTGCGACGACACGATCTACCTGTGGCTGGGTTGGGCGTTTTTCGCACTGCGCTGTCTGCACAGTTTTATCCATACGACCTACAATCGCGTGACGCATCGTTTCGCCGTGTATTTTCTGAGCTCGCTGGTATTGTGGGCGATGTGGCTGCGGCTGGCTTTGCAAGTTTTCGGCCTCGCGGCCTAATCCCTAGTTCGGAAGTATGGCCACTAATTCAATCACCAACGAATCGCCAGAAGCTTGGCATGTCTTGATTTGCGGCCTCGCGCTAGATGGAGACTATTTCGAACTAGGCGAAGGGATCACTATCCGACGTCTACCGAACGCTTTGTCAGTTTTTGATCTGGCCGCCGCTGGTGCAGTAGGTTTCCGGGAGTGGGCGGTTTTAGAGCCTCTTGTCTCCACTGCCAACGCCGAAATCGTCTCCCCTTTGTCGGTGGTCAAAACTCCGGGGTACGACGCTTTGAACAAATGCTGGTTGGTTTCCGCCCTTCTTGTCATACGCGGCTACGCGAAGCACTTCTGCCCAGCGGTCTCCGCGTACTCCTGGACCCTCGTCGCTGGGCGGTCGCAACAACAAGACGAAGACCTTCCAAAGTTCAATGGATCACTCTTGGATTATCACTTATCCATCCTCGTTCCCGCTCAAATGAAGGACCAACCATTGAGCTACGGGGAAGCTCAATGGATCTCGCGGCATCTCTGTCAGTTCAACCAATTGGCTGCCTCACACGAACGCTTTCGATTCGCCCTTGAGGCTTCAGTAGATTGGCGTTATGCCAAAGACCCCCGAGCGGCCATATCTCGCCTATGGGCGGGTATCGAATCGCTATTTGGCATTTCCACGGAATTGGTCTTTCGCCTCTCATTATTTGGTTCTAGCGAACTCGCGCCTCGCGGTCCTGAACGTCTTGCGGCATTCAAACGCATCAAAGTTGCCTATGGCGTTCGGTCTAAGGCGGTTCATGGTGAGCCGATTGCTACGGACAAACTTGTGGCTGGAATGAACAACGCTTTTGATATCCTGAGATCGCTTATTCTGAATTGCGTGATAAGAGGTTCGGTCCCTACGGAGGACGACTTGTACCGAGAGCTTCTGTGTTAATACCGTCTAACTATCTCAAGAGTCGCGAGCAGTTTTGTGCCAACTGATACGCGCAGTATCTGTATCCGCCTGACCCGCCATCGATATAACTTCATTCATGCCAAAAATCTACGACCGCACCTACTTCGACCGCTGGTATCGCCAAGAAAATCTCGGCATCGGTTCGCGCCAGGCGCTTGTGCGCAAGGCGCGTCTGGCGGTCAGTACGGCTGAATATTATCTCGGTCGGCCCATCCGCAACGTGCTCGATATCGGTTGCGGCGAAGGCGTGTGGCAGCCCGTGCTGAAGGCCGAGCGTCCGAAAATTTCCTACCTCGGGCTGGACAGCAGCGAGTATGTGGTCGAGCGTTTTGGCCGCACGCGCAATATCCGCCTCGCCACATTCGGCCAGCTCGGCGAGCTGCGTTTCGATGAGGGTTTCGACCTGATCGTGTGTTCGGATGTTTTGCATTACGTGCGTACGCCCGAGCTCAAGCGCGGCTTGCGCGGCATCGCCGAGCAATTGCAGGGTGTGGCGTTTCTCGAACTGTTCACCGCCGACGATGCGCTGGCCGGCGACACCGACGGTTTTATCGCGCGCTCGCCACGCTGGTATTTGTCGACATTCCGCGAGGCCGGCCTGATCAGCTGCGGCTCGCACTGTTACCTCGGCCCGCACCTCACGGCAGCGGTCGCCACGCTCGAAGTGCCGATGCTTTGGTAAGCACCGCATATTCCGCGATGGCATATCGGTAAGAAAAAACGTCGTTTGATTGGAGCTGCGCGACTCTTTATCGTGCGCGGTCGACCGACGAATGTCGTCGTCACATGCGCTCGCGCGTAGTTGCGTTATCCTCGCGCACGCTGAAACCGCCGGAATCTTTTGTCTTGATCGAACTGCACGACATCCACAAATCTTACCGCGTCGACGGCCGCGACCAACCCGCGCTGCACGCGATCGACCTGCGTATCGAAACCGGCGAAGTGTTCGGCATTATCGGCCATTCCGGTGCGGGCAAATCGACCTTGATCCGGCTGATCAATCTGCTCGAACGTCCGAGTGCGGGCCGGTTGCTGATTGACGGCGACGACATCACAAAACTCGATGCCAATGGTCTGCGTGTTTTACGTCGACAGATCGGCATGATCTTCCAGCATTTCAATCTGCTCAGTGCAAAAACCGTGGCACAGAACGTCGCGTTTCCGCTGCGCCTGGCCGGAATTTCCTCGCGCGCAGAAATCGAAAAACGCGTCGCCGAACTGCTCGCGCGTGTCGGCCTGAGTGATCACGCCGACAAATATCCGGCGCAACTTTCCGGCGGTCAGAAACAGCGCGTCGGCATCGCGCGCGCGCTGGCGTGCCGGCCGAAAATTCTGCTGTGCGACGAAGCAACTTCAGCGCTCGATCCGCAAACTACCGCATCGGTATTGCAGCTGCTGGCCGAGATCAATCGCGAGCTCGGCCTGACCATCGTGCTGATCACGCACGAGATGGATGTGATCCGTCGCGTATGCGATCGCGTTGCCGTGCTCGATGCCGGGCGGCTGGTCGAAAGCGGCACGGTCGCCGATGTATTCCTGCATCCGCAACATGCAACGACGCGACGTTTTGTGTTCGAGGCCGAGAACGTCGACGAGAACGAATTACGCACCGATCTGGCCAACGTCAGCGGGCGCGTGGTGCGCCTGACCTTTCGTGGCGAAGCGACGTATGCGCCGTTGCTCGGCAGCATCGCGCGCGCGACCGGCGTGGACTACAGCATTCTTTCCGGGCGCATCGATCGCATCAAGGAAACGCCCTACGGCCAGCTCACGCTCGCGCTAGTCGGCGGCGATATTGACGCCGCGCTGAGCCAGCTCGCTGCGGCCAACGTGCATGTCACCGATGTGCACGGCACCGAGCTGCACTGATGGAAACGACCTTCCTGCAACCGTGGTTTCCGAACACCGACTGGGCCGATGTCGGCCGCGCGTGCATCGACACGCTGGCGATGCTCGGCGGTTCGCTCGCCCTGACGATAGCTCTCGGCCTGCCGCTCGGGGTGTTGTTGTTCCTCACCTCGAAACGCCAGTTGCTCGAACAGCGCGGTCTGTATGCGGTGCTGTCGCTGGTGGTAAATATTCTGCGCTCGGTGCCGTTCATCATCCTGATGATCCTGATGATGCCGGTGACCGAACACATCGTTGGCACGTCGCTCGGTGTGCTGGGTGCGATTCCGCCGCTGGTCGTCGGCGCGGCGCCGTTCTTCGCACGCTTGGTCGAAACCGCATTGCGCGAGGTCGATCGCGGCATCATCGAGGCGACCCAGGCGATGGGCGCTAACACACGCCAGATCGTACTCGGCGCGTTGCTGCCCGAAGCGCGGCCCGGCATCGTCGCCGGCATCACCGTGACCGCGATCGCGCTCGTTTCGTACACCGCGATGGGCGGCGCGATCGGCGCGGGCGGACTCGGCGATCTGGCGTATCGATTCGGCTATCAGAGTTTCCAGACCGACGTGATGGTGGTTACCGTGATTCTGCTGCTGATCCTCGTGCAGATTCTGCAGATGATCGGCGATAAACTTGTCACACGTTTCAGTCGTCGTTAAAAATATTCTTTGTTGAAGGATTCACCATGAAAAAACTGTTCCTGTTGCTGAGTATTTTGTTGTCGATTTCAACGCATGCCAACGAAATCCTCAGCGTTGCCGCAACCGCGGTGCCGCATGCGGAAATCCTGCAGTTCATCAAGCCGATGCTGGCGAAGGACGGCGTCGATCTCGACATCAAGGTGTTCACCGATTACGTGCAGCCGAACTTGCAGGTCGCGCAGAAACGCATCGACGTGAATTATTTCCAGACCGAGCCGTACCTCAACGCATTTAACAAGAATCGCGGTACCGACCTGGTCAAGGTGATCGGTGTGCACATCGAACCGTTTGGCGCGTACTCGCACAAGTTCGCGTCGCTGAAAGATCTGCCGGATGGCGCGAATGTCGTGATCCCGAGCGACCCGAGCAACAACAGTCGCGCGCTGCTGCTACTCAACAAGGTCGGCCTGATTACGCTGAAGGATCCGGGCGATGCGCTGTGCACGCTGAAGGATATTTCGGCCAATCCGAAGCACCTGAAATTCCGCGAACTCGAAGCCGCAATGTTGCCGCGCGTGCTCGATCAGGTCGATCTTGCGCTGATCAATACCAACTACGCGCTCGCGGCCAAACTCGATCCGACCAAGGATGCGCTGGCGATCGAAGACAGCCATTCGCCGTATGTAAATTATCTCGTCGCACGCTCCGACAATCGCAGCAGTGAAGCAGTAACAAAACTCGCGAAGGCGCTGACCAGCCCCGAGGTGAAAGCGTTTATCGCGAAGAAATATCAGGGCGCAGTGCTGCCGGCGTTTTGATCGTGGCTTGATGCGACGAGATATTTGCAGGTTGTCGGTCCGTTGTTCATCAGACCGGAAATCATCTGCATGCGTCACTTTTAACGATACCTTTTTGCGCGCTGGCTGATCGCGCTGTCGATCCTGTTTTTCTGCGCCGGCATTCCGCTTGCGCAGGCGCAAGCGCGCGATAGCAGCAAGGCTGCATGCCGAAGCCGACGCGTTCGCAAAAGCCCGCGGGCAACATCGCTTCGTGCTGCATGATCTCGACGCCGTGTGGTGCGCTTGGTGCCATGTGATGGGCGAGCAGACGTATGCGAATGCCGAAGTCGCCGTGGAGATTTCGGCGCACTACGTCACGCTGCGGATCGATCACGATTCGCATCCGGATATCGCCAATCGTTATGGCGACTTCGGCTGGCCGGCGACCGTCATGTTTGCGGCGGACGGCACCGAAATCCTCACGTACCGCGGTTACATCGACGCGCCGCGCTTCCTGAGCATGCTCAAGGCGATCGTGATCGATCCGTCGCCGATCGTGATCGCCACTGCCGATGCCGCAGCCATACCGACCCAACACGACAGCGCGCTGGATGCGGCCACGCACGACGAATTGCTCGCGCGTTATCGCGATACCTACGATCACAAGCTCGGTAGTCTGCAGGCGACGCAAAAATTTCTCGACTACGACAGTGTCGAATTCGCAATCGTGCACGGCCAGACCGGCGATGCCGACGAAACCGCGATGGCGCGGCAGACGTTCGATGCCGCGCGTGCATTGGTCGATCTGGCCTGGGGCGGCGTATATCAATACTCCATCGATGGCGATGGGTTGCATCCGCAGGTCGAGAAACCCGCCACGTTGCAGGCGTCATACTTGCGCATCTACGCACTGGCGTGGGCGGCGTTAGGCAGCGCGCAGGATGATCGCGCCATCGATTCGCTCCGCGGTTTCCTCGATGCGTTTTTGTGCAGCCCCGACGGCGTCTTCTATGTTAGCCAGGATGCCGAGCCGTTGCATCTGCCGATCACCGGCGCGCGCAACGATGTCGATGCGGCAAAACTGTTCGCGAGCGTGCAGCATCTGCCGGCTTGGTGCAAACGCGTGCAATGGTGGGATCGGGCCGAAGGTGCGCTGCCGAATCCGGACGTGACGTATCCGCAACTCAAGCGCGCCGTGGCCTTCGTTTGCACCGCATCGTATTGTTCGTTGCCGATTTTCGATCCGGCGCAGATTGCGCTGTTCCTGAAAAAAGTCAGGCGGCCATAATCGCCCTGATTATTCCGCACGCTTATTTGTCGAGCACGATCTCCGGCTGTTTTGCAGCTTTCAATTGCGTGTTCAACGTCGCCAGTTCCGTGTCCTTCACTTGCTGCCATTCGGCCCGGGTTTTCGCCAGGCTCGCATCGAGTTCGTCGTAGCCGGTTTTTGCATCAGCGGTCGGTGCGGCATCGACATTGCTCACGGCGAGATCGAGCTTGTTCAGCGCCGCGCCGAGATAACGCAAGCTGCTCAGTGACTTCGGCGGCAGATACCAGGTATTGCCCGGATTCGCCGCGTCGGGCGCACCAGTGATTGCGGCAATGCGCGCGCGCAAGGCATCAATTTTCGTTGCGGTTTTTACATTGGATTTTTCACGATGTGCGGCCAGTGCCTTGTCGAGTTTTTCCGCTTCCTGATTCACCAAAGCGAGTTGCGCGCGCGAAGTCTCAAGCTTGCGCGCGAGTTCGAACTGCTGCGCATAAGCCGCTTGCGGCAGCGTGATGCGCGGATCGGCATTGATGCCGAACGACTGTGTCTTGCGTTCGCCATCCACGTTCAATTCGACGCTGTATTTTCCGGGCGGTGCCCACACACCGTTCGCATAGACATTGCCATCGGCCAAAGCCGGCGGCGCGGCGTAACGCAGCGGCCAGACAAAACGATGCGTGCCGGCGGCGGTGGAAAGTGTCGTCGGCGACTCGAACCATTCCGGCGCGACATCGAGTTTGGCCGGATCGAGTTTCGGCGCGGCATCGGCGCTGCTGTAGCGACGCACAAGTTGTCCCTGCGCATCGAAAATCGTCAATGTGATCGGCTTGCTGCTGGCTGTTTTCAGCGCGTAGTCGATGTACACACCATCGGGCGGATTGATCGCGAGCGGTTCGTCGCGCGGCATCGGCGAGCCGGTGAAACCCGAGGGCCGCAAACGCTGCACGGTCGCTGGTGTAAACAGCCATGACGTTGCGTTTGCGGACGTTGCATCAAGCTGCCGCAAAGGCGAAACATCGTCCATGATCCAGAACCCGCGGCCGTGCGTCGCGATCACGAGATCGTTGCCATGCACCTCGATATCGCGCACCGATGTGACCGGCAGGTTCTGCTGCAGCGGCTGCCAGTGATCGCCGTCGTCGAACGATACATACACGCCTTTTTCGGTGCCGGCGTAGAGCAGGCCGCGACGCAGCGGGTCTTCGCGCACGGCATTCGCAAAGCTGTCGGCGGCAATTCCATTGACGATCAGTTGCCAGTTTTTTCCACCGTCGCGAGTGCGATAGATATACGGCTTGAAATCGTCGAGCCGATGCCGATCGATCGCTACATATGCGGTTTCCGCATCGAAATGCGAGGTATCGATGATGCCGACCTTGTCCCAGCTGCCGAGCGCTTTCGGCGTGATATTGCTCCAGTGCTGGCCTTCGTCGCGCGTGCGCCAGATCAGGCCATCGTCAGTGCCGAGCCAGATATCGTGATCGACGACACGCGACAGCGCGATCGCATAAATCACGCCGCGGCGTGGACCGAGTTGTTCGTTGTTCGCGATACTTGGTGCATCGAGCGTTTTCGGCACCTCGGGATTTTCGCGCGTCTGATCGGCGCTGATCTGCTGCCAGTGTTCGCCCTTGTCATCGGTACGATACAAACGCTGGTTGGCGAAATACAGCACCTTGTCATCACGATGCGAAAACGTCAGCGGCAAGGTCCAGACGCTGCGATGATGATCGGGAAAAGCGAAAGTCGGATCGATATCCTGCGTCTGTTGTGTACGCAGGTCGAGCTTGTCGACGGTGCCACCGTAAATCACGTCGGGATCGTCCGGGTCAGGCGCGATATTGCCACTCTCGCCGCCTGCGGTGGTCTCGCGAAACTGGCTCATGTTGATGCCGTCGATCGTGTTGCTGCGACTCGGCACGCCGGCCGCGCCGGAATCCTGCTGCGCACCGTACACCCAATACGGAAAACGCGTATCGGTGATGACGTGATAAAACTGGCCGGTCGGCTGGTTGAACCAACTGCTCCAGGTTGCACCGCCGTTCAAGCTGACGACTGCGCCTTGATCGACGCCGAGCATCTGCCGTTGCGGATCGTTCGGATCGATCCACAGCGAGTGATAATCGTCGCCGCCCGGTGCGCCCTTGCTCGGCACGAAGGTTTTTCCGCCATCGGCCGAACGATACAAATTGGTGTTGCACGCATATACGATGTCGGGATTTTTCGGATCGACCGTGACGCCGCCAAAATACCAGCCGCGCGTCCAGATGCGCGGATCAATTCCAACGCGCGCGAAGTGTCCACCGGCATCGTCCGAACGATACAAACCACCGTCGCTCGCATCGACCATCGCATACACGCGCTGCGGTTCGCTCGGCGCAATCGCCAAGCCGACATGACCGACCTGTTTCGGCAAACCGTGGCTGGTAATTTCAATCCAGTGCTCGCCGCCATCGGTCGACTTGTACAGACCGCTGCCCGGCCCGCTCGAGGGCGGATAAATATTCCACGGCGTGCGCCGGGTCTGCCACAGTGTGGCGTAAATAACGCGCGTATTGCCGGGCTCGAAGGCAAGATCGATCGCGCCGGTATCGGCATTCTTGAACAGCACGTTCTGCCAGCTCTTGCCGCCATCACGCGAACGGAAAACACCACGCTCGGCATTCGCGCCGTACGGATGGCCGAGCGCGGCAACGTAGACCAGATTCGGATCGTTCGGATCGACCAGAATGCGGCCGATCTGTTGCGTATCTTCGAGTCCGATGTGGCTCCATTGCTTGCCACCATCGACCGATTTGTACATGCCATTGCCCTGCGCAATATCCGAGCGCATGTCGGCTTCGCCGCTGCCGACATAGATCACTTTTGGATTCGACGGCGCCAGCGCAATCGCGCCGATCGAACCGATCGACTGACCGTCGAAGATCGGCTGCCATGTGCGCGCCGCGTCGTGCGTTTCCCACACGCCGCCGTTCACACTGCCAAAATAAAAATGCGCCGGTTCGTTCGGCACACCGCTGATAGCAAGTACGCGCCCACCACGAAACGGACCGATCAAACGCCAATGCAAATCCTGGAACAGCGAAACATCGACACTCGCGACCGGCTCGGCCAGCGCCGCGATTCCGCTCGAAAGACACAACATGCACAACAACCAGCGAGACAGACTCATGCAGAACTCCGCGAGACAAACTTCGGGTGTCGGCCGCTTCGAACTTCGGTTGTCGACCGACACAATGTTCCATCATACGGCGGAGTCACACTATTACCTGCTGCCAAACGTCATGACTTGCTCGACGCCGCTAACCGACGCTCGCGCGCGAGCGAGCGACGTTGCCGAATAATTTGAGTGACGCAGGCATATCCGTGCTCGACATGAAGAAATTTTCATTGCTCGCGCACGAACCCATGGCATCACCGGATTCGTGCGCCGCGCAAAAAAATAAATCTTTCAGCACATCGATACGTGTCAATTTGCCTGTTAAGCTCCGGGCTGCATTTATTCAACCGCACACGTTACGGGTCGCGTCACGGGGCGTGATTCAAGGACATTTGATGAGTTCCGTTTCCATTCCGTCGCGACCGTTGTTGACCGAAGGACCGATTGCCAAGACGCTGTTTTTCTTCTCACTGCCGATCCTGTTCGGCAACGTATTGCAGTCGCTCAACGGCTCGATCAACGCGATCTGGGTCGGCCATTATCTCGGCGAAGCCGCCCTCACCGCGACCGCCAACGCCAACACCATTTTGTTTTTTCTGATCGGCAGCATCTTCGGCGTCGGCATGGCCGCGACCATCCTCGTCGGGCAAAGCATGGGTGCGCGCGATGTCGACCAGGCCAAGCGTGTCGTCGGCACCAGCGTGACATTTTTCGTCGGCCTCGCATTGCTGGTGGCGCTGCTCGGCTTCGCGTTTTCCAACCAGCTGATGAGCTGGATGCACATGCCGGCCGATGCGTTGCCGCTCGCGGTGGCGTATCTGCGCATCATTTTTCTCGGTGTGCCGTTCATGTTCACCTACACCTTTTTGATGATGGTGTTGCGTGGCGCGGGTGACTCGAAAACGCCGTTCATTTTCCTCGTGGTGTCGGTGATTCTGGATATCGCGCTGAACCCGCTGCTGATCTTCGGCTGGGGGCCGATTCCGGCGATGGGCATTGCCGGCTCGGCCACCGCGACCTTGATCGCGCAAGTCGTCAGCCTGTTCGGACTGATCGCGCACCTGTATCGCAGCAAACATTTTTTGTGCATCAATCGCGGTGAAGGGCATTACTTGCGCATCGATCGGGTGATTCTCGGTGCGCTGATCGGCAAAGGCATCCCGATGGGTTTGCAGATGATCGTGATCTCGCTCAGCATGATTTTCATGATCAGTCTCGTGAACCGTTTCGGTTCGCAAACCGCCGCGGCTTACGGCGCGTGTTTTCAATTATGGAACTACATCCAGATGCCGGCGTTTGCGGTCGGCGCAGCGGTATCGTCGATGGCCGCGCAGAACGTCGGCGCAAAATTATGGGATCGCGTATCACGCACCGCGGTGACCGGCGTCGCCTACAATTTCCTCATGACCGGCGGACTCGTGATCCTTATCTATCTGTTCAATCGCGGCGCGCTCGGCTTGTTTCTGCCGGACGACGGCGACGCGATCCGCATTGCGCAGCACATCAATGCGATCGTGGTCTGGTCGTTCGTGTTCTTCGGCGTGACCTTCGTGATTTCCGGCGTCGTGCGCTCGACCGGCGCGGTGATTCCACCGCTGATCATCCTGTTCATCTCGATGTGGCTGCTGCGTATTCCGTTTGCGTATCTGCTCGTGAACAGCTGGGGCGCAGATGCGATTTGGTGGAGTTTTCCGCTCGGCGCGCTCGCCTCGATGATCTTGTCGCTGGCGTATTATCGTCTGGGCAATTGGAAAAATGCGCATATGCTGAAAACCGGCGTGGCGCCGAATATTGTGCAGGACGCCACGCCGGTTACGCCTGTGGCGATCATCACGGAATAACGTTTCACGCGTTGATATCGCGCAAAATTTGCGTGGCTAGAGCTGCGCAAACAAGCTGATATTGAATGCGCGTTCGATCAGCCAGCCCAGCGCCACCAGGGCGATCAAAAGCGAGCCGGCGACCAGTACGCCGCGCCGATAAAAACCGGTACGCCGCAACAGGAACGCGAGCGGCACAACCACGCTGACGATCGCGAGCTGGCCGACTTCCACACCGACATTGAAGCCGAACAACGACAGCACCAGCGCCTGCTTCGGCAAGCCGAGATCGTTCAGCGCACTGGCAAATCCGAAGCCGTGAATCAGACCGAAGAAAAACGCGATGAGCCACGCGCGCCGTGTCACCAGCGGCCACACATTATTCAGTGCGGCGAGCACCACGGAAAAAGCGATCAGCGATTCGACCAGCCGAGATGGCAATGAAATCACGCCGAGCACGGCCAGACTCAATGTGAGCGAATGCGCCACGGTGAACGCAGTGACGACACCGATCACATGGCCGACCGCAGCACCAAGCCGCGGCGCCGCTATCCAGCGCTCACGCTGGCGAATCAGCACCGCCGGCAATAGCAGCGAGATCAAGAACAGGATGTGGTCGAAGCCGAGCCAGATATGCCAGATGCCCTCGACGATGTATTGCAGCAGCTGGCGCCACAACGAACTTGCGGCCAGATCGAAGGTGATCTCGGCCTGCTCGGGCGCAAACACCGCACTTTGCGTGATCGCACCGGCACTCAAATTAAGCAGGCCACGATGGCTCGGATCGAGGTCGAACAACAAGCCGTAATGCACGCTCAACGACTTCGGTGGCGCAGCGCAATGCGCGGAAAATTTCAGCACCGCATACATACCGTCGCTATGCGAATCGACCAGAAATTCAGTGGCTGTGATCGGGCAAGCGACATCGTCTGCGCTGATTTGCAGATGCGCAAAAGCGTACGCCTCGATCTCTTTTTCGCGCGGACTAAGCTCGCCCCAGGTGATCTGATTGTCGGCATTGGCATCGAGCGTAAGCAGCAGATCGAGATCGCGCAAGGCGACATCCCACTGGCCGTGCAAATCGTTCTGGCCACTCTCGGCATGCAGGTTAAGATAACTGTCGCTGGGTTTGTGTGCTTGCGCATTCGCGCCGAACAGCAAGGCGCTGGCGGCGATCAACCGCATGCCGAATCGATACCGACGAAAGCGCATCACGGCTTGACACCCGCATCGAGATACTTGACCAACTCGGCGGCACGAGCGTCCTCCATACCCGTGCTTTTCAGCCAATCCAGCACCGGTTGTGCGGCCTGCGGTTGTTGCGCAGCGAGCGCAGCGGCGAGCAGCAACTCGGCGTCGGCGGCTTCGTGCTGCACCTTCCAGTTTTTCTGCGCGAGGTTCAGCGCGGTGACCGCATCGTGATCGATCTCCAGCGTGAAACGCGCCTGTTCGCGCAGATGCGCTTCATCGCCGCGCTCACGCGCTTCGGTAAAACGTTGCGCCAATGCATCGCGTAGCGCGCCGGCGTCGGCATCATGGCTGAGCATCGCGGCAATCGCGAGACGCAACAGCAATGCATCGGCCTGACGATGTGTGCCAAGCAAGGTCATCACCTCAGCGGCGCGCTGGGTTTGCAGTAACAGATCGGAGTACGCGGCAAGTGCGTAGACATCGTCCGGCGTGATAACCAGCGCCTGCTTGAACGCGGTCTCGGCGTCGTTATTCATTCCGCGCCGCACCTGGATTTCGCCGAGCGTGGTCCATGCCCAGATGCGGGTCGAAGCATCCGCGGCGCTGGCTTGCTGCAAGGCGGACTGCAGCAGCGCGGCGCTCTTTTCCGACTTGCCACTCATCGCCCCGACACTCGCCACACAGGTGCTGCCAACCAGCGGATCGGAGATTGGAATCACCTTGAGACAGGCCGCACGCGCGGCACTGACGTTGCCTTGCACTTGCTCGATGACCGCGAACAACAGCCACGCGTCGCCATTGAACTGATCGGTTTGCAGCGCCGGTTCGAGCTCGGCAAGTGCGGCGAGAAACTGATGACGGAATTGCAGGATACGCGCGCGCATCACGCGCAATGCCGCGGGACCGGGCTGGCTCCACCACGATTGCAACGCGGCTTCGGCATAACCGTAATAACGCGGATCGGATTGGCTTTGGCCGAGTTCGATATAACGTCGCGCGATCAGCATCGCATCGTCGAGCGAAACTGATTTGCCACTGCTCGCGGCGATCTGATTCTGCCGCAACGTGCGCAAGGTGGCCGTTCCAGCGGGTAAATTTTCGAGCACAATATCCGCACTTGCCGGACGATGAGGGACTGCCTGCGCGGTTTCGCAAATAGCCACAAAAATGGCAAAAAGCAAAGGCCACCAACACAGTACCGTGCCGGTGACCTTTACTGCCCTACAACTTGTTGCGTGCATCAAGCGATGCTTATTGCGCACCAACAACGTTATCGAATGCGGTCGAATTGGTCTCGTCCGGGAAACTCAGCATCGCGTCGTTGATTTCTGCGGGCAAGCTGTTCGCTGCCTGCGCGAGCAAGGTGATGACATAACTCGTGAAGCTGGTCGTGGTCGGCGGCGGCGGCGTGACTACCGGCGGCGTGGTGCTGCCGCTGCGGTTACTGTTCGAGCTGCCGCCGCAACCCGCGAGCAGCATGCTGCATGCCACGGCTATCGGCAAAAGCAAACGTTTCATGGACTATCTCCCTACCACGGCATTGGTCGTGCCAGAGCTGCCAGTGTTCGGCGAACCCGGCAACGGTGCTTTGACATACGGGAAGGCCGCATCGAAATCGGTCGCCGTCAACGAGCTTTGATCGGTGTACGGCAACTGGCCCGACGGCGCCTGCGCTGCAGTCAGCAATACGCCCATCGCGGCACGCAGCGAAATATCCACGACGTCATCACCGAGTCGGCGTCCGTTCGGGAAACCCGAAGTATCGCCACCGAGCACACCGAGCGTATTTTGCGCAGCCGGCGCGAGTGCGGCGATGCTGGTATTGAGGCGCAGCATTTCGGCGGGCGTGACGGTCTTCGGCTGATTCAGCCCGGTGACACCAGTGAGAAAAACCGCAACCAGATCGGTACGCGGAAATACCTGCGGTGCCTTCACCCCGAACAGTACTTCGAGCAACGCCGGCAGCGATGGATTGGTCACGTAATTGGCAAACTGCGCATCGTCTTTCGGTTCGCTCGCATTGAAGCGATCCTTGTCAGGCAGGCCGATCACCACTTCATTCACCAGCGGCATGCCGAGCCGAGAAACCTGCGTCCAAGCGCCACCGGCGACATGTGCGCCCTGTGTGCTGCTGGCGCCGGCGACGACGCCTTTCGGATGCGGATTGATAACGTCGGCTTGATGCAGGCTGGCGGTAGTCCAGCCGCCGATCACCGGATCGCCACCGGTCGTGAGGCACGCGATCGGCACTTCGAGTTCGAGCGAGGTGACGTTTTTGTCGGCGAGGATATTCGGCTTGGCGCTCGGCGATCCGACCGGATTCAAATTCACCAGATCGAAAATTTCACCGAGGTTCACGACGAACGGATCTTTGCGCTGACCGACAAAAACGCGACCCGCATCGCAGCCCGGAATGCCGATGCTGAAAACGTGATTATTGGCATACGCCGGATAATTCGGAATCGACTTGTGGCCGATGTTGTCGGTCGGTTTACGAAAGGTCGTGCCGCCGCTGGTGAGGTTGGTCGCGGTCTGTGAAGTACCGGTGCGGCGATTGCCGCGTACGACGTTCACCGTGTAGGTTTCGATCAGGCTTTTGTTGGCGTCGCCGTCGGTCACGCCGGGTCCGATGCCACCGATGTTGACCAGCGGCACGGGTACGGATTTGCCGCCGATCGTCAGCGCCGGAACCGCGTAGGTATTCTTGAACTGGAACTGGAAGGTGATGTCTTCCTTGCCGTCGCCGTTGTTGTCGATTTCGATTTCGTACAACGCGTTCTGGTCGAGCGAGAAATAGTTCGGGCCGCCGTACGCATCCTGCAGCGGCAGGTAATCCGCGATCAAGGTGACATAACCGTCGCGACCCGATTCGTAACTGCGGAACATGTAGAAATCCGCACCATCGACTTTCGGATGCTCGGTGATGAACGGCGCCTCGCGATGACTGGAGGCCTGTGCAATCTGGCCGGCGGCAAGCGCGAATAACGCGACCGCAACGGCTTGTGTGATGTAACGAATTTTCATGAGTTCACTCCCTGGCAATGGATGATTGGCGACGGCCTCAAGGCCGCAGTCGTAGATCTGTACGCCAGTAAAGCCAAGCCGGATGCATCACACTTTTTTCACGCGCAAGGCAGACGAAATGAAACTTGATTGCTGGCAAACAGCTGATGCCGATCAGACCTGCCTTCGTCATCAGGTGGCGGAAGGTACGGACTCAAATGTCTACTGCATGTGAGCGCTAGCGTACACAGCAGCTTCATGTATCACCTGCGATCGCGATTGCACCGGCTGCGGATTACCATCTCCGCGCAGCAAACTTCTTGCGGTCTATCAGAAATCGGCCGCAGAAAATTCGAAGACTTCTTGCTCATGCTGCCACGTCACATGCGTGCGTGACACGGTGAGGAACCAGGTTTCCTGCTTCAGCGGTTTTGCGCTGGCGAATGCGAGCGGCGTCAGCACCGCGCCGCAATGTCCGATCTGTGGATCGCGCACCGAACGATAGCGGATCGCGCCGATCCCGGCGGCGCGCGCGGTGCGGGCAAATTCCTGGGTCGCGCCGTAATCGTTTTTTCGCATCCACGCGACGCGATCGCGCACCAAAGGTTTGTCTTCGAGATCGACCGTGATCGCCGCGACTTTGGCTTGAAACAAGGTTTGCGGCGATGGCCCGAGTCCGTTCAATCCGGCGCTGTCGCTCATCAGGCGCCAGCGCCAGTAACCGAGTTCCGCGCAAGCGGTGCGACGCTCCTCGGCGCCGTACCAGACTGCCGGATCGGATGCCGCGCGAAAGCGCGAACCGAACGGCGTGGGGTAACGAAACGGCGTGGCCAACAGGTAATGCAGCTTCAACGCGTCCGGCGGAAGCGGCGGCTTGGCGCGCTCCAGCAAATCTTCGAGCAGGGATTGTTCTTCGGCGCTATCGGTCAGCCGCCGCGTCGACGCCACATGCTGTGCCTCGACCGCGCGCCACAGCCTGAGCTGTCGCGGCGCAGCCTTAGAGGCGACCGCGCGCGGCGTCCAGATAGTGGACGGCACGGACCAGTCCCTCGGTAGTGCGGATGAGTTCACCCGGAATGCCGCCGAGCGCCTTGTTCTCGCTCCAAAGCCATTGTTTGGCGACGCTGTCGCTGGAGCCGACGATCGCATCCAGCGAGCGGAACAAGCGCACGAACAATGCGGCCAATTCCCATTGCTTGCTGTCTTCGGCGAGCTGGTAATTGCCGCTGGCCATGCGCGAGGCAGTGGCCGAGCTCACGCCGAGAATTTCGGCGATGCGGATCTGGCTGACTTCGAGCAGGCCGGCGGCACGCACGACCGCCTTGGTCATCACGCTGCGCGCTTGCGGCGCCAGTTTTCTTGCGGCATTCAAGGCGAATCCTCCTTATTGCTGGAGAAACAATACGCCGAATTTATTTCTGCGGCAAGTTGCCGGGAATTTCGCCGCGGAAGCATACAGAAGTCGAAAGGCTTGAATCGGTTTATTCGAAACGGCTGCTGGCGCGATCTTCGTGCGACGATGATTCTTCAGATTCCGATTCCGTCGAATCGTGGTGATGCGAATCCGAATCGCCGTCATCGGACGATTCGGCGCGTGCGCTGCGATCGCTCGCATCCGAGGCTTTCTGCCAGCGCGTGCGAATCGGCTGCGCGGTTTCGGCGGCGGCAACCGCGGCGAGCAACTCGGCGCGACGCTCTTCCGAAAGATCGGTCCAGTGACAACCGTCGATTGCACCGGCCAGCGAATACAGCAGGTTCAAGCTCACGCGAAACCCTGCGCGCTTGACCTTCATGAAGGATTCGACCGGGCCGATGCGCAGCAAGTCTTCCTGCGTCTTGACGCCGATCTGGCGCAGCCACGCCGCCGACTTCGGCCCGACATTGCGAATTTTTTCTGCGGTCGCCATTACTTGTCCCCGATCAATGCAATGCGGCAAGAAACACGGCCGCCAAGGTTTCCATGCCGACACGATCTTCGTCATCGAAGCGCGCCGGGATCGGACTATCGACATCCCACACGCCGATCAGGCGATCGCCCAGATAAAGCGGCACGACGATCTCCGAACGCGACGCCGCATCGCAGGCGATGTGTCCCGGAAAGGCATCGACATCGGCGACGAGCTGTGTTTTGCGCGTGGTCGCCGCAGTGCCGCAAACGCCACGACCAAGCGCGATACGGATGCACGCGGGTTTGCCCTGAAACGGGCCGACCACGAGTTCGCTGCCGTCGTAGAAATAAAATCCGGCCCAGTTCACATCCGGTAAGGAGTGATACACGAGTGCGGCAAAATTTGCGGCGTTGGCGATGCGGTCGCGCTCGCCCAACATCAGGCCACGCGCCTGCTCGGCCAACTCCTCGTACAACGCGGTTTTGCTCGTGGCTTGCAGCGGTGCAGCAACAAACATGGCGGGCTCCGAATCAACGCAATCCGTATTCTAGCGGTTCCGCGCCTTTGCCGCGCGCCGCGCAGTTGCTTATGCTCGAGGTTTCGGATCGGGCCGGCCTTCATGCGTAATCCAAAATCCAGTTCCGACGTCATGCAGATTCGTCGCCACCAACCGACGCGACTCGAAGGTTTTGTCGATGCGTCGTTCGCGTTCGCGATCACGCTCGTGGTGATTTCGATCGGCCATGTACCGGAATCCGTGCCGCAAATGTTGCAGGCCCTGCGCGGCATTCCTGCGTTCGCGGTGTGTTTTCTGCTGATCGCTCGGATGTGGAGTTCGCACCGCAACTGGGGACGTTTTTACGGCATCGAGGATACGACCGGATCAGTGCTGAGCCTGCTGCTGGTGTTCCTCGTGATGCTGTACGTGTATCCGTTGCGCCTGTTGTTTTCGCTGCTGTTTGCGGGCATGAGCGGCGGCTGGCTGGTCGATCACGATATCGGATTGCAAAGCATCGATGAACTGCGCGCCGCCTACGTCGTGTATGGCCTCGGCTTCGCGGCGATCGCGCTGGTGTTCGTATGTCTGTACGGGCACGCGCTGCGTTTGCGCGACAGCCTGGCACTCGGCGCGGATGAAGTGCTGGTGACGCGCATGCACATGACGATGTGGCTGAACAATGCACTGGTCGGGCTGGTCTCGGCGCTGCTCGCGGCGTTTCTTCCGGCGGAGGAACATTCCGCGAAATTATTGGTATCGTTGCCCGGTAACATCTATTTCCTGATCTTTATTTCGTTGCCGTTGGTGCGTCGTTATTACATGCGCCGCATCGTCGCGCTGCGACGGCTGGATCAAACATGAGCCGCAGCGTTTTCATCACCGGTACCGACACCGGCATCGGCAAGACGATTTGTAGCGCGGCGTTGCTGGTCGCATTGCGACGCAGCGGGCTGCGCGCGATCGGCATGAAACCGGTGGCGAGTGGTTGCCGGCAAACCGCGCACGGCTTGCGCAACGAAGATGCGGATTTACTGCTCGCGCATGGCGAGCCGGGCGCCGACTACGCGCTGGTGAATCCTTACGCCTTTGCCGCGCCGATCGCGCCGTCGATTGCCGCGGCGGATGCGGGTATCGCGATTGATCTCGATATCCTGCGCGTGTCTTTCGCGACGCTGGCCGGGCACAGCGATATTGTTGTAGTCGAAGGCGTCGGCGGCTGGGCGGCGCCGTTGTCGGAAACGTTGATGCAGGCGGATCTCGTGCGCGAATTACGATTGCCGGTGATCCTGATCGTCGGCTTGCGCCTCGGCTGCATCAATCACGCGGTATTAAGCGCGCGCGCCATTGTTGCTGACGGCTGCGAGCTGCTCGGCTGGATCGCCAATACCATCGATCCGCAAATGCTGCGTATCGAGGAAAATCTTGCGACGCTGAAAAAGCTGCTGCCGGCGCCTTGCCTGGGTTTGCTGCCGACGCAAACTCCTGCCGATCCGATCGCACTTGCCAGCGAGCTGGACGTGGCCGTGCGTGCACTGGCCTGATCGCACCGCGTTCACCTTGCCATGCCGCATTGCCCGTCACACTTGCTAGACTTGGCAACTCAGCAAAATTTTTCGGAGTACGCATGTCGACCCAACGTTATTATTTAAGCATCGCCGATCTTGCGCACGCGCGCGGCGAAAATCCGGCGTTTTCCTTCCAGGGTGTTTCCGCTGAGAGTTTTGCGCAAGCACTGCAGGCCGCGTTGCGCGAGCCCACCCTTTGGCAAGAATGGAGTGCGGATCAGACCGATCCCGACAGTATCGATCCGGCGCTCGGCCAGACCGATCCCAGCGCCACGGTGAGCGCGAAACAGGCCGATCTGCATGTCGATATCGAAGTTGTCACCTCGCTTTCGCACACCATCCTCAAGCATCGCTTGGCACTGCTCGCCGGCCATAGCTGGGAATTGCATGACGTAAAACCTGCCTGAAATCGCCGCTCGATGCAGCGCACGCATGTCTTACGACACATGCGCGGCGCCGGTACGACTGGTTTACTGCGCCGCTGAATGCGTGTTTTTCCGCACAAAAGCGCGCCATCACTCACAACTGGAGACTCCCATGCATCGCTCACATGCCTGTTTGATGGCCGCGACGCTGGCGCTTGGCGCCTGCTCGGCAACGCCGCACAAAACCGCGGAATCTAAACCGCAACCGACTGCAGAGGTCGTCGCCGTGAATCCGTTTTTTTCTGCCAGCACGTTGCCGTTCCAGGCGCCGCCGTTCGACAAGATCAAGGAAAGCGATTACCAGCCGGCGATCGAGGAAGGTATGCAGCAGCACCTCGCCGAGATCGAAAAGATCGCCAATAATAGTGCGGCGCCGACGTTCGACAGCACGTTTGTGGCGATGCAGAAATCCGGCGAGCTGCTGAATCGTGTGATGCGCTCGTTCGGCGCGGTGGCCGGCGCCAATACCAGTCCGCTGCTGCAAAAAGTGCAGCAGGAAGAAGCACCGAAGATGGCCGCACACCAGGATGCGATCACGCTGAATGGCAAACTTTTCCAGCGCATCGAAACGGTTTACAAGCAACGCCAATCGCTCAAACTCGACGCCGAATCGCGTCGTCTTATCGAAGTCACCTACGACAATTTTGTACACGCCGGCGCGCGACTTTCCGAAGCCGACAAGACCCAGTTGAAAGAACTCAACAAGGAGCAATCCACGCTCAGCACGCAGTTCGGCAAACAGTTGTTGGCCGCGACCAAGGACGGCGCGTTGGTGGTGGATGACCAGGCCAAGCTCGACGGTTTGTCCGATGCCGATATCACCGCCGCCGCACAAGCGGCGAAAGATCGCAAACTCGACGGCAAGTGGGTAGTCACACTGCAGAACACCACGCAGCAACCCGCGCTGCAAAGTTTGAACGACCGCGGCACGCGTGATGCCTTGTACAAGGCATCGTGGGATCGCGCCGAAAAAGGCGATGCCAACGACACGCGCGAGATCATCACGCGTATCGCGCAGCTTCGCGCCGAACAGGCCAGGCTGCTCGGTTATCCGAATTACGCGGCGTGGAAACTCGAAGACCAGATGGCGAAGACGCCGCCGACCGCGATCAAGTTCATGCAGAATCTCGTGCCCGCCGCAACCGCGCGAGCGCGCAAGGAAGCGGCAGATATCCAGACCGTGATCGATCAACAGAAAGGCGGTTTCAAACTTGCCGCATGGGATTGGGAGCATTACGCCGAGCAGGTGCGCAAGGCGAAATATAATCTCGACGAGTCGCAGATCAAACCGTATTTCGAGATCGACAATGTGCTGCAGAACGGCGTGTTCTACGCGGCCAATCAGTTGTACGGCATCAGCTTCAAGGAGCGTCACGACATTCCGGTGTACCAACCGGACGTGCGTGTGTTCGAGGTGTTCGATGCCGATGGCAGTTCGATGGCGCTGTTTTATTGCGACTACTTCAAGCGCGATAACAAGAACGGTGGCGCGTGGATGAGCAATTTCGTCACGCAGTCGAAATTGCTCGGCACCAAACCGGTGATCTACAACGTTGCCAACTTTACCAAACCCGCCGCAGGTGAACCGGCGCTGCTATCGTTCAGCGATGTCATCACCATGTTCCACGAGTTCGGTCACGGCCTGCACGGGCTGTTTGCCAGCTCGGAATATCCGCAGTTGTCGGGCGCCAATACGCCGCGTGATTTCGTCGAGTTTCCCTCGCAATTTAACGAGCACTGGGCGACCGACCCGAAGATTTTTGCGCACTACGCGAAACACTATAAAACCGGCGAGGCGATGCCGCAGGAATTGGTCGAAAAGATCAAGAAATCCGACAAGTTCAACAAGGGCTACGCGATGACCGAGCTGGTCGCCGCGGCATTGCTTGACATGAACTGGCACACGCTCAGGGCCGACGCGCCAAAACAGGATGCCGACAAATTCGAGGCGGCGGCGTTGAGGAAGGAAAAAATCGATCTCGCCTACGTGCCACCGCGTTATCGTTCGAGTTATTTCTCACATATCTGGGGCAGCGGTTACGCTGCCGGTTATTACGCCTACCTGTGGACACAGATGCTGGCCGATGACGGTTTCCAGTGGTTTGTCGAGCACGGCGGCTTGACGCGCGAGAACGGCGATCGTTTCCGCGCGATGGTGTTGTCGCGCGGCAATACCGAGGATCTGGCCACGCTGTACAAGAACTGGCGCGGCAGGGAGCCGAGCGTACAGCCGATGCTGATCAATCGTGGTTTGAAGGATGTGCGGAAAACAAAATAGCGGTCTGTTTTCATTTCCCAAACATGTGCACCAGCATCGGTGCATGTTTTTATGTCGAAGTCATAGCACCGCAACGCACGATGCATGGAACCCATCAGCGCAACTGCGGCATCATTCACCCAGGAGATTTCCCATGTATCGAGCACGACTTTGTTTGATTGCGACAGGACTGGCGCTTGCCATCGGTTCCGCTTCCGCCGCTGAAACACCGCCAGCCAAAACCCAAACCGCTGCCGCGCCGATGCCGCTCCGACACAACCCGTTCTTCACCGCCAGCAGCTTTCAATATCAGGCACCGCCGTTCGACAAGATTTCGGACAGCGATTATCAGCCCGCGATCGACGAGGGCATGAAACAGCAGATCGCCGAAGTCGAAAAAATCGCCAATCAAACCGATGTCGCGACATTCGACAACACGATCGTCGCGATGGAGCGTTCGGGCGCATTGCTGACGCGCGTCGGCAAGGTGTTTTTCGCGCTTGCGCAATCCAATACCAACGACACGCTGCAGAAAGTGCAGGAAATCGAAGCACCGAAACTCGCGGCGCATCAGGATGCGATTTTCCTCAATCCTAAATTGTTCGCACGCGTTAAGGCGTTGTACGACCATCGCGGCGAACTCGATGCCGAATCGAAGTTCCTCGCCGAACGTTATTATCGCAATTTCGTGCGCGCCGGTGCGCAGTTGTCCGAAGCCGACAAGGCCAGCCTGCGCAAGCTCAACGAAGAAGAATCGACGCTGCAGAACGATTTTCAGAGCAAGCTACTGGCCGCGACCAAGGCCGGTGCGATTGTCGCGAAAGACAAGAAGACGTTTGCCGGGTTGAGTGACGGCGATATTGCCGCGGCGGCTGAGGCAGCGAAGGGACGCAAGCTCGATGGTCAGTGGGTATTGACGCTGCAGAACACCACGCAGCAGCCCGCGCAAGTCACGCTGAGCAATCGCGCGACGCGCGAGCAGTTGTTCAAGGCGTCGACCACGCGCACCGAGCATGGCGACGCCAATGACGAGCGCGCGACAATCCAGCGCCTTGCGCAATTGCGTGCGCAGAAAGCCAAGTTGCTCGGCTATCCAACGTACGCGGCGTACAGCCTCGAAGACCAAATGGCGAAGACGCCGGAACAGGCGATCTCGCTGATGACCAACATGGTGCCCGCGGCGGTGGCGAAGGCAAAAGGCGAAGCCGAGAAAATGCAGGCGCTGGTCGACAAGCAGAAAGGCGGCTTCACACTCGCGCCATGGGACTGGCAGTTCTACGCCGAGCAGGTGCGCAAGGCCGAATACGATCTCGACGAAGCGCAGGTCAAACCATATTTCGAGCTTGATCGTGTGCTGCACGACGGCGTGTTTTTCGCCGCCAACAAATTGTATGGCCTGACCTTCAAGGAACGTCACGACATTCCCGTGTATCAGCCCGATGTACGCGTGTTCGAAGTGTTCGACGCCGACGGCAGTTCGATGGCGTTGTGGTACGCGGATTATTTCAAACGCGACAACAAGGCGGGCGGTGCGTGGATGGATACGTTCGTCGACCAGTCCAGTTTACTCAGCACACATCCGGTCGCGTTCAACGTCTGCAACTTCACCAAACCGGCGGCGGGCCAACCGGCGCTGATCAGTTTCGATGACGTTACCACGATGTTCCACGAGTTCGGTCACGGCCTGCACGGCATGTTCTCAAACGTGAAATATCCGCAGCTCGCTGGCACCAACGTGCCGCGCGATTTCGTCGAGTTTCCGTCTCAGTTCAACGAGCATTGGGCACTCGATCCGGCAGTGTTCGCCAACTACGCCAAGCACTACAAGACCGGTGAACCGATCCCCGCTGCACTGGTAGAAAAAATCAAGAAAGCGCGCACCTTCAACCAGGGTTTTGCCAGCACCGAATATCTGTCGGCCGCGTTGCTAGACATGGCGTGGCACACCTTGCCGGCCGATGCACCGAAGAAAGATGTCGATGTGTTCGAGACCGAATCGCTCAAGCGTTTCGGCACCGACTACGCCCTGGTGCCGCCGCGTTATCGCACGAGTTATTTTGCGCACATCTGGGGTGGCGGTTATTCCGCCGGTTATTACGCTTACCTGTGGAGCGAAGTGCTGGACGACGATGCGTATTACTGGTTTCGCGATCACGGCGGCATGACGCGGGAGAACGGTAAGCGCTTTCGCGACATGATCTTGTCGCAAGGCAGCACGCAAGAAATGGCTGCTATGTATCGCGCGTTCAGCGGTCACGACCCGAGCGTCGAGCCATTGCTCGAACAACGTGGATTGAAGCCGGAGAAAGCGGCAGAAAAGAGCAAATAGTCCCGGGGTGAAATAGTGAAATCCAAGCGGGTCTGGCAACAGGCCCGTTTTTTTGTTCTCACTTTGATCGAGTGCGATACGGGCCCGAATCGCTAGGAACCGCCACAGGTTCCGTGGAGGCTATTTGGTTTAAGTCAGGCCACCACTGTGGTGGCGCGACTGGCGAGTTGCCTGTAGCAGTTTGCCTCAGCCTCAGCCGGTGGGATATGGCCAATGGGTGCGACTGTCGGGTATGGTTGAACCAGTCCACCCATTCCAGCGTGGTCAGTTCAACGGCTTCGCGGTTTTTCCATGATTGTCGGTGGATGACCTCGGCCTTTTACAGTCCGTTGATGGTCTCAGCCAAGGCGTTGTCGTAGCTGTCGCCTTTGCTTCCGACTGACGGCTCGATACCCGCTTCCGACAAGCGCTCGCTGTATCGAATGCAGACGTATTGCGACCCGCGATCGCTATGGTGAATCAAGCGGATGTCACGCTCAGGTTGACGTGCGTAGAGCGCTTGCTCCAAGGCGTCGAGCACAAAGTCCGTGCGCATCGAGCGGCTCACGCGCCAGCCGACGATGCGTCGGGCGAACACGTGGATGACGAAGGCCACGTAGACCCAGCCCTGCCAGGTCGAGACGTAGGTGAAATCCGAGATCCAGGAGCCTGTCAGGAATTTTGTGTTTGGGGCATTCCATGACAAACAGGAGCATGTATGCCACGCAAACCCAAGACCGCTGGGGCGGACAGTGCGGCGCTGCCGCCGATTTAATCCGAGCGGCTTGATCAACTTGTCACCGGTCCGATGACGCCCAGTGCGATCGAGGACGTGATGAGAGGCTTCAAGAAGGCTCTCATAACGAGGATCGATTCGCCAACGGCATCGGCTAGAATGCCCACGCGATCACAACCTCGTGAAACGAGACTCTCTCAACGAAAAGCCTCACACACAAAAATTCTGACACGCCCGCGTAATCGCAATCGTCCGATCAAAAGATCGGGTTAAATACATGGATTTTGGTCACAAAAAAGCCCCCCGGATGTGGGAGGCTTTTTTGTTGAATAGGGCCCTGGCAGTGACCTACTCTCGCATGGCTTAAGCCACACTAC
>JAYVLO010000040.1:0-5729 GCA_043759455.1 Pseudolysobacter sp.
AAAATACAGGCATCGTTGCACCGTTGCGCCTGCTCGCCGTTGGACGTCTGGCGTATTACAAGGGCCACGATATTTTGCTGCATGCCCTCGCCAAAATTCCTGCAGCAGTGCTGTTGCTGGTCGGCAGCGGTGAGCGTGAATCAGCACTAAAACAGCTTGCGCAGGATCTCGGCATCGCAGCGCGCGTGCGATTCGCTGGCGCTATTGACGATGCAGAACTCGCCGCGGCCTATGCGAGCGCGGACGTGTTCTGCCTGCCTTCGATCGAACGCAGCGAGGCATTTGGCCTAGTGTTGCTCGAAGCCATGCGCGCCGGCTTGCCTGTGGTCGCAAGCGCGATCCCCGGCTCTGGCGTCGGTCATGTGGTGCGCGATGGCGAAACAGGTTTGCTGGTTACCGCGGGCGATGCCAATGCACTGGCCAACGCCTTGTCGCGCCTGCATGAAGATCGCGACTTTCGCATGCGTCTCGGTCAATCCGGACGGCAACGCTGGCACGAGGAATTCAGCATGCAAGCAGTGGCGGCACAAACACAAAAACTGTATCAAGCGATGCTCGGAGTCGAGTGAGTTGATAACACGCCATCCGGGTCGCGATGCGAAAGGTGTATCCGCGATTACGACTGCGCAGTGCAATTCCGCGCGTTCGAACGATATCTATCAAACCCTTCACGATTTCCCGAGCAAGGAAAATATCTTGGCCCGAACTTCTGCCCGTTCGGCCGCTGAAACTTTGCCTTTATAGCTGGCCTTGCGCACGACCCAGTCCACACTTTTCACCTGGTCGGGCAATGCCACGCCCGCGCGCGCACCGGCAATCAATCCTTCGAATGGATAACCTTTCACCGGCGTTGTCATTGGGCAGCAGAGCATCAGCCCCGCTTTGTTGTTTTAGCGGTACGGACTGAGCACCAGCGCCGGTCTGCGCCCCGCCTGCCCATGGCCGGCTTACGGATCAAAATGCAGCCACACGATATCGCCGGCATCGGGCACATAACGGCGAGCCATCAACACACTTCGTTAGCGACGGCGTTGCCAAGACTGATCTCGGTGCGCCGGTTATCCAGAATGATTTCGGCCAGCAGTTGAGCAAGATCAAATTCGCTCGGGCGTATCGGCAAAATGACGATGCTGCCGCCTTCCTCTCGAACATCCACGACATCGTCAAGACTCAAACTGGCAGCCTGCGTGATGGCGGCAGGGATACGCACCGATACGCTGATGCCCCATTTTTTATCACGACGCGCATTTGAATTTCCTTGCACCTTCAATGTTGATACATTCCCCGACCGAAAATCAGGTTGCAACAATGTCGATGCAATAATTTGCAGCGGCGACAACTTTTCTCGGCAGAATGTTGCGATCAAACGGGTGAAATTGAAGATAACTTTTTCATTCCTGCATCACGCAACAGCAACGCCAACAAGGTGATCGTTGCGGGTGTGATGTGCATGATCAGTCGGTTCGCGCTGGTGAAGTCCTCGGCCCAGCGCGAGGCGTCGGTAAAGAAAAACAGCACGAATAAAAACAGGCCGCACAATAGCAGCAGTCCACCGAGCAACTGAATGTTTTCGTGGCGCAGAAATTCGCGCCAGCGCAGCACGATGACCAGCGGCGCGACAAACCACAACAAGTGCCAGTTCGGCAGCGAATACAGCGTCGCAAACATTTCGCGACCCACCGAATGCCATTGCAACAACAGTGTGCCCATCGCCGGAATGTCAATTTCGCCCCACGCGATGCGAACCAGACCGAGACCGGGCAACGGTAGCTCGAATCCGCCAATCGCCAGACCAAGACCGCTGATCAGGATCGTGGCGATGATCAGCCATCGGCGCGGACGCGCAGGTAATGCTGCGAGAAATACGATGCTGAAAAAACACGCCATCCAGACCGCACCTTCTAGCTTGATAGCCGGCAAGCACAGGCCCAGCGCCAATGCTGCGATCAACTGCATGGGGCGGCGTTGCTGCAACCATATCGTCCAAACCAACACCGCCATGCCGAACAGCGCGGCCAGCCATAAATCCGCGTAACCGGCGAGTGCGACGTGCGCGTTCAAAAGCGGCAAGGAGCCGAGCGCATAGGTCGCAATTAACGCACGCAGCGGTGCAAGCCTCAGTTCGCGAAGTTGCGCATATGTGGCCAGCAACAATGCAAGCCAGATACCGACCCACGGTAGATTGACCATCGGTTCGTTCCACGCGCCAGCCGCGCTCGCAAACCATACCTGCATCCAGCCCAGCAACGTCGGATAATGCCAAGTGACCGTGGTGCGCACGGCGCTGTCTGCCTGCGTCAACCAGACAGATGCGGAGACGTATTTTTCGCCATATCCCAGCAGATACCAACTCTTCGGTTTTACCGCCCAGGCCGCCCACGCATCCCACGGAAATGTCGGGCGCAGCCACACCTCATCCAGCAGGACGAATGCACGAATCAGCAACAATGCAATGAGGAAAAAAAACAGCAGCCGATGCCCTGAACGCAACGGCGTATCAGACGGTAACGCTACCTTCGCGGCGCCGAATTTCCAGCTCCATGCCCAGCCCGTTACGGCGATCAATGCCAGCGCCGGGCCGGCATGCCGCGCTGCGTGCTGGGTGTCGCCACTCGATAATGCGGCGGTCAGCGCACCGGCCAACAGCATCCCAGCCAGATAACCATAACCGACCACACCGGCCCACTGCGCGGTGCCGCGCGCGCGGCCCAGCACGACCCGCCACACGCCCATACCGGCCAGTAGTGGCAACACCCAGGCGAGCAGAATCTCAAACATTTTTGCCCACTCCGAAATTCATCACGCTTGCAAACGCGACCGGAGAAAACGGCATGCGGCGAGGTCGCGCATTCATGGCGCAGCGCCAATGCGATACACACTTAGCGAGCGCGTTTCGAGCAACGGAATGGCGGGATAGCTGATTTCACCGATGCGCAATTGCGCATGATTCGCGTCGAAAACAGCCTGCTGCACATGGTAATAAACGACCACGTTGCCATCGGCGAGATGGCTACTCGGTCCGCCATCAACCGGTGTTTGTCCAAGCAAACCTGCCACCCAACTCAGCGGTTCGGCATTGGCCGGCAGCAGGTGATACACCAGCCGCAACAATTCGTAGGGTGAGTCGTCGGCAACCAGTACATGGGTGTTCGCCGGTTGTGCATGTGTCGCCTCACGTACCTGTGCGGCGACATCGAGCAGCGGCGCATCGGCAATCATGCGCGAACGCTCGTCCCAGGATTTTCCGGCATACATATCGCGAGTCAGACCGTTCTTCCAGAACAATCCGCTTTGCCAGCTCATGTCGAGCAACAACCATGCCGCCGCGATACACACAAACGCAGCCATGCCGATATGCCGACCGCGCCAGCGCAGAATCAGCATTCCGAGTAAAAATGCGATGGCGCTCCAAACCGCAAGGGCGAGCACCAGCGAAAATTTGCGCGGTGTATCGATATCGCGACCGAGCGCATGCACCGAACGCATGCTCCAAGACCAATGCGTAAACCAGTCGGTCGATAGCGCCGCCACTGCACCTCTGGCGGACGGCGACCACAACTCGGCTTGCATAAGGTTGAACGGATGGAAGCCCTGCCCTTTGGCGACCAGTTGTGCGGTCGGAAACTCAGCGAACCCGACTTCGAGAATGTCACCGCGCCATGCCGGAATCGTACGCAAGTCATAGCTTTTTGTGCCGTTTTCGGGGCGCGGCAGCGCGATCGCGTGCACATCTTCGGGTATATCGGCGCGACGAAATATCAGCGAGAGTTCGAGCGTGCGTGGAAATTTTTTGAAGCCATAACGCAATACCGGATAATCATCGGCGCCGACATGATCGAGGGCGATCGTCTGCACCGCGTTGTCGTCATCGCCGACCGATCCGATATTCAGCGCATCTTCGTCCTGCGCGCCGGCACCCGATACCACGCGGAAATTCGCCCCATGAAGAGTGATGCAATGCGCGGGTTGCAGCGGCATGTGCCACGATGCATCGGCGGCGAGAAAAAGCAGTAGCAGCGTGCATACGCACAAGGCGAATGCGTACACGCTGGCACGTATCACGCCGGCACCATCGCCGCGATGCGTTCGAGCTCCAGCTCGCTGAAACCGGCGCGCAGACGCGCCTCGGTATTGAACGGACCCCGCAAGCTGCCGCGCAAATGGATCGCGAGCAATTCGTCGAAAGTATTTGCCGGGTCGGCGCCGATCTGTGCACAACACCACGCAAACCAGCGCGAGCCAGCAGCGACATGTGCGACCTCTTCATCGAGGATGACTTCGAGGATTGCCACAGTTTTCAGATCACCCACCGCACGCATGCGCGTTATCATGCCCGGCGTGACGTCCAGCCCGCGCGCCTCCAGCACACGTGGCACAAGCGCCATGCGGGCCAGACACGAATCAGCCGTCTTTACGGCCATTTCCCACAGGCCATCATGCGCATCGAAATCGCCGTAGGCATAACCGAGCTCGGCCAGCCGCGCATTGAGCAAACTGAAATGGCGTGCTTCATCGGCGGCAATCCGAATCCAGTCGGAATAATATTCCAGCGGCAAACCACGGAATCGATAGACCGCATCAAGCGCAAGGTTGATCGCATTGAACTCGATATGCGCAACAGCGTGAATCAGTGCAACGCGGCCTTCGCTGCTGCCAAGTTTGCGTTGCGGCAGATGGCGCGGATCGACCAGTAGCGGTCGCGCTGGTCGTCCCGGATTTGCGATCGGCAACGGCGGCGATGAATCAGTGAAATCGAGCTGGCCCGACGCGAGCCGGTTCGCCAGCGCTGTTGCCAGCACGACTTTATGCGGCGGATCGGCGCAGTCGAGACACTGCTTGGCAGCGCCGAAAAGATTCGTGTCGAGGGAATCTGCAATGGCGCTCACTTGTCATCCTCAAGTTGCCGAATCATTCGTTGTCTCGTCAGGCACGATGTTCAACTGCAGGATCGCAAGCCGCATGCGTGGCACGGAAAATAGTCAGTGCAATGTATAACGTCGCCCGATGCAAAAATCGGACAGATCGAATACAAACCGTTGCGCACTATATCGCGCGGCAAGCTCGCATTCTCAGGATACCTGGCGTCGCTTGAGCTTGGCATCGTCCGAGCGCGCAAACTCCAGCTCGCTCAGATAAGTCGGCTCGACTCCGGTGACATACTCGCCCGAGAAGCAGGACGTATCGAAATGAGTCAGCTTTTCATTGCCTTCGGCGACCGCGCCGATCAGGTCGGGCAGATCCAGATATACGAGCCAGTCCGCACCGAGAATGTTTTGCACTTCGGCCTCCGTGCGGCCGTGCGCGACCAGTTCCGCAGTGACCGGCATGTCGATACCATAGACGTTTGGGTAACGCACCGGCGGTGCCGCCGAGGCAAAGTATACTTTTTTCGCACCGGCCTCGCGTGCCATCTGGATGATCTGTTTCGACGTAGTGCCGCGCACGATCGAATCGTCAACCAGCAGCACGACCTTGTTGCGGAACTCCAGATGGATCGCATTGAGTTTGCGACGCACCGATTTCACGCGCTCGCTCTGGCCCGGCATGATGAAAGTGCGGCCGATGTAATGGTTCTTGACGAAACCTTCGCGGAACGGCACGCCAAGCGCGGTCGCGAGCGAACTCGCCGCCGTGCGCGCGGTATCGGGAATCGGAATGATCGCGTCGATACCGTGATCGGGCATCAGGCGTGCAATCTTCGCGGCGAGTCGCTCGCCCATGCGCAAGCG
>JAYVLO010000041.1:0-2225 GCA_043759455.1 Pseudolysobacter sp.
ACCTTCTGGAAAAACGCGTGCGAGGCAATATTGCGCGCAACGATTTCCTGCTTGATGCCGGCCGGAATCTGCGGCGGATGTGCGAATACCAGCGTGAGCAGTGCGTCGAGTTGCTGTGGCGTATCGACATTGAACGGATTTTCGCCGGCATACACGCGCCGCGCAAAATCGTTCGGCTTGAAATGCACGCCGGCGCTGTCGAGCAAGGCGAGGCTCGTCACCTGCTGCGGATAACGCGCGGCGAAGATGCCGGCGATGTGTCCGCCCATCGAGTTGCCGGCGATATTTACTGGCGGCAGTTTCAGCGCGGTGACGAACTCGCTGAGCCGCGCGGCTTGTGCAGCGATACCGTAATCGGCGCTGTCGAGCCGCGTCGATTCGCCCCAGCCCGGCAAGTCCGGAATCACGACATGATAGTTCGGCAGCAACTGGCGCGCGAAGCCGACCCAGACGTTCTTGTTCGCGTCAAAGCCGTGCAGCAGCACGACCGGCGGACCTTCGCCGCCTTCGAGATACGCCCAATCGTGATCACCAATCTTGATGTGCTGCTTGTGCAATCCGGCCATCATCGATTGCGCCATGCCCTGCCATTTGAACAGCGTGCCGGGCGCAAATTCGTACAGCGAAAACAGCGTCAGCGCGAGCGCCACGACAACAATGAACAACGACCAGATCAGTGATTTCAGCCAGCGCATTTTATCTTCCTGAAACGTTTTGCGTGAGTGGCAAAAATTCAAAAACTGCCGGCGTCACCCGGATAAGCGATCGGGCTTTCGTTGCCATCCGCGGACACTGCACTCACGCCGAAAAGCCAGTCGTCGATCACGATATTCTTGAGCATCACCTTCGTGGTACCGCTGACATAACGACGGTGCTGCCATTGCGGTGCGGTCGTGTCGCGCCACCATACGCGATAACCCACGGCGCCATCGACCGCATTCCACTTCACCGTCGTATTCGACTCGACCGCGCCGATCGTATCGATGCCGGTGGGCGTCATCGGCGCGGATGCCATCGCCGCCATCGTGATCGCATTCAACGCGGTGATATGGGCGAGATACGCGAAGTCGACGCCGTCGATCGTATCGCCGTAGACGATGCCGTTTTCGCTCCGCAGATCCTGATGCTGGCGCGTGTAATTCTCGTGGCCTTCGGTCACGCGCACCGCTGGATAACCGGCTTCGAGGAACGACACCTGATCGCCGCCGCGACCATAACGATCGGTGCGATACACCATCCGCACCTTGAAATTGGTCAGGTAACGATCCGCCAGATCAGCCATGTAGCGCGCGACATTGCGCGACGGCGAATCCACTTCACCGCCGTGATAACGCCGGTATTTAGCCTGCTCCAAAGTCTCGTTGCTTTTGGTGCCTTCGGAAAAAATACGCACCGTGGTCGTGTCGATCACGCCGTCCTGACCGCGCGTGTTGCCGACGATGTCGTTGTTGAGATCGGCCTGCACTTGCCAGCCTTGCGCCTTGGCGAAATCGGCCAGCACCTTGCCGCCGTAGAGGCCTTGCTCTTCACCCGATAACGCGGCGAATACCAACGTCGCGCGAAACTTGTGTTTGCTCAGAATGCGCGCCGATTCGATCAATGCGGCAACGCCTGAAGCATCGTCGTTCGCGCCGGGTGCATCGTGCTCGATGTCCATCACGTCGGTGATACGCGAATCCAGATGGCCGGTGATGATGATCATACGATTCGGGTCGACCGTGCCGCGCTGGATCGCGACGATGTCCATCACTTCGGTCGGCTGCAGAATGCGTTTGCCGGTGAAACTTTGCGACGGCGTGACCAGTTGCAGGCAACCGCCGCAGTCCTTCGAGATTTCGGCGAAACGCGATTTCACCCAACGCCGCGCCGCACCGATGCCGCGTGTTTCCGATTGCGTATCGGAGAGTGTATTACGAGTGCCGAAGCCGACCAGTTTGGTTATCGTCGCGCGCAATTCATCGGCGCTTGGCGCATCGGCCAGCGCCGCGAGCAAGGCATGTTCGCCTGATGGCGATTCGCTGCTGGCGTTTATCGCATTCGCCGCTGCGGCAGTCTTTTGCGGCGCCGCCACGGCGTTGCCGATCAACAGGCTCAAACCCAGAATCGCGAGAAACAGACGCATGGCCACTCTCCGCTTGCTTGTCAGAACCCGTCGCGCTCATTGCTCGCTACATCGAGACCACACGTTCATGGTATCGATGCAGCGAACAAAAATTCCGCGAGTC
>JAYVLO010000042.1:0-22623 GCA_043759455.1 Pseudolysobacter sp.
TGCCGTGGTCGTTTCGTCTCGATGCGCTGCTCACCGATCCGGCCCTGGCCGCGCCGATTCTCGAAAACCTCAAGACCGATACGAGCCTGTATGTGCGCAAATCGGTGGCGAACCATCTCAACGATATCACCAAGGATCATCCCGACTGGGTGCTCGATCGTATCGAATCGTGGTCGCTGGAAAATCGGCAGACGGCGTGGATCGCCAAACACGCGTTGCGCACGCTCATAAAAAAAGGCGATCGACGCGCGCTCGGCGTGATCGGTGCCGGTGCGAAAGCGAAGGTGCTCGTCAAGGAATTTTCCGTGCGTCCGCGCACGATTGCGCTCGGAGAAAAACTTGCGCTATCGCTAACGCTCGAATCGACCGCGAGCAAAGGCCAGCGCCTCGTGGTGGATTACATCGTGCATTACGTCAAGAAATCCGGCGACGCTTCGGCCAAGGTTTTCAAGTGGAAGGAATTCACGCTCGATGCGCGCGAATCCGTGCAACTGATACGCTCGCAGACGGTTCACGACTTCACCACGCGCGTGCATTATGCCGGCCGGCACGAGGTAGAAATCCTGATCAACGGCGAAAAACTCGCGAGGGATTTTTTCGACCTGTCGCGCTGAAGATCACGTTCGCCAAAATTGAAAAAAAGAAAATATCGATCAGTTTTGCCGTCGCTGGCAATTCCGAACCTGAGTCCAGTCAATTCTGCTGTGCATGATACGACGGCGGCGCTGCCCTGACGCCGCGAAAGGTTCGGGTATCGTCGCCCAAGCAATGCCGTGAGGAGTGTCTCTTGAACAACATCACGCAGCCATGGCGCGAGCAAGCGGTGACCAGCCCGGCGTTGCCCAAGGATCTGGGTGCGCGCGTGTATTCCGAGCTGATGAAGCTCGCACGAGCGCAACTCGCACGCGCCGGCACGATGTCGCGGGATGCGCCCTCGCTGGTGCACTAAGCCTACTTGCGTTTGCAACGCCAGAGCGCGATCGATCCGGCGCAACGAAATATCTTCTTCGCGTATTCGGCCAAGGTGATGCGCACCGTGATCATCCGGCGGTCGAGCTGCATTATTTCGGCGGCCTGACCGAAGCCCAAATTGCCGAGGTGCTCGGCATCTCGATACCGCCGCTAAAACGCATCGACTCGCAACTCGGGCTTTGCCGCCAGGCGGCCGAGCTGCAGAAACCCGCGCTCGATAGCGTGACCGTCAGCGGCGATACGTCGTTGCGTCGGGTAATCGCCGAACTCGACGATGGCGCCACGCTAAGCGGCAACGGCGATTTCGCTGCTGCCAAAGTCTCGATCGACGCGGCCCAGATGCATTTGCCGGCGCTATCGCAAGTCCCTGCCGAAATTCGGATTCGGGCATTGGCCAGCGAGGGCAAAACAAACCTGTCGCAGCGCGACTTCGCCAGCGCCAAAACCTACGCTGACGCTGCCGTCGCGATCACCGAGCGCACTACGGTGAGCAATGACATGCTCGGGCAGGTGCGCTGGACTCGTGCCAATGCGGAATGGGGGTTGCACACCGTCGCCGCGGCCGAGGCGGATTATCGTGAGGCCATGAATTTCATGACATTGAGCGAAGGCGCGGACAGCCCGCTGGTCGGCAGGCGGCATGGCAATGTCGCCATGGCGCAGCGCGGCCAGTCGCGTTATGCGCAGGCGCTGGAGGAAGGCGAAAAAGATTTTGCGATTGAGCGAAAATCACTCGCGCCGGATCATCCCAGCCTGCACGTCAGCCGCGGTTATCTGGCGCTGACGCATTTCCTGCTCGGTCATTATCGGCAGGCACGCGAAATCGTTGAGGAGGTAGATGCGCTACAACGCAAGACCGGCGGCGACGACGCGCCGGCACGCGCCGGAACGCTGGCCAATCTCGGTTCGGATTTGATCGAGATCCCCGACCTCGCCGGCGCGGAGAAAACCTTTGCCGAATCGATGCGCATCGTCGAAAAAAAATACGGTTGCGAGTTCGACGCCACGCAGACGGCGCTGAGAGGCTTGGCAAGCGTCCATGTGCTGCGAGGCAAGTTCGATATCGCCGACCCCGAACTGACGGAGGCGCAACAGAATATCGACAAGCGGCCGAACAGCGACGATGTCTTGAACTATTACTGGCGTGGCGAAGTGGCTCGCGCGCGGCACGATTTCGACGCCGCCATTGCGCTGGATCGTCGGGCGATGCAAGTCGCGCTGAAAAATTACGGTGAGATCGGTCGTTATCCCGCACTCGCCCATCACTACCCCGGTATCGCCCTGCATGACGCCGGCAGCATCGAGGAAACCGAGAAGGAATTCCGCGGCGCGCTTGCCGCGTTCGGTTATATCGAGAATGCGTTGATACTTGCCGCAAGCGGTGAGATCGAATTTTTCCGCGCTGTCGCAGCACGTATCAGGCGAGTGATCCCACGCCGGCAACCAGACTTCGAAACGTGTCGCATCGATCGCGATGATCCTTTTGCGCGCGCCATTGCGTCTGTAGAAACACACCGAAGTGGAGTACTGGTACAAGTGTTTTAACTGCGCTCGGTACTGCCAAGTGATTTCATTTTTTTATTCAAAATTCACCCACCTGAGAAAGGTATGCTCTCGTTGCGAAATGTTGTGGTTACCACGGCGATGTTGCTGGCGATTTCGACACTCGCATCAGCGGCGGACAAAGTCAGCGGTTCGGTGACTCTCAAAACCACGGTCAGCGCAGTGAAATACGCATTCCTCGTGCGCGGCCCGGACGAAATGAATACGGGCAAGACGCTATTGCGGATCTACCGGTCGAGTGCCGATATCGGCACGAAGATCAAGGCATGCAAAACCCGACACTGTGCGGATGCCACACTCAACGATAGCGCGATAGTCGATTTCAGCGACGCGTCTCACCTCAATTATTCGGTGAAATTGAATGGACAACGCACGCAATATTCCAGCGCGAACGATGACAACGCGTTCACGCTGGCAACCCACACCGCGGATCATCTCGTCAGCAAATTGCCTATCGATGACAGTGCTGCGGATGGCGCGACAATCGATGTCGATTTTGATCTGACGCTCGCCAACATCTTCACCGCAGCGCGCTGAATCATGCAGGCACCAGCGATTGAGCAGTGCCGCGGCGCGTGCGTTGCTCGCGCTCAGTAGCAGGCAAGCCCATAACGATCATGGCCAGGTTATTGCGTCTGGTTGGCCGACACGTGGCGCGTGCTTTCGACGTATGCATCTACATGTTCTGCGGCTTGCCCGGCGGCTCCTCGCTGGCGATGGCGGGAACATGGATTTCGACAGCATCGATGACCACGGCGCGCCACGCGGATACGGCAACCTTCGGCGCGGAGTTGTATGACTCCATGCTGGGCACCTGGGCACCGACCAGCCCGTTATCCACCGGGCGCTGGCTGCATACCTCGACCCTCTTGCCGGATGGCCGTGTGCTGGTCGCCGGCGGTGAGGGCAACAACACCACGTACAATCACGAAATAAATTCTTCTCGATCCTGCTGCCGTTGACCGCACTATTTTGTGGTGCGCCAGGACACGCAGCGTTCTTCTGCATCAACAGCGTCGCCGGATTGAATTTTGCACTCACCGCTTCGCAGGACAATCGTCAGAACGATCAGATCGACATCGTCGCGGGAAGCTACGCACTGAATGCGAATGGCTTGCCGTTTGTATCGAGTGAAGCCAACAGCCTCACCATCTTCGGCGGCTACAACGCCGATTGCTCGCAGCTGACCACGGCGGTGACGTCTCTGAATGGCGGCAGCATCAATCAGGTGTTGCGGGTCATCCCGTCCTCGGCCGCGACGGCGGCAAGCATTCACATCGAGCGCATCGCTTTCATCACCGGCAAAACGGGTGTCGACGGTGGCGGTGGACTTTTCGCCACGGCACAAAGCGGCGAGGTGCGCATCGAGAGCAATTGTTTTCTGCTCAACCATGCCGAAAACTATGCCGAATCAATCCACGCAAGTCGACATGGGTTGAATCGGAATTGCGCCGCAGTCAAGCCTGCGGCTCGGCCTCTTCTTCCATCGCCACGGCATGCGCACTTGCGCAGCTGTGCGCATCAAGCTCGCGTTTACCGACGCGCAAAAACCATAACCACGTGACGAAACCGAGCACGGTCTGGGTTGCCGCGCCAATCGCCAGCCATAGCGCGCTGCCGGAAATCAGCGGCGAAATCACGCCGGCCAGCAACGTGCAGTACAACAGGCTGACGACTGCCTGCATCGACGACGCGGCGCCGCGATAACGCGGAAAACGATCGAGGATGAGTAATGTAATCGTCGGGGAACACAACGAGATGCCGATCGCGCCGAAGCCGATCAGCAGCACCGACCACGGCAACATCGGCAGCGGCGAAAACAATGCAAGGACGATGCTCAGCGTGGCAGCGACCAGCATCAGCTGATAACCGATACGCACGGTGCGCTCGGCGCTCACGCGCCCGGCCATACGACCCGACAACATCGCACCGAACAACATGCCGCCGATCGCCGGCACAAACAGCCAGCCGAAACGGTTCTCATCGAGATGCAGCAGTCCGAACACATACGCGGGCGCGGAGGAGATATACAAAAACAGCGCGCCGAAGTTGAACGCGCCGGACAACGCCAGCGGTTGAAACGACGGATCACGCAAAATTTCGCCGTAGGTACGCACCAGGCCGCGCGGCGAGATGCCAACACGATGTTCGTGCGCATGAGTTTCCGGCAGCAGCGCAAAACTGGTAAGCAGGATCACGCTCGCAAACAATGTGAGAAACCAGAAGATCGCATGCCAGCCCGCGAGTCCGAGCACCCAGCCGCCAATGATCGGCGCGAGCGCGGGCGCGATGCTGAACATCATCGTGATATTCGACATCAGCCGCTGCGCATCGGCGCCGGCGTAACAATCACGCACGATCGCGCGACCGACGATCATGCCAACACCGGCCGAGGCGCCCTGCAGCAGACGAAATGCGAGCAGCACTGGCAAGCTCGGCGCAAGCGCACAACCAATCGACGCGAGCAGAAAAATCAGCAGGCCACCAATGATCACGCGGCGGCGTCCGAACGTGTCGGACAGCGGCCCGTGCACCAGCGACATTAACGCGTACGCGCCGAGATAGGCGCTCAGGGTTTGCTGCACGGCCAGCGAGTTCGCGCCGAATTCCGCGCCGATCTGCGCAAACGCGGGGAACATCGTATCGATGGAGAACGGGCCAAGCATGGCGAGACCGGCCAGCAAGGGCGCGAGTCGCGCATGACCGGGTACAGATTTTGAGCTCATCGATTAATACGTTTGGCCGCGCGCTGAGCAGCAATGATACCTGACAGAAAATCGTACCCTCTGCTTGCACATCTACCCGGCTCGACGATATGCAATCAAACGCGGCTACATTGTGTTGCTGGCGTCGCTGGCGAGAAAAACGCTGGCGGCCGGTCCTCCGCTTAGTTTTCTTTGCATTGCAACACTTGCTAATTCACAGGCGACCCCCAATACTGTACTCATCAGTACATTTGTGTTCGGATATGTCCGCTGCGACCCATCACTCCGATGGCAAACGCGATGCAGGTGGTCGAATTGAAAATTGAGTGAGACTATTCATGTCGCAGCAACTACATCGTCATTCGGCCCCGATATCGGGCAACATGATTTTTCCGCCGGGACGAACCTTGCTGATGTCGGTTTCGCTGATGCTTGCCGGCTGCGCCGCGGTGGGTCCGGACTTTCAGCGCCCCGCGGCTCCCGAGGCTTCGCGTTATACCGAAGCGCCGCTGGCCAAACAAACCGCGAGCAGCGAAGGTACTGGCGGCAACGCGCAAAAATTTATCGACGGCCAGGATATTCCGGCGCAGTGGTGGCAGGTGTTCCATTCCGCCGCGCTGAACGATTTGATCACACGCGGCCTGGCGCACAACCAGACCCTGGAAGCATCGCAGGCAGCGTTACGCCAGGCGCAGGAAAATCTGCGCGCGGAAATCGGCTCGGCGTATTACCCATCGGTGACCGGCTCGGTCCGCGTACAGCGTGAGCGCAGCGCCACTGCCGGTTTGGGTGTGAGCGGCGGCAGCAGCGAATTCACCTTGTTTAACCCATCGCTGAATATTTCCTACACGCTGGATATTTTCGGCGGCGCGCGACGTGAAGTGGAGGCATTGCGCGCACTGGTCGATTTCCAGCAGTTCGAGCTCCAGGCCAGTCAACTGACGCTGACATCGAACCTCGTCACCAGCGCGATTACCCAGGCCTCGTTGCGCGCGCAGATTCAGGCGACCAACGAATTGATCGTATCGCAGGAAGATCAGCTGAAGGTGATCCAGACCCAGTTCGATCTCGGCGGCGCTTCGGGTTCGGATGTCTTGACGCAGAAAACCCAGCTTGCGCAAACCCGCGCCAAGTTGCCGCCGCTGGAAACCCAACTGGCGCAATCGCGCAATGCACTTGCGGTATTGATCGGCGTCGTGCCGGAGCAAGGCAACCTGCCCGACTTCGACCTCGAAAAATTGCAGTTGCCGACCGAGCTGCCGCTGAGTCTGCCCGCAGAACTGGTGCGTCAGCGCCCCGATGTGCGCGCGTCCGAAGCGTTGCTGCATCAGGCCAGCGCGCAGATTGGCGTCGCTACTGCAAATCAGTTTCCGTCGCTGACGTTGAGCGGCAGCCTGGGGTCGACGGCATCCAAAGCCAGCGATCTGTTTTCCAGCGGCACCGGCGTTTGGAGTATCGGGGCGAATCTGCTCGGCCCGATTTTCAATGCGGGTTCGCTATCGGCAAAACGCCGCGCCGCAATCGCTGCTTACGACCAGGTCGGCGCGCAGTATCGCCAGACCGTGTTGCAGTCCTACCAGAATGTGGCGGATACATTGCGCGCGCTGGAAGGCGATGCGCGTTCGCTGCAAGCCCAGACTGACGCGGAACTCGCCGCACGCGATTCGCTGCGCCTGACCGATTCGCAATACCGGCTTGGCGGTGTCAGCTATCTGCTGCTGCTGAACGCACAGCGCCAATATCAGGAAGCGCGTATCAGCCGCATTCAGGCGCAGGCCTCGCGTTATACCGATTCGGTCGCGTTGTTCCAGGCACTCGGCGGCGGTTGGTGGAATCACACCGATACACCGATTGATACCGCATCGACCCACTGATTTTTTCTTACTGAAACAACTTCGTTTATTGGAGAAATTCGCATGACCAAGCGCATGGTGATCATGCTGTTGATCGTTGGATTGCTGTTCGGCGCAATCTTCTGGTTTAAGTCGTTCGCGAACTCGAAAGGCAAAGAGTTCATGGCGACGATGGGCAACCCCACCCAGACCGTTTCCACGATCAAGGCGACGATGCAGGACTGGCAACCGGCATTGTCCTTGGTCGGATCGCTTCGCGCTGTACGTGGCGCCGATCTGAGTTCCGAAGTCGCCGGCATCGTCGAAGACATCAAGTTCGACTCGGGTCAGGAAGTAAAAGCCAACACGCCGCTGGTGCAGTTGGTTGCGGCTGACGACGCGGCCAAACTCGAGTCGTTGAAAGCCGCCGCCGATCTTTCCGAGATCACCTACAAACGTGATCAGGCGCAGTTCCAGGCGAAAGCGATCAGCCAGGCGCAAGTCGACACCGATGCGGCAAGTCTGAAAAGTGCGAAAGCACAAGTCGCACAGCAAGCCGCGACCCTGGCGAAAAAAACCATCCGTGCGCCGTTCGGCGGACGAGTCGGCATTCGTGCCGTGGACATCGGCCAGTATCTGCAACCAGGCACCAAGATCGTGACCTTGCAGACGCTCGATCCGATCTTCATCGACTTCTCAATTCCGCAACAGCAGCTCGTGCAGATCAAGGTCGGACAGAAAATCACTGCCGCCGCCGATACGTATGCCGGCGCGAATTTCGATGGCGAAGTTACTGCGATCGATCCGATCGTCGATGCCAACACGCGTAACGTGCAAGTGCGCGCAACGCTGAAAAATCCCGATCAGAAATTGCTGCCCGGCATGTTCGCCACGATCAGCATCGCCTCGGGCGACGCCAATCATTTCGTCACGCTGCCACAATCGGCGATTACCTACAACCCGTATGGCAACACGGTTTATGTAGTCGATCATTCCGGCAAGGACGACAAGGGCAAGGACAAACTCACCGCCAAACAAGTGTTCGTCACCACTGGTGCAACACGCGGCGATCAGGTTTCCGTAACCGACGGCATCAAGGATGGCGACGAAGTCGTGACCTCGGGCCAGATCAAGCTGCGCAACGGTTCGCCGATCGCGATCGACAACAAGGTTCAGCCAAGTAACGATCCAAACCCGCGCATCAAAGACGGCTGAAACGGAGCACACCCATGAATTTCACCGATATCTTTGTTCGCCGCCCGGTGCTGGCGACCGTGGTCAGCCTGATGATTCTGGTGCTCGGTCTGCGCTCGATCACCAGCCTGCCGGTACTGCAATATCCGTATACGCAAAACGCGGTGGTCACGGTCAGCACCACGTATTACGGTGCCGATCCGGATCTGGTCGCGGGCTTCATTACCACGCCGCTGGAAAATGCCATCGCGCAGGCGAACGGCATCGACTACATGGTATCGAACAGCCGCATCAGCACGAGCACGATCACCGCCAACCTGCGTCTGAATTACGATTCCGACAAGGCCCTCACCGAGATCAATACCAAGGTCAACTCGGTGTTGAATCAGTTGCCGGCGGGCTCGCAACAGCCGGTGTTGACGGTCAAAGTCGGCCAGACCATCGACTCGATGTACATCGGTTTTGCCAGCGAAGTGCTCGCGCCGAACAAGATCACCGATTATCTGACGCGTGTGGTACAGCCGAAACTGCAATCGCTCGAAGGCGTGCAAACCGCCGAACTGCTGGGCGGAAAATTGTTCGCGTTGCGGGTCTGGCTCGATCCGAAAAAACTGGCGTCGTACGGCCTCACCGCAACCGATATCAGCACGTCGTTGTCGAACAACAATTATCTTTCGGGCCTGGGTAATACCAAGGGCCAGATGATTCAGGTCAATCTCACCGCATCGACCGACCTGCGCTCGCTCGACGAATTTCGCCAGCTGGTTATCAAGCAAAGTAATGGCGCGATCGTGCGTCTGCAGGACGTGGCGAATGTCACGCTGGGTTCGGAAGACTACGAATCGGGCGTGTCCTTCGACGGTAAAAAAGCCGTCTACATTGGCATCCAGGTAGCGCCGGCGGCGAACCTGCTCGACGTGATTCACCGCGTACGTGCGGCCTTTCCGGAGGTGCAGGCGCAACTGCCGAACGGCATCACCGGCGAAATCGTCTACGACGCCACCAAGTTCGTCAACAGCTCGATCACCGAAGTCGAACACACGCTGCTCGAAGCCCTGCTGATCGTGACCTTTGTCGTGTTCGCGTTCCTCGGTTCGCCGCGTTCGGTCTTGATCCCGCTGATTGCGATTCCGCTGTCGCTGATCGGCACATTCACGATGATGCTGGCGTTCGGATTCTCGATCAATCTGCTGACCTTGCTGGCGCTGGTACTTGCCATCGGATTGGTCGTGGATGACGCCATCATCGTGGTCGAAAACGTCAATCGACATATCGAGGAAGGCTTGACGCCACGCAAGGCATCGCTGATGGCGGCGCGAGAATTGGCGGGGCCGATTATCGCGATGACCATCGTGCTGGTCGCGGTGTACGTGCCGATCGGATTCCAGGGCGGCCTGACCGGTGCACTGTTTACCGAATTCGCGTTTACCCTGGTCGGTGCGGTCACGGTTTCGGCGATCGTCGCACTGACTTTGTCGCCGATGATGGCATCGCGATTCCTCAAACCGCATCAGACCGATCGCAGCGGCTGGGAGGAACGCCTGGTCGATTTCATCGATCGACGCTTCGAGGAAATCCGCCGTCCGTACCAACGCATGCTGCATGGCAGCCTGAATTTTTTACCGGTCACGGTGGTGTTCGCCTTGATCATACTCGGCAGTGTTTATTTTCTTTATGTCGGCTCGAAGAGCGAGCTCGCGCCGCAGGAAGATCAGGGTATCGTCATCGCGCTTTCGAGCGCGGCACCGAACGCCACGTTGAATCAACGCCTGCTGTATTCGAAAGAGGTCTACGACAAGATCAAGGCTTATCCGGAAACCGATCACGTATTCCAGTTGGATATGCCGGGCCAATCCATCGCCGGTATGGTGATGAAACCCTGGGACGAGCGCAAACAGACATCCAATCAAATCCAGCCGAAACTGCAGCAGGATCTGGGTAGCGTTGCCGGTGCGCGAATCGCTGCGTTCCAGCCACCGCCGCTGCCGGGCAGTAACGGTTTTCCGGTGCAGTTCGTGATCGGCACGACCGAGCCGTTCGAGCGCCTCAATGAAGTCGCCGAAAAGTTTTATCAGGATGCGTTGAAAAGCGGCATGTTCCTGTTTCTCGACAACGACCTGAAACTCGATCAACCGCAATCGAAGGTACAGATCGATCGCGACAAGACCGCGCAACTCGGCTTGTCGATGCGCGATGTCGGCAATGCACTGGGAGCCTTGCTCGGTGGCGGTTACGTCAACTATTTCAGTTTGTCGGGCCGCTCCTACAAGGTGATTCCACAGGTGCAACAGGAGTCGCGGCAGAACACCGATCAGCTCACCGATTATTATCTGAAGACCGCCAACGGCCGCATGATTCCGTTCTCCACGATCGCGCATGTCACGACCAAAACCGTGCCCGAATCGCTAAACCATTTTCAGCAACTCAATTCCGCCACGGTGTCGGGCGTGCCGGGTATCGGCGTGTCTTCGGGTGAAGCGCTGGCATACATGAAAGATCTCGCTGCACGCACGTTACCGGCCGGATATTCGGTCGATTACGCCGGACCGTCGCGCCAGTTCCAGCAGGAATCCAGCGGCTTCGTGACGACGTTCATCTTTGCGCTGATCATCATCTTCCTCGCACTTGCGGCGCAATTCGAGAGCTTCCGTGATCCGATCATCATTCTGGTATCGGTGCCAATGTCGATTGCCGGCGCGCTGATTTTCATCAGTGTCTTGAGCAGCGTGAATTATCTCGGGGCCAGTCTGAACATCTACACTCAGGTCGGCCTGGTAACGTTAATGGGCCTGATCAGCAAACACGGCATTCTGATCGTCGAATTCGCCAATACGTTACAGGCGCAAGGCAAGAGCAAACGCGAAGCGATCGAGGAGGCCACCGGCATTCGTCTGCGTCCCATCCTGATGACCACCGCGGCAATGGTGCTCGGCGTGATGCCGCTGATCATCGCCAGCGGCGCCGGTGCGGTATCGCGTTTCAGCATGGGCCTGGTGATCGCCACCGGCCTCACCATTGGCACGCTGTTCACCTTGTTCGTGGTGCCGGCGATGTATTTGTTGCTCGCGGCCGATCATCACAAACATGCCGAGGAAGAAGACGACGAACCGGACTCGGCTCGCACCCCGGCGCTACCAGCCGCGCATTAAGCCGGGTTCGGAGCAACGATGTATTCGTTGCTCCGAATCTGGTCTGCACGGAATGCGCTGCATCTTTTTTGCCGCCGTAACGGGCTGATGCACGCATCGATTCACGGCCTCGCCACGATTGTCTATTTCCGCTGCGGATCGTGCTCGAACAGCTCTGCGGCAAACTCGGGGCTGATGCCTGGAATACTTTTCCAGTCGATACAATCGATCTTGTCTGTATCGAGATACCGCCTCGCGTAATCGAGGTAGACGCGCTCGCGCAGGAACACATCGAACAGATCCGGATCGATGTGTCCGTCACGCTTCATGTCGCCGAGTATCGACAACGATTCGGACAATGACTTGGCGGGTTTGTACGGACGATCACGCGCGGTCAACGCCTCGAAAATATCGGCGATACCCATCACGCGCGCCGGGATGCTCATCTGCTCGCGTTTGAGGCCCTTTGGATAACCGCGGCCATCCATGCGCTCGTGATGGCCGCCGGCGTATTCGGGCACACGGCGCAGATGCGGCGGCCACGGTAACGCTTCGAGCATCTTGATCGTGACCACGATATGGTGATTGATGATCTCGCGTTCGGCAGAGATCAGCGTGCCGCGCCGCACGCAGAGGTTTTCGATTTCCTCGTCGGATAACAACGGCACGATTTTTCCTTCTTGCGTGCGCCAGCTATTTTTCGCCAGCGCGTTGATCGCCTGCACCCGAGTATCGTCCATGAATTCGCCGCCGGTATTGCAGCGATGCACGAGCTCGCGATCGGTGCCAAGTTGCTGCCGGCGTTGTGTATAAGTGTGGCTATCGAGCTCACCCTTGAGATGGGCGATTTCGGCATCGCGCAGCAATACTTCGAAGCGTGTATCGACCAGAGCGATGCGGTCGAACAAGGTTTCGAGTTTAGTGGCCTTGTCGATCACATGCACCGGCGTGGTGATCTTGCCGCAATCGTGCAGCAACCCGGCAATCTTGAGTTCATAGCGGTCGGCATCACTCATGCGAAAATCCGCGAGCGGCCCAATGTTGCAACGTTCCGCCGCCGCGGCAAGCAGCATCGTCAGGATCGGCACGCGATCGCAATGGCCGCCGGTGTACGGCGATTTTTCATCGATCGCAGTATTGATCAGACTGATCAGCGACTCGAACAGAACTTCGAGTTGTTCGATCAGCTGGCGATTGTTCAGCGCGATCGCCGCCTGCGATGCGAGCGATTCCACGAGCTGCTGATCGGCCGATGAAAATGCCCGCACTGCGCCGCTGGCATGCTTGGCATTGATCAACTGCAGCACGCCGATCACGTTGCCGGCATGATCCTTCATCGGCACCGTGAGGAAAGATTGCGAACGATAACCGGTGCCATGATCGAACGCGTATGTGCCGGAAAAATCGAAACCGTGCGCGGCGTAGGCATCGGCAATATTCACCGTTTTGCCGGACAGTGCCGCATGCGCGACCACGGTCGTATCGTTGCCGCTGCCGTCCTGCGCATACAACGGCAGCGGCGCGAAATTGATCGGCTGGCCATGCTTGCCGCCGAGCACCAAAGCCAACGTATCGTTGCGCACCACTTCGAAAACCAATTGGCGATCACGCACGCGGTACAACGTTCCACCATCGGCGTGCGCGAAATCGCGTGCGGCTTCGAGGATGTATTCGAGCAGGCTGTCGATATCGCGCTCGGAAGACAACGCCACGCCGATCGCATTGAGCGTTTCCAGGCGTTGCAGGATTTCGTCATCGTTGCTCACATTGGCTCCGTCGATTCACGATCATTCCGTAACTCTCTGCAAGCAAAATGCGAGCGCTACAAATCGCGCGCCAGGCGAATGCCGACACGCGCACTGCGGGTGTTCGCCGCGGCTGGAATACGATAAGCCGAACGCACCTGATCCGGCGCGCTACCCCACGAACCGCCGCGCACGACATGGCTTTCGCAACCCGGATTGACCCATGCCCGACTATCGCGCGGTGCGCGCGTGTAGTTATCGTGCCAGCAATCCTCGACCCACTCCGATACGTTGCCGTCGATGTCGTACAGGCCGAACGGATTGGCGGAAAAACTGCGGATCGGTGCCGGCCCCCAATAACCGTCGGTGTAGTGACTGAAGGCGTTGCTCCAGCCGCGTTTCGACGGCGAGCGATCGCCGTCGCCGGTGACATTCGCCAGCACCTTGAGCGGCGTATCCTCACCCCACCAGTAGCGCGATTTCGTACCGGCGCGCAACGCGTATTCGAACTCGGTTTCACTCGGCAGCCGGTAATGTTTGCCGGTGCGCTCGCTGAGCCACACGGCATAGGCTTGCGCGTCGTTCCATGAAACATGAATTACCGGCAGGCGCTCGCTGGCCGGCTCGCCGTGATAATCCTGCTGCCAACTCACGCCATGGACTTCGATCATGCGTCCGCTGGCTTCATCGTAGACACTGGAGCCGCCGGATTTTTCGGCATCGCTGACATAGGCGGTGGCCTTGACGAATTCACGAAATTCGGCAACCGAAACCTCGGTCGCGCTGAGCGCAAAACCGACGCTGATGCGCACCTCGCGTTGCGGTTCTTCGCTGGCGCGATGACCGCTCTCCTCACCGGGCGAACCCATCAAAAAACTGCCGGTCGGGATCACCACGAGTTCCGGCGCGCTGCCGCTGCGATCGAGATATTTGTCGCGTACGAGCTGGCCCGGCGCGAAGCTCGCATACAACCGCGCGTTGCTGAGTTTCTGATTGAATTCGTCGATGCCCGGCACGTCCGGACTCAATGCCAGCGCACGTTTCGACAATTGCTCGGCCATATCCGGATTGCCCGAATCCAGCGCCGAGCGCGCCTGTTCCAGCACACTACCCGCACGCTGCTGGCGCAGGCCTTCGATACGGCTGTGCGTATCGAGCAGCGCCTGCGAACCGGGACGGATCGGCGCCGCATCGGCAAGCACTTTTTCGGCGCCCGCAAAATCATCCTGCGCCGCCGCGGCCAATGCGCGATCGAGATAATCGCGCTCGATCTGCGCCAGCCCTTGATCGGCAAGTTTATTGGCAGGGTCGTGTTCGAGAACCTTTCGATAAACACCAAGCGCGCTCGTATCCGCAGGCTCGATCGCATGCCCCTGGCGTAACAGGTCGGCGGCCTCGGTCAGCATCGGCGCGACGATGCGCAACACCGTCAGGCGTGCGTTGAGTGCGTCCAGCTCCGGCGTGTCGCCCGGCACGGCCTGCAGCGCGGAAATCAGTTTTTCGGATTCGCCGATATCGCCGTGTTCAAGCGCCGTCCCGGCCTGCTCGTTCAAGGCATCGCGCACTTTTTCCAGGCCGGCTTTAGCCGCCACATTGGTGTTGTCGGCAGCCAACGCCTGTTCGAACAAGGCGAGCGCATTGTTGTCGCGCGGCGCGATCAGGTGGCCGGCCTCCAGCGCCTGATTGGCTTTTTTCAGCATCGCCGCAATCGCCTTGGTGGTCGGCACGTCGGGCGCGGGCGGACCCATCGTCAATGCGCCGGTTTCGGCGGGTTGGACAAATTCGCCATCGACGGACACCGGTGCAGGCGGGCCGTATTCGCTATCCGCAGACAGCGTTGCGCCGCCCTCACCGGCCACGGGATTGCGTGCCTTGATCGACGTTGCGGGCAGGCGCGGTGCATGCGTGGCATCGACATCCGCGCGTTGTTGCATCGCCGGGGTGATGTGGATCCAGCCCGGAAAAAAACGATACACCAGCGCAAATGCCAGCAACGCGATACCCGCAGCGCCGCCGAGCGTGGTTTGTTTGCGTACGACTTCGGTTCCGGGCATGAGTCTTTACAAAGGGCGAATTCGGTTGGGCGACGGCGTCGGAGCGATCAATCCGGACAGCATATCTGGATGGCATATAATACGCAGACCAGCGCCAGCCAGAACCTTAGGCCAGGCGCACAGCTACCGCAACCGCTTTGATCCCGCCGCTTTGTTCCGCGGCGAATTCCGGTTGTCGACCTTGCGCTCGTGTACCGGTTCCGCGCGCTTGTGCCCTAGCAACGGAGCCACGCATTGTTCACCTGGATTACGCAGCACACCGATCTCGACCAGCACCTCGCGCAGTGGCAACCGGGCAGCAGCGTCGCGCTCGATACCGAGTTCATGCGCATCAATACGTTTGTACCGCGCCTCGCACTCGTGCAGGCCTGCGTCGATGGCCGCATCGTCTTGCTCGACGCGCCCGCGCTTGGTGTGATGACGCCGTTTGCCGCGCATTTGGCCCGCGCCGATACACTCACGGTGATGCATAGCGCGAGCGAAGATCTCGAAGCGCTCGCGCCCTTGTTACCAGACGGCCCGGCGCTATTGTTCGATACGCAGATCGCGGCGAGCATGGCCGGGCTTGGCTTCGGCTTGAGTTACCAGAAGCTGGTTGCCTTGTTGCTCGGCATCGATGTGCCGAAGGCCGAAACGCGCTCGGACTGGCTCAAGCGTCCGCTCAGCTCACAGCAACTCGAATACGCCGCACAGGATGTAGAACACCTGATGCCGATCCACGCGCAACTAGCCGCAAAGCTCGACGAACTCGGCCGCAGCGCGTGGCTCGCGGAAGATTGCCGCCGCATGATCGAGCGCATCTGCCATCGCGAGAGCGATCCGCAGCCGCAACGTTCGGTGCGCTTTGCGGCCCACTGGCCGATCGAACAACAAGCGCTGCTGCGACGTATTCTGCTGTGGCGCGAAAGTACCGTGCGTACGATCGATTGCCCGCGCACGTGGTTGCTCGATGAAACGCACGCCGCCGATCTCGCGCACAAGCCGCCACAAAGTGCCGATGAACTGATGCAACGCACACGCGGCCAGCGCGCCTTGCGCAGCGAACAGCGCAACGCTTTGTTGCACGAGTTGCAGCGCCCGCTCGGCGTCGACGAAATCGCCGCGACGCAAGCCGTACCGTCGGTGCCGAGCAACGCACAAAAACGCGCGGTGACGACGATGAAAGAAACCGTCGTGGCGATCGCCAACGAATTGAATCTGCCCGAAGGTCTGCTGTGCGCACGCAAGCATCTCGAAACCCTCGTGCAGGATGGCGTGTGGCCGCAGACGCTCGAAGGCTGGCGCAAAACGCTGCTGCACGATCGCCTGATGCCGCTGATGCCGCAGTGAATGACGTCAGTAAATCATCGACCCTCTTGACAGCCACACACCCGCTGTTATCCACTGCGGGTATGTCGCAATCACTTTTCATTCGCACGATCATGACTTCCACCACAACTATTATGTGTGGTGCGGAGCGGCGTGCGTAACTGAAACAACACACCGCCCGCACCCTGATCAGGATGCGGGCAGTCCGCTTCCGATGCGTGTGCGGGGTTGCCAACCGGAGCCCTGAATGAGCGTCAGCGTCATAAAAAATCCCACCAGTGAATCCGTCGATGCGGCCGTGAACAAGCCGACCGGCAGCGGCTGGATCGCGCACAAGTTCGGCGGATCGAGCCTGGCCAATGCCGAACGCATTCGTACCGTCGCCGACATCATGCGCGGGCGCACCGATGCCGGTCAGGTGATTGTGGTCTCGGCGATGCAGGGAGTGACCGACGCGCTGATCGAACTCGCGCACGCCGCCGCGCGCAACGACGGCTACTGGCGCCACGCGTGGAACGCGCTGAAGAAACGCCACGAAGATGCCGCACGCGCGTTGCTCGGCGCGCAGGCACGCAGCGAACAGGACTGGCTTGCCGAACGTTTTGCCGAACTCGCGGATTTGCTGCACGCGCTCGCGTTGCTTGGCAGCCCCGCCGCGGAGGCACTCGAACTGATCCAGGGCCTCGGCGAAATTTTTTCATCGCGCATCGTCGCCGCACATTTGAATGCCAACGGCATCGAGTACGCCTTGCTCGACGCGCGCGATGTGCTCGTGGTGCGGCACGAGGATCTCGGTGTCGCGGTCGATTGGGATCAAAGCGCTACCAAACTCGCCGAGTGGCGCGTGCGTCATCCGCAAATGCGCGTGGTCGTCAGCGGCTTCGTCGCGCGCGACGTGCACAACCGCATCACCACGCTCGGGCGCAACGGCAGCGATTATTCCGGCGCGATTTTCGGCGCGCTGTTCCATGCCGACGAAATCCATATCTGGACCGATGTCGATGGTGTGCTTTCCGCCGACCCGCGCCTCGTGCCCGAAGCCGTTCTACTGCCGCAACTTTCGTATCACGAGGCCTGCGAGCTCGCGTATTTCGGCGCCAAGGTGATCCATCCGCAAACGATGGCGCCAGCGATCGCGCGCAATATTCCGGTCTATATCCGCAATACTTTTCGGCCCGAACTCAGCGGCACGTGTATCAGCAGCCAGGCCAGTATCGACAGCGCAGTGAAAGGCATCAGCACGATTCCGGGCCTCGCCATCGTCAACATCGAAGGCGCCGGCATGATCGGCGTGCCGGGCACGGCACAGCGCGTATTCGGTGCGTTACGCGCAGCGAAAGTATCGGTGGTGATGATCTCGCAAGGATCATCCGAACATTCGATCTGCTGCGTGGTGCAGGAGAAGCAAGTGGACATCGCCATGCACGCGCTCGACGAAGAATTCACTCACGAACTCGCGCGCGGCCAGCTGCAGAGCATCAACGCCACGCCGAGCATCAGCGTGCTCGCGATTGTCGGCGACGGCATGACCGGCACGCCGGGTGTCGCTGCACGGTTGTTCGGCACGCTCGCACGCAGCGGTGTCAACATTCGTGCGATTGCGCAAGGCGCATCGGAACGCAACATCTCGGTCGCAATCGAAAGCGGCGATGCCGCGCGCGCCTTGCGTGCCGCACACGCCGGATTTTATCTATCGCCGCAAACCATCTCGATCGGTGTGGTCGGGCCGGGCCAGGTCGGGCGCGCGTTTCTCGCGCAGCTCGCGCAGGTGCGCGAACACCTGCTGCGTACGGCGAATCTCGACCTGCGTCTGCGCGCGGTCGCGAGCAGCGCCAGCATGTTGCTCGACGACGCGAGCATCCTGCCGCAGGACTGGCGCGAGCGTCTTGATGCGCACGGCACGGCCACCGATCTCACGCGTTTCGCCGATCACGTACTCGCCAATCATCTGCCGCACGCGGCGATCATCGACTGCTCGGCCAGTGGCGATGTCGCCGAACATTACGCGCGCTGGATCGGCGCCGGCATCCATGTGGTGACACCGAACAAACATGCCGGCAGCGGTCCGCTAGCGCGGTACAAGGCGATCCGTGCGGCGTCATCGCATGGCACGCGTTTTCGCTACGAAGCCACCGTCGGCGCGGGTCTGCCGATCGTGCAGACCCTGCGCGACTTGCTCGATACCGGCGATGAAATCATTTCGATCGAAGGCATTTTTTCCGGCACCCTTGCCTACCTGTTCAACCGCTACGACGGCAGCGTGCCGTTCTCCACACTCGTGCAGGAAGCGCGCGCCGCGGGTTACACCGAACCCGATCCGCGCGACGATCTGAACGGTCGCGACGTCGCACGCAAGCTGGTGATTCTCGCGCGCGAAATGGGCTTGCAGATGGAAGTGGCCGACGTCGATGTCGAAAGCCTCGTGCCTGTGGAATTGCGCGAAGTCGATGGCACCGAATTTCTCGAACGGTTGGTCGAGGCCGACGAAAGTTTCGCCGCGCGTTTTGCCAGCGCGCATGCCGCCGGCAAAAAACTTCGCTACGTCGCGCGCCTCAATGCCGCCGGACAAGCGCACGTCGGCCTGGTCGAATTGCCCAGCGATCACGCCTTTGCGCATCTGCGTCTGACCGACAATATCGTGCAGTTCACGACGCGCCGTTATCGCGACAATCCGCTCGTCGTGCAAGGTCCCGGCGCGGGACCAGAGGTGACCGCCGCTGGCGTGTTCGCCGATCTGTTGCGCATCGCCGCCACGCTCGGTGCACGCGTATGAGAATGCAGGCAAGCGCATTTGCGCCGGCGAGTGTGGGCAACATCGGCGTGGGTTTCGACATCCTCGGGCACAGTATTGCCGGGCCTGGCGATCGGGTCAGCGTGCGGCGCATCGAGCAACGCGACGTGCGCATCGCGGCGATCCGCAACGCAGCGATCGACCTGCCGTTCGAAGCGGAAAAAAATACCGCCGGTGCGGCATTGATCGCGCTGCGCGATAGCCTCGCGCTCGACTACGGATTCGAGATCGAGATCGACAAGGGCATCGCGTTCGGTTCCGGCATGGGTGGCTCGGCTGCATCGTGCGTCGCCGCACTGGTTGCCGCGAATGCGCTGCTCGATGAACCGCTTGATGCGCACGCATTGTATCCGTTCGCACTGGTTGGCGAAGCCGTCGCCAGCGGCGGTCGGCATGGCGACAACGTCGGCCCGATGTTGCTCGGTGGCATGGTATTGGCGACCGCCGAACGTCTGACGCCGATCCCGGTTCCGCGCGCATGGCATTGCGTTGTGGTGCATCCGGATTTCGTGCTCGAAACGCGCCGCGCGCGCGCCGCGTTGACCGGCCATTACGCGTTGCCGGAATTCGTCGCGCAGAGCGCCAATCTCGCGCAATTTCTTGCCGGTTGTTTTCTCGGCGACAACAGCCTGATCAGCGCCGGACTCAAGGACGTATTAGTCGAACCGCGTCGCGCCGCATTGATTCCGGGCTTCGCTGCGGTCAAGCAAGCGGCGCTTGATCATCACGCGTTCGGCGCCAGTATTTCCGGTGCCGGGCCGAGCGTGTTTGCATGGTTCGAATCCGCCGCCGCCGCGCACGCAGCCGCCGCAGATATGCAGGCGGCATTCGCCACGGTGGAGCTGCAAAGCGAAGCGTTTGTATCGCTGGTGGCCGGCCCTCCGGCACAGGTGTTGGCATGATGCGTTATGTCAGCACACGCGCTGCGGGGCGCAGCGACGCAACGCCGATTGCAGTCGGCCTGAGCGACGCGCTCAACGCCGGACTTGCGCCCGATGGTGGCTTGTACGTACCGCAATCGCTGCCGCATTTCGCAGCGCAGGATTTTGCCGCCGCGGCCACGCTGCCGGCGATCGCGGAAATTCTGCTGCAACCGTTCTTCGCTGGCGATACGCTCGAATCCGAACTCGCGGCGATCTGCGAGCGGGCATTCACTTTCGCCGCGCCGCTAAAACAATTGCCGCTCGCACAGACTTACGCGCTCGAACTTTTCCACGGCCCGACTGCCGCGTTCAAGGATTTCGGCGCGCGCTTTCTCGCCGCGTGTTTGCAGCGCATCCAGCGCGACGATGCACGAGTGCTGACGATTCTGGTCGCGACTTCGGGCGATACCGGCAGCGCGGTCGCGGCGGCGTTCCATAACGTGTCGGACATTCGCGTGGTGATCCTGTATCCCGATGGCCTGGTATCTCCGCGCCAGGCGCATCAACTCGGCTGCTTCGGCGACAATATCAGCGCGCTGCGCGTGGCCGGCACGTTCGACGATTGTCAGCGTCTGGTCAAGCAGGCGTTCAACGATACTGTGCTGCGCGAACTGCTGCCGCTGAGTTCGGCCAACAGCATCAGCCTCGGCCGATTGCTGCCGCAGATGAGTTATTACGCGTGGGCCGCACTGAGCCATTGGCGCGAGCACGACAGTCCGCTGAACTTTGTCATTCCGACCGGCAATCTCGGCAACGCGATGGCCGCGTTGCTCGCGCGTGCGATCGGTCTGCCGCTCGGTGAGATCGTGCTTGCGACCAATGCCAATCGCACCTTGCCGGATTTTTTTGATAACGGCGAATACCGCGCGCGACCAAGCATCGCCACGATCGCCAATGCGATGGACGTCGGCGATCCGAGCAATTACGAACGGCTGCGCTGGTTGTTCCCCGACACCGAATCGCTGCAAAAAACGCTGCGTGCGATCGCTGTCGACGATGCCACAATTCGTACGACCATCGCCGCTGGCGAAAAACGCTACGGCGAAATCTGGTGCCCGCATACCGCCGTCGCGATGCACGTGCTCGAACAACTGCGCGCGGAAAAAACGCACGGCGATTGGGCCATCGTCGCCACCGCGCATCCGGCGAAATTCGATACCGTGGTCGAGCCGCTGATAGGTCATGGTGTGACCGTGCCGCCTGCGCTCGCTGCGTTGCTCGAACGCCCGGCGCATGCCGAGCCGATGCGCGCCGACTATGCGCAGTTACGCGAGTGGCTGTTGCAGCAGCGCGATTCGTCCCGCGACACATCGACAGGTTGACGACAGAGCGGATGCACAATCCAGGGCTTGGCGCGCCCGACCCCGCGCGCTATGATTCGACGCCACACGTGGGGCGGTAGCTCAGCTGGGAGAGCGCTGCGTTCGCAATGCAGAGGTCGGGAGTTCGATCCTCCTCCGCTCCACCATTTGATAGTCCAACTTAGCGAAAACAGGCCGAGACACCCTTGTATGGGTTCCGGTCTTTTTTGTGCCCATTACTCGTTCGATATCGGATGTAGCTAATGGGTTTTTGAAATATGTTGAAAATCAGCAGACATGTCATGCTGGTAACGCGAAATGCAAGCTGATCGCCTGTCCTTTCTTTTTTTGTAGCTTTTAGGCTACTATGTCACCAATCGAAATTCGCCAGTACCAGACTGCCGAGGGTAGAGCGCCTTTTGCCGAGTGGCTTGCTGTGCTGCGTGATAGTCGCGCGAACCAAAGCATTGCAGCGCGCATCGTGCGAATGCAGTGCGGCAATCGTGGCGACTGGAAAACGCTGGGCGCTGGCGTATTCGAGCTGCGTATAGATATCGGCCCCGGCTACCGCGTGTATTGCGGGCAGGATGGTGCAACGCTGGTGCTGCTGTTATGCGCTGGCGGCAAGCGAACACAGACCAAGGATATTCAACGTGCCCACGACTACTGGAACGACTACCAAACACGCCGCTAGCGTAGCCTTTAATGCCGCCGATCTACTGACGTCTGACGATCTGCCAGGCTTCCTCGCTGAATCGCTACAAGACGGAGACTATCGCGCGCTGCCGCTAGCCTTGCGTACTGCTGCCGATGTGCTGGGCATGACCGAATTAGCTCGGCGTACCGGTCTGAGTCGTGAAACGCTATACCGGACGCTTTCCGACAAGGGCAACCCGCGATTGGATACGCTCGGCGCAATCCTCGCTGCCTTTGATTTACGGTTGGCAGTGGCGCCTGTACCTGAGAAGTCACGTCGCACATCTCAGGCAATGCGACGAGCAAACATCACCCTGATTCCGTGAGCTCGTTCGGCAAGATCCATACTGCGCTTGGTTCCGCACGCATGTTGGGATCACCCGGTGGGTGAAGGTGATATTTCGATATTCC
>JAYVLO010000043.1:0-5193 GCA_043759455.1 Pseudolysobacter sp.
ATGCAACCAAGCGCGAGCGAGACCATTGCCGCTGCCACAGCGAACAACATGGCGATTCCGATGTATTTGACCAACAAGCTCGCCAACGCCGATCCGGCAACGGCGCCGGCGGTACCTCCCAGTGCGATCACGCCAAATAGCCGATGCGATTGCTGCACGCTGAAAATGTCGGCCATGAAACTCCAGAACACCGACACTACGAACAGATTGAATACGCTGACCCAGACGAAAATCACCGCGGCCAATATTTGCGGATCGAACTGATTGCGGATCTGGATCACCAGAACAAGTGCACACATGCACGCAATAAAAAACACATATACCAACGGCACGAACCGCTTGCGTGAATAGTTCGCCACGAGTGACCCGTACAGCGGCGTCAACACCAGCATGACGATGAAAACCGCGGCGTAATACAACACCAGCGATCGCGAACCATTATGCGACGCCAGCTGCTCGCGCACCGGACGGATCACGTAATACGCGCCGAGCACGAGGAAAAAATACGCGAACGAAAGCAGCAACGCCGGCCACTCTTCGCGTCTCGCATCTACCCACAAATGCGTGCGCAGCCACGTCGGCAAACCTGACTTGTTCAACGGCGCGGTTCCTTGACCGAGGCAGAGTGCAAAGCCTAGCAGAACTCGGAGAAAATCCGGCTGCATTTGCGAGCGTTACGACAGCACGTCTGGTGCGTTGCAGATTTGCGCGAGCCCGGCGATACCGTATTCTGCACGCATGAATACCACCTTGGCGTCGCTGCATATTTACCCGATCAAATCCTGCGCGCAACTCACGCTGGATTCCGCCGTCGTCGAAAAGCGCGGCCTCGCGCACGATCGGCGCTGGATGATCGTGGATCAGAATGGGCGTTTTATCACCGGCCGCGAATTGCCGCGGCTGACCTTGCTGCAGGCCGAACCGGGTGCTGCCGGACTCACGCTGCGCGCGCCGCAGATGACCCCGTTGCAGGTTGCTTTTCCGCCCGCGAATGCGCCGCGTCTGAGTGTCGCGGTGTGGAAAAATATCGTCGCCGCGCAACTGGCAGACGATGCTGCAAACGTCTGGCTGAGTGCGTTTCTGGCACTACCGTGCCGTCTGGTTTTCATGGACGAGGGTTGCGTGCGTGCCGTCGAGATCGAGCACGCGCATGCCGGCGACGAAGTCAGTTTTGCCGATGCGTATCCGCTGCTGCTGATCTCGCAAGCCGCACTGGATGGCTTGAATACGCGACTCGTGCGTCCGGTCGGCATGTGGCAATTTCGCCCGAACCTCGTGGTCGCCGGATGCGCCGCGCATGCCGAAGATCGTTGGTTGCGAATCCGCATCGGCGAGATCGAATTTGACGTGGTCAAATCTTGCACGCGCTGCGTGTTCACTACCGTCGATCCCGCGCGTGGTCAACTCAGCCCGGATGGCGAACCGCTGCGCACCTTGATCGGTTATCGGCGCACGCCGGCCGGCGTTACCTTCGGCCAGAACCTGATCGCGCGAGGCCAGGGCGCGATTCGTGCGGGCGATGCGATCAAAGTTCTGGAGCATGTGCTCTAACCTCGCCGACTAGCCTTCGGCTTCCACGCAAAACAAGAAAATCATGACCTACGATTATGTGATTATCGGTGCCGGTTCCGCCGGTTGCGTGCTGGCCAATCGGCTCAGCGCGGATCCTTCCAAACGCGTGCTGCTGCTCGAAGCCGGACCGGGCGACTGGCATCCGTTCATCCACATGCCGGCGGGCATAGCCAAGCTGATCGGGCAAAAAGGCGTGAACTGGAATTACACGACCGAGCCCGAAGCGCAGCTCGAAAATCGACGCCTGTGGTGGCCCCGCGGCAAGGTGCTGGGCGGCTCGAGTTCGATCAACGCAATGTGCTACATCCGCGGCGTCGCGGCCGACTACGATGAGTGGGCCGCGCTCGGCAATCCGCGCTGGGGCTGGAACGACGTATTGCCGTACTTCAAACGCGCCGAAGGCAATACGCGCGGTGGCGATGCCTTGCACGGCGGCGATGGTCCGCTCGGCGTGCAGGATCTGACATATCACAATCCGCTGTCGCAGACGTTTCTCGACGCCGCCGCAGCGAGCGACTTTGCGCTCAATAACGATTTCAACGGCGCCACGCAGGAAGGTTTTGGTTTTTACCAGGTGACGCAGAGAAACAGTGCGCGCTGTTCGACCGCGCAAGGCTATCTGCGCCCGGTGCGCGGACGTACCAACCTGACCGTGCGCACGAGTGCAATCACGCAACGCGTGCTGATCGAATCGGGTCGCGCGGTCGGCGTGGACTATCGCCATCACGGTCGCCTGAAGCGCGCCGAAGCGCGTGAAGTCCTGCTGTGCGGCGGCGCGATCAACTCGCCGCAGTTGCTGATGTTGTCGGGAGTCGGCCCCGCCGATGAATTGCGCAAGCACGATATCCGCGTCAAACATGCGCTGCCCGGCGTCGGCGAAAACCTGCAGGATCATCTCGACATCTGCACCATGGATCGCTGTACCCAGCCGATCACCTACGATCAGATCAGCGATATTTCCACGGCGTGGAATTATTACCTCAAGCGTCGCGGTCCCGGCACATCGAATGTGGCCGAGGCCGGCGGTTTCGTGCGCACGCGGCTGGCGGCGGACGAGCGCTGCGATATGCAATTCCATTTTGTGCCGGCGATCCTCGATGATCACGGTCGCCATCGTCTGCCAGGTTATGGCTACACGATGCACGCGTGTGCATTGCATCCGCATAGTCGTGGCGCGATTCGTTTGCACTCGGCGAATCCGGCCGCTGCGGCGGCGATCCATGCGAATTACCTGAGCGATGCGGATGGTCACGATCTCGCGATGCTGGTCGAGGGCGTAAAACTGTCGCGCCGGATTTTTTCCGCCGCGGCGTTTTCGCCGTATCGCGGCGGCGAGATTTTTCCGGGCAGCACCGTACAATCCGATGCCGAGATCGAAGCGTTTATCCGGCGCAAGGCCGAAACCATTTATCACCCGATCGGCACCTGCAAGATGGGCAACGATGACCAGTCCGTGGTCGATGCCGAACTGCGCGTGCATGGCGTGAGCGGATTGCGCGTGATCGATGCATCGGTGATGCCGATGTTGCCGACCGGCAATACCAATGCGCCGACGATCATGATTGCCGAAAAGGCCAGCGATTTGATTCTGGCAGGGTAAATGCCTCAGTGGATTAGTGATTGCGCGTAGCGCGCCACTCAACCGTCATCGGTAGTAGTCGCGCGACATCGCCGTAGGTGATCGGCGGTTTGACACAGCGTAAACCGTAACTCTGCACCTAGCCTGGGTGCGTGAACGCAAATCCTGCGAGTTGCTTGCCGAAATATTTGACCATGCCGCTGCGCTCGAATTCGCCGTGCACGAGCACATCGATATCGAGCTCTTCCTGGAAACGCACGGTACGTTCGGTTTCCTCGCGCAGGAAGACGTGATAATCGATGTCGGATAATTTGCCAGCGCGATTCGCCGCGCGCACCTTGCGCGCTGCGGCGGTCTGCGGGAACGAACCAATCATCGTGGTCGGAGACAAAAGCCATCCGAGCGCACGCGCCTGAATGGTTTTTCGTATTGCATATTGCGGGCTGCGCAGTTCCATCGGCGTCGTCGCCTATTGCAGGCGTTCGCGCACGGCGGGGTTCACGGTCAGCGCGGAATTCGCACGCGCGCGCAACACCTCGCTCGATAGGGCGATGGCCGCAAGTGCGGCGGCATCGCCGTCTGGCGCATCGGGCAGCACACGCAGGTCCTCGATTTTCTCGCATGCAAATGCCAACCACGAACGCGCCGCAGGATCGAGCGCAGTTTCGGCACTGGCATCAATGGGCGAGTGCAATAACGAACATGACGGCGCGAGCCACACGCGATCGCTGCGGCGCACCGCTTGTTCGCGCTTGAGCAAAAACCGGCGCGGTGGACAAACCGCGCCGTTAGATATTGCGGCCATCAACCAGGCCGAGCGACAACACGAATTCTTTCGGCAACGGTGCGAGCACGGCATTGAGCTGCGCCGGCGCGCCAACCAGATCGATGTGCAATCCATCCATCGGCAATGACGTCGCCAGCGCCAGATTTTCATCAAGGCTTCCGAATTATGTCGCGAGCAAAAACTGCGGTTTATCGGCCTGGCGCAGCATAGGCGTCGCGATAGGAACGTTGCGCAGTAATATCGAGATCGCGGTATCGTTCATCGATTTGCACGCATTCCGCTCCAGCCGTTTTGAGCTTGCCGAGTAGCTCGACCTACGCAGCGACAAGCTGGGGCAGCGAGGCGAATCGATCGCTGCCGTCGGTGGTTTCCGACAGCAACAAAAACGACACCGGCCCGAGCAACACCGGCCGCGTATTGTAGCCGCGTGCGCGCGCTTGGAGGAACTCGGCGATCGGTTTGTCGCCGTGCAAGGCCAGCGGCTGATCGCGCGTCAGCGCGGGCAGATCAAGCGAGCCGGATTGCAAGCCGCGGGCGCTCGCAAAATATGCGGCGAACGGATCGGTCTGCGCGAGTTCGCGATAGGCCGCTGGCACGGCACCGAACAGCCATGCGGTATCCAGCACATCAACGCACAGAATGACGTGGTTACCCGGCACGATGTCGGCGCCGGCGGTCTGTTGCAACTGCCAGTGACGCTCACGCAAGGTGCGTGCGGTGGATTGCAGATCGTCGGCGCCGGACTCGCCTTTGCAGAATTTTTCGCGTGCAGTTTTCAACTCGCGTTTCTGGCCCATACGCGGAAAACCCTGGCCGGTGACGTTGGATCGAGTGACAAGAGAGATTTCAATTTCCTCTTGTGAGTTACACCGAGGAGCGAAAGCAACACGTGCCATGACGCTGCTGCGAATACGAGCGGCAAACGCGGCAAGCGTCGACCCTCGCCCCCGCGGGCGAACCGGAACAGCACAAGGAACAAGGGCCGCGGAAAACTGCCGGGGAAGGCGCGCCGGCAGACAGCCTGGACCTTCCCCGCAGAAGTTCCAGGTCGGATCGAAAGGTGCAAAACCTTTCGGCCAAGAGCAGGTCTGCGGGCTTGTGAACTCGGGCAGTTTTGTTTCTGCCCACCCACTATTCGTCGCTTCCCAGGCGTACCCAGTGCATAGACGCTTTCGTTTGCACATACCGCTGCGGGGCAGCCGCGGATTCGAACCGGGTTCCCATCTAAGCCGGATTGTGAGTTCCGGCACCATCG
>JAYVLO010000044.1:0-2405 GCA_043759455.1 Pseudolysobacter sp.
ATTCGTCGCGTGGTGGCGGCGTACCAGAAGATCAGCCCGTTGACCCTGGGTGAGCTGTGGGCGATTCCGATCATGTTGCGACTCGCGCTGATCGAGAACCTGCGCCGTGCGGCAGATCGTACCGCCGCCGGTCGACGCGAGCGCAATATTGCGATCTCGTGGGCCACGCGCATGATCGATGCGGCCGAGAACGATCCGAAAAACCTCATCCTCATCACCGCCGACATGGCGCGCTCGAATCCGCCGATAGACAGCCCGTTCGTCTCCGAACTGACGCGACGCCTGCAGGGCCACGGTTCGACGCTCGCCTTGCCACTGACGTGGATGCAGCAGCATCTGGCCGAGTCCGGACTCAGCATCGAGCAACTCGTGCAGTCCGGTCAACAGGGCCAGGCTGCGGATCAGGTCAGCGTCAGCAACAGTATCGGCAGCCTGCGTTTTCTCGGCGTGATGGACTGGCGCGAATTCGTCGATGCCATGAGCCTGGTCGAGCAGACCTTGTGCGATGATCCTGCCGGCATTTATCCGGCGATGGATTTCGCCACACGCGACAATTATCGGCACAAGATCGAGGCACTTGCCAATCGCTGCGCATTCACTCAATGCGAGATCGCGCGCCATGCGATCGATCTCGCCAAAGCCGCACCCGCCAATGATGAGCGCGCGCGGCATGTCGGATTTTATCTGATCGATGACGGCTTGTTGCTGCTGCAGCGTGCGATTTCGGCACGCATCGGTTTGTTCCGCTGGCTGAAACGCAGCGCCAAACGCATGCCGGTTTTTGGTTATCTCGGCAGCATTGCGGTGGTGACCACGCTGTTGAGTTTTGCCGTGTTGCATCCGGCGCTCAATCGCGGTGTCACGAGCTGGCGATGGCTGCTGGTATGCGTGCTGGTGGTGATTGGCGTGAGCGAACTCGCGATCGCGCTGATTAACTGGCTCGCCACGCGCATGGCCACGCCGCAACCGTTGCCGCGCATGAATTACACCCTAGGTTTGCCGGCCGGCGCACGTACCCTCGTGGTGGTGCCGACCATGCTCAGCGATATCCATGGTGTGCACGAATTGATGCTTGGACTGGAAGTGCGGTTTCTCGCCAATCGCGATCGTCAATTGCATTTTGCGCTGCTCACGGATTTCACCGATGCAGTGACCCAGACCACGCCGCAGGACGAGGTATTGCTGCAGCTCGCCTCGACGCGTATCAACGAACTCAACGAGAAATACGGCGACGGCAAGAACGAAACCTTTTTCCTGTTGCACCGGCCACGATTGTGGAACGAGCACGAGCGCACATGGATGGGCGTCGAGCGCAAGCGCGGCAAACTCGGTGACTTGAATGCACTGCTGCGCGGACAGGGTGGCGAACGTTTTTCGCTGATCGTCGGTGACATCTCGCCGTTGTTGCAGGTCAAATACGTCATCACGCTCGATACCGATACGCAGCTACCGCGCGATACCGCGCGCGAGTTCATCGCCACGCTCATGCACCCGCTGAATCGTGCCGTGCACGATCCGCGCAGCGGTCGTGTCATTGCCGGCTATGGCATTCTGCAACCGCGTGTGGCGGTGAGTCTGAGTGGCAGCAATCGATCGCGGTATGCGCGCTTGCACAGCGGCGATTCGGGCGTTGATCCGTATACGCGCGCCGTCTCTGACGTGTATCAGGATCTGTTCGACGAAGGCTCGTTCATCGGCAAGGGCATCTATGAGGTTGACGCGTTCGAGCGTGCGCTGAACGGACGTTTTCCCGACAACCGCATCCTCAGCCACGATTTGCTCGAGGGCAATTACGCACGCTCGGGCCTGCTCAGTGACGTGCAGTTGTACGAGGATTATCCGTCGCGATACAGCGCCGATGTGAAACGCCGGTATCGCTGGATTCGCGGCGACTGGCAGATCATGGCGTGGCTGTTGCCTTGGGTGCCGACGACCGCGGGCAGTTACGAACGCAATCCGCTGTCGTCGTTGTCGCGCTGGAAAATCCTCGACAATTTGCGTCGCAGCCTCGTACCGCTGGCCTTGGTCGGCATGCTGGTGGCTGGCTGGACGCTGTTTTCGTCGGCGTGGTTTTTGACCGTAGCGGTACTAGGAATTTTGCTGATTCCGGCGATCCTGATCAGCGCTTTGGACCTCGCGCAAAAGCCGGCGGAGACAATATTGCTGGCGCATTTGCGCAGCGCAGCGGGTGCCGCCGGGCTGCATTTTTTCAAGGCTGCATTTCTGCTGGCGTGTCTGCCGTACGAGGCGTATTGCAACCTTGATGCGATCGTGCGCACTTTGTTACGGATGTTTGTCACGCGACGCAATCTGCTCGAGTGGCAGGCGTCGAACGTGCAGAACGCCGCGCCGCGGGACGGCATCACCGGTTCGTTGCGCACGATGTGGATCGCACCGCTGCTGGC
>JAYVLO010000045.1:0-60569 GCA_043759455.1 Pseudolysobacter sp.
AGCTCGACCAGCAGAAAAAAATACGCCGGACCGGAGCCGGAAAGCGCAGTGACGGTGTCGATCAATGCCTCGCGCAAGATCCACACCGTCGTGCCGACCGCCGCGAGCATGCTTTCCGCGAGTTGTTTCTGTTTCGCGTTGACCTGGGCGTTGGCGAACAATGCGCTGGCGCCCGCACCGATCAGCGCCGGCGTGTTCGGCATGCAGCGCACGATCGGCAGGCGACCACCGAGCCAGTTGTCGAGCTGGTCGCTGCGGATACCCGCGGCGATCGAAATCAGCAGTGGCTTGGTCGCTTGCGCCACCATGCGCAACTCGGCACAGACCGCTTTCATTACCTGCGGTTTGACCGCGAGCAGGATGACGTCGCAGCCATCGGCGGCCTCGGCATTGGCGGTGGCATGGCGCACGCCGAAATCGGTCGCGAGGCGCTGGCGCAGTTCTGCATTCGGTTCGGCGACCGAAATGCGCGACGCGTCGTAGCCGTTGCGCAGCAGTCCGCCGATCAGGCTGCGCGCCATGTTGCCGCCACCGATGAACGCGATCGAAGCGCTGGAGCCAGGAAGTGCGGGGCTGGATTTGGGCATGACACGTCGCCGTGTTGCGGGAGGATTGCCAAGGATAGCAAGCTTGAATGGCAACGCCGCGGATGGCGCGCAAATTTTCGCCCGAAACTGCCGACCGTGCCGCTGCAATGAAGGAATTCTCAGTGTTTGCGTTGATCGGCAGTGGCAAGGTTTTGTTCAGCGACAGCGTGCATAATCGGGCCGCCTCCTGCCGTCGCGGGTTACACACGGGTTGTGTTTGTCCGCGGCGTGTTGCAGCGCAAATCTCGCTAGCTGGCCCAAGTATTTTCATGTCAAAGAGGGTGTATTGAGTACGGAAATCTCCACCGAAGCAAAAACCAAGACCATCCTGCAAATGCTCGGTCCGGGCCTGGTGACGGGCGCCTCGGATGACGATCCGAGCGGCATCGGCACGTATTCGCAGGTCGGCGCGCAATTCGGCATGGGGTTGTTGTGGACCATTCCGTTCACCTTTCCGCTGATGTGTGCGGTGCAGGAAATCAGCGCACGGATCGGTCGCGTCAGCGGCAAGGGCATCGCCGGAAACCTGCGCGCTTATCCACGCTGGCTGATGTATTCGATCATCTTTTTGCTGGTGCTCGCCAACGTGATCAATCTCGGTGCGGATATCGCCGCGATGGGCGCGGCGGCGAAATTGCTGCTCGGCGGGCCGCCGATTCTATACGCCATCACGCTGACGGTTGTTTCCGTGCTGCTCGAAGTTTTCGTTTGCTACGACCGTTATGCGCATGTGCTTAAGTGGCTGACGCTGACGATTTTTGCGTATGTCGCGACAGCATTCGTCGTGCAGATTCCGTGGGGCGAAACGCTCAAACAAACGTTCTGGCCGCATGTTTCGTTTTCTCCTGATTACCTGACCGCATTGATCGCGGTGTTCGGTACCACGATCAGTCCCTATCTTTTTTTCTGGCAGGCCTCGCAGGAAGTCGAGGAAATCACCGCACACAAGGGCGCGCATGCACTCAAGCGCACGCCGAAAGAAGCACCCGCGGAATTTTGGCGTATCCGTGTCGATACCGTGGTCGGTATGTTCTTCTCCAACATCGTCGCGTTTTTTATCATCCTCACTTGTGCCGTGACCTTGCACGCGCATGGCATTACCTCGATCAATACAGCCGCGGAAGCCGCCGAGGCGTTGCGTCCGGTGGCAGGCCGATTTGCGTTTGCGTTGTTCGCCGGCGGCATCATCGGCACCGGCTTGCTGGCTTTGCCGGTGCTGGCGGGTTCGGCCGCTTATGCGGTGGGTGAGGCGATGGGCTGGCCAATCGGGCTGGACAAAAAAGCCGGACGCGCGAAAGGTTTTTACGCGGTGATTGCCGGCGCGATGTTGCTCGGGCTCGCGCTCAATTTCACCCCAATCGATCCGATCAAGGCCTTGTTCTGGTCGGCAGTGATCAACGGCGTTACCGCCGTTCCGGTACTCGTGCTGATGATGTTGATGGCCAACAACGCCAGGATCATGGGCAAGAAATTCACCATTCCGGGCATCCTGCGTCTGCTCGGCTGGACCACCGCCGCAGTTATGCTGGCGGCCACGATCGGGATGTTTGCGACGTGGCATTCTGGATAAACAGCGACTCAATGCAGCGAGTCGAACGAATCCGCCAGGCAAAGTAAATTGATAATTTCACCGTCAAAAGACCGATGTCACCTCAAGCAAGCGCCGGCATACTGAGCTGCTTTCAAAAAAAACATTAAAAGTTCGGGGGCAATGATCGAGAGAAATTTATCCATCGCGCTGCTGGCCGTCATGGCCATTGGCGCGGGTGTTGCAAATTCTGCGCAGACGAACAGGCGCGCAGTGGTTCGAGCGCAGCAGCAGAGAATCGCCGAGCTTAGCCATCTGCTGCGCTCCGGCGGGTTGGGTCCGATCACGCAGCGAAGTGATCTGCAAGCGACCGGCGCGAAAGCGGCGATGAATAGCCGCTGCGCTAGCGTGCCGTTCAACGACGGCACGCTCGATTAACGCAAGTGCCGGGAAAAACTCGGCGTGGTGTTCCTCGGATATATTCCGAGCAACGCGTATCCGCTGCGGCTGGACAGGGTCGATCTCGATGTGGTGCGCGCCGACGCATCAGTTCGCGGGGCCGGCAATTATGATTCCCGCTACAAGCTCGATCCGACCTTGTCGACCGATGTGCTCGACCAGCGCGCACCGTTCGTACGCGCGGAAGTCGCTCTCGCCGTAACCGCCAACTCCTGTCGCCTGAATGTGCATGCGTTCAAAGGCGAGTCTGCGGTCGATCTGGCCGACGCACTGAAGAAAATCGCGCCACTGGCGAAGGTCGATATCCTGACCGCACACAGCGACGCAGTTTTGCTGCGCGTCGAAGTGGCGTCGCTGGCACCGCTCAGGGCACTCCTCGTGGCGGCGCCGACTATCGATGCAATGTCATGGCTGGCGTCATTCCTCCAGCAACATACGCGCAACACCGGCAGCATCGGTACGATCCACGGCAATACCCCCGGCACCTGTAGTGGTACCGCCACCACGATCTGCGGCAATGCACCGATGTGGGATCACGGCCCGCTCGGCACCGGACAGATCGTTGCGGTCAGCGATTCCGACACCGCATCGAACATGGCGTTTTTCACCATGCTCAACGGCAATACCGCGATCGCTTTGCCGGATACACCCACTTTGCCGGCAACCGGATTGTCCTACGCGAACAACAAGATTTTTGCGTATTCGGTGCAGCCTTGAGCAACCGCCTACGATAACGATCTGGTCTGCCCAAGCGGAACTTCCGCAAATAGTTGCCATGGCACCCAGACCACTGCCACTGCCGTAGACGATGCGACCGGCACCTCGGGTGATGACAGCTATCGACGCTGCATGATCTGATCTTTGTTGTCACAGCGGGTAACCACGGTTCTGCGGCGCAGTCGATCGGTTCGCCGGGCAATTCCAGGAATGCGCTGACGGTCGCTGGCCTCGCTCAGGATGGGAGTACCACGATCGCAAGTTTTTCGAGTCTTGGTCCGACCGCCGACGGTCGTATCAAACCCGACATCATGGCGCCGGGCAGCTCGATCATTTCCGCTTCGGGCAATGTCAACGTCACCGGCACAGCCCAGGCACCGGCAACAAAATCCCTGTCCGGCACGGCAATGGCGACGCCGACCATCGCCGGCAACGCCGCGTTGATGCGCCAGTTTTTTAGCGATGGCTTTTATCCGCGCGGCGCCAAGACCGCGGCGGACAAATTGAACCCGAGCGGCATGGTGATGAAAGCGCTACTGCTGAACGGCACCAACTCTATCAGCACCACAGCGTCGGGCGGCATGAACTACGGCTAGGGCCGCGCATGGCTCGATTCCAACCTGTGGTTTTCGACGCTGATCACCGGTGCCACCGATGCGCGACGCCTGCGTATCTTTGAGCAGACCAATTCGGTGGGTCTGCCAACCGGCGATGTCAATGAATACGCGATTGCCAGCGTAGCGACGGGAATGGAGTTTCGGGCGACCTTGACGTGGCACGACACCGAAACATCACTGGGCGCCGCTCTTCCGCTGGTAATCAGGAATTGCGTTGGGTTCTGTCCAACGATCCGGGCTGGGATTTTGCCGGCGGATTCATCGATCAGATCACGCTCGGGGGCAATGCGCTGGAGCGTATTTTCAGCAGCAACGTCAATGGCGGGCCGGACTTTACCTGGCACTGAAACAAACACTGATACACGTTTGCAATAATCGACCCGGTGCGGAAATCGCACCGGGTCCTTTTTTGTGCGACGTGGCAGGTAGTCGAGGCCGGGGCGAGTTTGCCGCGGGTTGTGTTTCATCCACCCTGCGTCAGCCGAACCTAGCGCGCGCCGAACAATGCGCTGCCGATCCGCACCATCGTCGCGCCATGGGCGATGGCGAGTTCGAAATCCTCGGACATGCCCATCGACAAGGTATCGATATTGTCGTGATTTTTTTGCAGCGTCAGAAACAGCGTATGCATGCGGATAAAAGCGGCCCGACGAAGTTCCCGATCGGCGTGTGGTGCGGGGATCGCCATGAGCCCACGCAAGCGCAGTCGCCCTGATTTGCCGATCGCTGCTGCGAGTGTCTCGATCAGTTCCGGCGCGCACCCGGATTTGCTGGTTTCGTCATCGATATTGACCTGGATCAACACATTCAACGCCGGCAGATTTGGCGGACGATAAAGCTGCAGCGGTGCGATCAATTTGGCGCGATCCAGACTCTGCAGCCACGCGAAATTTTCCGCGACCTCGCGGCATTTGTTGGATTGCAGCGGCCCAATGCAGTGCCATTCGAGATCCAGATCGCGCAATTCGTGTTGTTTCGCCAGCGCTTCCTGCACATAGTTCTCACCAAACGCACGCTGGCCCAGTTCCGCGAGGCGGCGAATCGCATCGGCCGATTGTTTTTTGCTCACCGCGACGAGCTGCGGCAAATCCTTTGTTGGTGCCACAGCGGAACTTCGCCGACGGATTTCGTCGAGACTGGTTTTTTGCGGGCGGGTCGAGTCAACGGAAGTCATGGTAGGTGGGTGGATCCGCCGATGGCGCGCGACATTGCGCGAGCTGCAGTTTATCTCCGTGCAGCCAGCAATGTGCGGACCATCACACGCAACGAGACATCGCGGTCGGGGACTATGCCGCAAGTGCTGTGCTGGCGTTATACTCGTGCCTCGTCGATTCTTGTATTAGCGCCTGTACTTGAGGGGAACTGGATGGATATTGCCGAGCTGCTGGCCTTTTCGGTAAAGAACAAGGCTTCCGATTTGCACTTGTCGGCTGGTTTGCCGCCGATGATTCGTGTCGACGGCGACATCCGCCGTATCAACATTCCGGCGCTGGATCACAAGCAGGTGCATTCGCTGGTCTACGACATCATGTCGGATCGGCAGCGTCGCGATTATGAAGAATTTCTCGAAACCGACTTCTCGTTTGAGATTCCGGGGCTAGCGCGTTTTCGTGTGAATGCGTTCAATCAGAACCGCGGCGCGGGCGTGGTGTTCCGAACCATTCCGTCCGAAGTGCTGAGTCTCGAAGATCTCGGTTGTCCGAAGATTTTTAAGGAACTCATCGAGCAACCGCAGGGTTTGATCCTCGTCACCGGCCCGACTGGTTCCGGCAAATCGACCACACTCGCGGCGATGGTCGATCACATCAACAAGAACGAATACGGCCACATCCTCACGATCGAGGATCCGATCGAATTCGTGCACACCTCAAACAAATGCCTGATCAACCAGCGCGAGGTGCATCGTGACACGCACGGTTTTACCGAAGCGCTGCGTTCGGCCTTGCGCGAAGATCCCGACTTCGTGCTGGTCGGCGAAATGCGCGATATCGAAACCATCCGCCTGGCCTTGACCGCAGCGGAAACCGGACATCTCGTGTTCGGCACCTTGCATACGTCGTCTGCGGCAAAAACCATCGACCGTATCATCGACGTATTTCCGGGCGCCGAAAAAGGCATGGTACGTTCGATGTTGTCCGAATCGTTGCGTGCGGTGGTTTCGCAATCGCTGATGAAAAAAGTCGGCGGCGGACGTATCGCGGCGCATGAAATCATGGTCGGCATTCCGGCGATCCGCAACCTGATCCGCGAGGACAAGGTCGCGCAGATGTATTCCTCGATCCAGACCGGCCAGCAATACGGCATGCAGACGCTCGATCAGTGCCTGCAGGATCTGGTGCGACGTGGCATGGTGACGCGCCAGCAGGCAATCGGCTATGCCAAGAACAAGGACACTTTCAGGTAGGCGAAGCGGCAACAAGCTCGTATGGTGCGCATGTGCATCGGTGCAAGCGGCGTAGCTGGTTGAGTCAAGCGCAAGGTTAGTCGGCACGATTATGCAGGTATGTGGATATTCCGGATTTGGCGGGGCAAGCCCGCCTTTTTATAAAACAGCAATGAGGTATGTGCCATGAGCAGCATCGATTTCACTTCGTTCCTCAAGCTGATGGTGCACAAAAAGGCGTCCGATCTTTTCATCACCGCCGGTATTGCGCCCAGCCTCAAAGTGAATGGCGTGATCGCGCCGATCACGCAGAATCCGCTGACCTCGGCGCAATCGCGCGACATGGTGCTCAACGTCATGACGCCGGCGCAGCGCGAGGAGTTCGAGAAAACCCACGAATGCCAGTTTGCGATCAGCCTTTCTGGCGTCGGTCGTTTTCGTGTGAGCTGTTTTTACCAGCGCAATAATGTCGGCATGGTGTTGCGTCGCATTGAGACGCGCATTCCGAGCGTCGATGAATTGAGTCTGCCGCAGATCATCAAGTCGCTGGCGATGACCAAACGCGGCTTGATCATGTTCGTCGGTGCGACCGGTACCGGAAAATCGACGTCGCTCGCGGCGATGATCGGCTTCCGCAACCTCAATTCGACCGGACACATCATCACCATCGAGGATCCGATCGAATACGTGCATCGCCACGAGAGTTGCATCATCACGCAGCGCGAACTCGGCATCGATACCGACAGCTGGGAAAACGCGCTGAAGAACACGCTGCGCCAAGCGCCCGACGTGATCATGATCGGCGAAGTACGCACGCGCGAAACGATGGAGCACGCCATCAACTTCTCCGAAACCGGTCACCTTTGCCTGTGCACTTTGCATGCGAACAATGCCAACCAGGCGCTGGATCGCGTGATCCACTTTTTCACCGAAGACCGACGCTCGCAGTTGCTGATGGATCTGTCGCTGAACCTCAAAGGCATCGTCGCACAGCAACTCATTCCGACGCCGGACGGCAAAGGTCGGCGTGTCGCGATGGAGGTCATGCTCGGCACGCCGCTGGCGCAGGATTACATCCGCAAGGGCGAGGTGCACAAGCTAAAGGATTTGATGAAGGAATCCACCAACCTCGGCATGCGTACCTTCGATCAGAGTCTGTTCGAGCTGTATCAGGCCGGCGAGATCACCTACGAAGACGCGCTGCGTTACGCCGACTCGACCAATGAAGTGCGTCTGAAGATCAAGCTATCGCAGGGCGGCAATGCGCATACGTTGTCCGCCGGTCTCGATGGCGTGGAGTTGACCGAGCGTTGATCTGATTCCACTCGGTCTATCGCTGGAACGGTGGCTACGCACCGTTCCAGTCGTGTAACTAAGCGCCGTGCAAAACGGCGTGTGATCGCTCAATTCATGTCGATCGTTTCTTCGATCGCAATGCCATTCGGCGTTGCGCTGAACTGCATGTCGCCGCGACGAATCCACTTTTCATAGACCGCCATCATCTGCGCAGATTTTGCCATTTGCGCGCGTTCCTTGTCGCCCATGCGTGCGCCGATCGTTTCGCCGAATTTGCCCAATAAGCCATATATCGCGCCGCTGAAACTCATGCGCATGAATACCGGCTGGCTCGCCGCAGGCGCTGCCAGATAGGCGGCCAAACCGGTTTCTTCGCCGGCGCCGGTGGAGATCGCCAGCGCCGTCGGCGACATCGCGACGAACATCGGCGGCATCATCGCAGCCATCGCGCCGAGCGACAAAGGCACCGGCTTGCTGTCCGGGCTGAGCTTGAGATCTTTCAGCGTCGGCACGACCAGCTGCGCCATCGCCACCGTGGTGGTCGGATTGCTCATCGACAGCAACAGCTTGCCGCTGAATTCCGGCACGCCGGCACCTTTTGGTTCGAGCTTGTTCAGGCTGAAACGCATGCCGTTAAAATCGCTGAATGGTGGCGGCAACGAGCTATCAAGTTTTTCCACGGCATCTGCGCTCTGCTTGTTGAGATCGGCAAACTCGCTGCACGTATAAGGCTTGGCGACAATCGCCTTGGCCTGCTTCTGCCAGAAATCCTTGAGCTTCAGTACAGGGATCGCAATGCTGATATCGAGCAAGCTGTCGCTCGGTACGGCGCTGCCCGGCGCAGCGGCGCTGGCGGCCATCACATCCTTGGCGAGCGCGGCGTCGAGTTCGAGCTGGACACCGACCTGCATACGCTGTGCGGTCAGCGCTTCGTAGCCAAAACTCAGGCGCGGAAATTTCTGCGCGATGGACAATGCATCGGTGCGGCACGCCGCATCCAACGCCTTGGCCGGGCTGCCTAGCGCCGTGCTGAATTCCTGCAGCACCGGATCGCTGCCGCTGCTGATCAGATCAACCAGACGCACCACATCGAGATAACCCGAACCATTCGGCAGGTAATGGAATTTCTGGTTCAGCGCATCGAGCGCGCCGACTTGCAGAATGTTTTTATCCGGACGCGTCATGCCGAGCAGTTTCTTGCGCAGATCCTCGCTTGCATTTTTCGGACTGAGCGTGAGCACTACCTGATTGCCTTGCACGGCCATCACGACTTCGAGTCCGTCCTTGCCGATGGACCAGTAATCCTGCTCGCCGACTTTGGCGGCATCGAGTTTCTGTCCGGAGTTCTGTTCGATACGTCCGATGAATGCCTTGAACGCCGCCGCATCACCGAGTTCCAGACGCAGCACCGGAATCACGCCGATGCCATACAACGCCATGTGCGCATCGGGGCGCAGGCCGATCTCACGCAATTTATCGAGGCTGTCGCGTGTCTTGAACTCGTTGAGGATCGCTTGCGCAACGCGTTTCTGCGGATCGTCGAGTTTCTCCGCGCCATTCAGAATTTCCTGGTAATAACCGATCAGCATCGGCCAGGATTCGTGGAATTGCGTGACGTATCGATCAATCATCGCCTGCGGCATCGGCTCGATATTGCCGAATACATACGGCGTATCGGCCGGCGCGTAACCGAGCGGAATACCCGCGTCGGGCGTTTTTCCGCAGCCTGCCAGCAACAGGACGGAGGCCACCACACAGGTGCCGAGGCGCGTGATTACAGGCATGGACAATTCCGGCGTCGAATGGAAAGAAGCGCAGTCTAACCAAGCCGGCCGATGCGCGCATCTGTCGCGTATTTAGCTGCCGAGCAATTCCTGCAGCACCGCCATGCGCACGAATACCCCATTGCCGACTTGTTCGAGGATCAGCGAACGCGGACCGTCGGCGACATCGGCCGCAATCTCGACATCGCGATTGATCGGACCCGGATGCATCACCAGACAATCCGGTGCGGCCTGCGCGAGGCGTTGGCTGCTCAAACCGAAGCGGCGGAAATATTCCGCTTCGGATGGAATCAGCGCGCCTGCCATGCGCTCCTTCTGCAGCCGCAACATAATCACCGCATCGGCGCCGCGCAGGGCTGCATCGAAATCGCTGAACAGCTGGCAGCCGGGCATCTCCACCGCATCCGGCAACAGCGATTCCGGCGCGCACAAACGAAGTTCGCCGATACCGAGCGTGCGCAGCGCATGCACATCCGAACGTGCCACGCGCGAGTGCCGGATATCGCCGCAGATCACGACACAGAGTTGGCTGAAATCCGCGCGATGTCGGCGCAAGGTCAGTGCATCCAGCAAGCCCTGCGTGGGATGGGCGCGATTGCCGTCACCGGCGTTCAATACGGCGCAGTTCGAGCGCAAGTGGCGGGCGATAAATTCAGGGGTGCCGGATTCCTTGTGCCGCACCACAAACGCATCGCAGTGCATCGCTTCGAGCGTATGCACGGTATCGAGCAAAGTCTCGCCCTTGACCGCGGACGAACTCGCGATATCAAAATTGATGACGTCGGCGCCAAGGCGTTTTGCGGCGAGATCGAACGACGTGCGCGTGCGTGTGCTCGGCTCGAAAAACAGATTGATCACGGTGCGGCCGCCGAGCAGATCGAGTCGACGTGTTCCATCGTGGCTCAGCGCGCGCAGGTGTTCGGCGCGATCCAGCAGATGCTCCAGAGTAGCGCGCGGCAAGCCATCCAGCGTCAACAAGTGACGGAGGCTACCGTGATCGTCGAGTTGGGGCTGGGGCATGACAGTCGAGTCGGGCGAGGATGTCGCTTATTATCGCAGGCTGCCGACACGCTGCAACGCCTATATTCCCGTTGTCAGCAAATTAGGTTCTTAGCCAAGGCCTGAGGAAACTATGGCGCAGGAATTTTCTACAGTCTCTTGTTGAATCCATGGCGGAAGGGCTGCGACCCGACATCCTTCTTCGGTTGGAGGATGGGGAGCTTTTCGACTTGCCAAGAAAAATGGAAGAGCGGCAGCACAAGCGAAGCTGCGAGATATTTGAATTCGACCAATATGTTGGCACGGGACGCCTCAGTGTGCACGATCACCAAGTTATTCCCGCGGGAATCAAAATATGAGTGAGTACATTGAAGCAATGCTCCACCGCGTTGTCCGAGTTTCATGTTGAGAGGAGATCATTGATCACCCTCTATCCGGAAGAAAAATTTCAGCGCTTCATGTTCTGAGCGTCGAAAATATGCGTTGAAAAATTGGTTACGCGGTTGCGAGCCAGGATTCGACGATGATCTGCGCCGCGACAGAATCGATATTCGCGGCGTGCTTGCGTTTGGCAGTGCCGCTGCGGCGCTGTTCGGCGAAGCGCCGGCTTGCTTCCATCGAGGTGTAGCGCTCGTCGACCGCGTGCACCCGCAGCCCGTAGCGTTTTTCGAGCGCGGCAGCGAAGCCGCGTGCAGCGCGCGTGATCGGTTGTTCCTTGTCGTCGAGCGTCAGCGGCAAGCCAACCAGCAAGGCGCTTGGCCGCCATTCTTGCAGCAGCGCATCGAGCGTCGCCCAGTCCGGTCCGCGGGGTGAATTTTCGATCACGCTCAACGCCTGCGCGCTTTCCGTAATCTGATTGCCTACGGCGACGCCGATCAGGCGCGTGCCGAAGTCGAAACCGAGAACACAGCTCATCGGATGCGGCTCATAACGGCTCAGGCGTGACCGGCATAGCTGGTCAGGTTGGCGAGCTTCACGCCGACCAGTGCGGCGGCAGAATCCCAGCGTTCATCGAGCGGCGTTTCGAACAATATTTGCCGCGTGGCATCGGCGGTGAGCCAGGAATTTTCCCTGAGTTCCTGCTCGATCTGGCCGGCGCCCCAGCTCGCGTAGCCGAGTGCGATAAGCGCATGTTGCGGGCCATTGCCTACGGCGATTGCGGCGAGAATATCGCGCGAGGTCGTCACGCACAGGCTGTCGGTGATGCGATACGACGAGTCCCAGTTGCCCTGCGGTGCATGCAATACAAAACCGCGTTCGGATTGCACCGGGCCACCAATCAGCACCGGCGCGTCGATGACGTCCTGCAGCTCCGAACTCAGATTCATCTGCGCGAGGACATCGCCGAGTCGATAGTCGGACAGGCGATTGATCAGCAGGCCCATCGCGCCATCTTCGTTGTGCTGGCACAGATAGGTAACGCCACGCGCAAAGTTGGCGTCGTGCAACATCGGCATGGCGATCAGAAAATGATCGGCGAGAGTGGTCGGACTTTGCATGGGAGGATTGTACGGCGCACCGAGCCAGGTCGGCTAGTCAGCGTGCTCAAACTCGATTGCGAATGGGAGAGCCTATTGCGCACCAATGGCGAGATCTTTGTCGCCATCGCCGGTCTGAAATTGCCAGGTACGCGTTACATAAAGTTCGTCGATGTCATCGCCGGTATTGGTCGGAATCGGCGGAAACGGCGCGGCAAGTCCCACGATACGAATTGCAGCTTCATCGAGCACGCGAATGCCGCTGCTCTGGATGATTTCGATATTTTTTACCGAGCCATCGCGCTTTAACGCCACAGTGAGAATCACGTTGCCATGCAGTTGTTCGCGCTTGGCCTCGTCGGGATAATTAAGATTACCGATACGTTCGATCCGCGCCACCCACGCGCGCATGTAATTGGCGTAAACATATTCCTTGGTGTTGGCGCTGATTTCCTTTTTCTTCGGACGCTTCGCATACGCCTGGGTTTGTTTCTGGATTTCCTCGGCGAGTCGCGCCATTTCCATTTTGCGTTGTACCTCCTGTGGCGCGAGCGCGAGATCGGTCGGCGGCACTTCGCGGCTTTCAGTCTGGCTATTGATGTGGTCGCTGGACTGTTGCTGCGTCACCACGCGCGTCGCTTTCTGCGAGTTCGGCCGCGGCGCACCTGCTTCCATCGGCTGCGGTGTAAGGCCCTGTTCGGGCTTGCGCACGCTGCCGGAAAACTGGTCGCTCGGGCGCAGTGCCTTGTCGCTGTTGCCGCCGCCGCTGTTATTCGCCTGGGCGAGAAAATCGGCTTTCTCGGGTTTCTCGCCGGAGGCGGATTGCACGAGGATCACATCCAGCGATGGCAGGCGCGGCGCGGGTTTGTCGAAACTGAAAGTCACGCCGAGCGCGACCACCGCGTGCACCACCAAAGCAAACAATAAAGTCACGCGCAGGCGCTCGCTACTGCCGATATTGGCAGGCATGGCGACGCGAGTTTTTGCCGTACTGCTCACGCCAGCCGCTGCTCGAGATGATCGAACAATTGGCCGGCGATGTTGAGGCCGAACTGTTTGTCCAGTTCGCGGATGCAAGTCGGGCTGGTGACGTTCACTTCGGTCAGGTAATCGCCGATTACGTCCAGGCCCACGAAAATCATGCCGCGCCTTTTCAGTTCGGGCGCCACTTGCGCCACGATCCAGCGGTCGCGTTCGGACAGCGGTATGCCGACACCTTTGCCACCCCGCGCGAGGTTGCCGCGGAAATCGTCGCCTTGCGGAATACGCGCGAGCGCATACGGCACCGCCTCGCCGTCGATCAGCAGGATACGTTTATCGCCGGCGGTGATTTCCTCGATGTATTTTTGCGCAATTGCGAACTGCTGGCCGTTGTCGGTCAGCGTTTCGAGAATCACGTTCAAGTTCGGATCGCCGTGAAAACTGCGGAAGATGCTGCGTCCACCCATGCCGTCCAGCGGCTTGAGAACCACCTGGCCGTGTTCGCTGACGAAACGGCGGATTTCTTCGGCATCGCGTGCGACAACACTTGGCGGCGCGCACTGCGCAAAATGCAATGAATACAGTTTTTCGTTGGCGTCGCGCAGCGCCTGCGGATGATTGACCACCAGCACGCCCGCATCGAACGCGAGTTGCAGCACCATCGTGTCGTAGATGAATTGCGCGTCTACCGGCGGATCCTTACGCGCGAGGATGACATCCAGTTCGCGCAGGTCGGACCATGCGCTTTTGCCGAGCGTGAACCAGTCCGTGGTGTTATCACGCACGCTCAATGGCGCCAACCGCGCCCACGGCGTGCCGTTGCGTATCGCCATGTCGCTCTGAGTCATGTAATGCAGAATGTAGCCGCGCTGCTGCGCTTCCAGCAACATGGCGAAGGTGGAATCTTTCTCGGTGTGAATGTGCTCGATGGAATCCATCAGCACGGCAAGACTGCGCGGCATGGTTCGACTCGTGATGGTGCAATCCAGCATCCTCACGGATGCGGCCGCTTGCGGTCAACCGGCATGACGCATTTCTTTGATATCACGCCGGAAATGCGCCGCGAATTTTCTTGGCACGCGTTATGCTTGCAAATAAAGCCATGCAACTGTATCTGCCGAGAAACTTCCGGCGCGGGTCTTGCCATGCGCCTGTTGTTCGTCGCGAGCGCAGGAAATTCTTGCGTAAATACCTGCACTAATACCAAAAAAGTGATTTAATGCTTGAACATTGGATACACGCTGCTTGCGCCGTAGGCTTTTTTCTTGACAGCGTGAAGGCCGCTTGTTAAATAGGTGTTGGGTTTGTTTTGAATGGCGAGCGTGAGCTGCAACCATTTCCGCTGCAAGAGAGGGTTTAGTGGACGCAACAATAGATACAGGGGGGCTGGTCGGCCTCAAGGTCATGGTAATCGATGATTCCAAGACCATACGTCGCACCGCCGAAACATTGTTGAAAAAAGAGGGCTGCGAAGTCGTCACTGCGGTCGACGGTTTCGAAGCTTTGGCCAAGATTTCGGATCATCAGCCGGACATCATCTTCGTCGACATCATGATGCCGCGACTCGATGGTTATCAGACCTGCGCGTTGATCAAGAATCATCAGGTATTCCGCTCCACGCCGGTGGTGATGCTGTCGAGCAAGGATGGTCTGTTCGACAAGGCCCGCGGGCGCATCGTCGGTTCCGAGCAATATCTGACAAAACCTTTCACACGCGACGAACTGCTGGATGCGATCCGGCGCCATGTGATTAATAAATAAGCAACGATCCGGACCGGCAAGGGGGCAGGTGATGGTTCATGGTTCAAATTTCGCAGACGCCCGCGGTGTAATGCACGGGCTCGCGGCGCTGCAATCGCCGTGTGTACCTGCTCGGCACCGATCCGCGCATGCTTCCTCGTGCCTGTTTGCCGGTCAAGGCAAGCCCGTTGCCTCCTCCCTTTGGTTTATCACATCGATGGCCGTCGCATGAGTGTCGTTCCCCAGATTTCCGCGTTTGATCTGCTCGCCGATATCGAGCGTCGCAGCCTGGCGCATGCCGCCGGCATGCCCGAACAAATCGATGCGCCCGGATTGTGGCGCGGCATCGGTTTCCGGGTCGGCGATCGTTTCCTCGCCAGCACGATTGCTGACGTCAACGAAATCCTGTCCGTACCACCATTGACCCAGGTTCCCGGAACCCGGCATTGGGTATTGGGCGTGGCCAACGTGCGCGGTGTGCTCGCGCCGGTGATTGATCTTAAAACTTTTCTCGGTGGCACACGCACGATTACGACCGATTCGAGTCGTGTCTTGCTCGTGAAGCAGCAGGCCGGCAGCGTCGGTCTGCTCGTGGATGAAGTGCTCGGGCAGCGCAACTTCGTGAATACGCAGAAGCTCGAAAATGCCGAGCTCGACGAAAACTACGCAAGATTTGTTTATGAAAGTTATGTGTTGGGGGATGTGCAGTGGAGCCTGTTCAGCATGGCCGAGCTGGTACGTGCGCCCGATTTCCTTGCAGCGTGAATGCTGGATGCCATAGGGCTGCCTCGGCAGGCGTTATTGAGCGGAATTTTTTGAGAGACGGTGGATATGAGCGCGGATAAACAGAAGTCGGGCGGTGCGAATACGCTGTTGGTGGTTCTGCTGATCGCAGCCATCCTCGTGGCGGTCGTGGATTTCATCTTGTTGAATAACAAAGCCACGCAGGATCGACAGGCAACCGCGCTGACCACGCAGATTCAGGTGCAGTCGCAGCAGCTCGCGAAATATGCGACCGAGTCGGCCTCCGGTAATATCGACGCGTTTGGCGGTCTCGCCAGCACCCAAGCCAGTATCGCCAGCGAAGTGCAGAAACTGCTCAACGGCGATCCAGCCACCGGCCTGCCGAATTATCTGAATGAACCATCGGTTAAACCCGAACTGACCGATCTGGGCAAGGCCTGGGCGCAGCTCGATGGCAACATCACCAAGATTCTCAGCAACAAGGATTTGGTGCTGAATGCAACGGGCCTTGCGAACGACTTTTCGACCAAGCTACCGGTGCTGAACTCGCGTACCGACGAAGTGGTGAAAATTCTTACCGAAAAGAACGGTGCCGCGGGTCAGGTGATGATCGTGTCGCGCCAGATGTTGCTTGGCGATCGCATGCTGCGTCGTGTGCAACAGGTGGTGCAGGGCGGTGCCGAGGCGCAATCCGCCGCCGATGGTCTGTCGCGCGACGCGCGTTTGTATGGTGCGGTATTGACCGGCCTGATCAGCGGTAATGCCGATTTCGGCATCAAGGCAATGGAAAACAGTTCGGCACACGAGATTCTTAACGACATCAACAAGCAGTGGACCGAGCTCGGCGAGCCGGTGCAAAAATTGCTCGACGCCTCATCTGGCGTGCAGGAAGTAAAAGCTGCCGCTGACAACAGCTTCACCGACAGCCAGAGCGTGCTGATCCAGGCCGACAAGGTGGCACAACGCCTCGGTGCGCTGGCGCCGCAACGCCTCTTCCCGAACATCTGGTGGGGTGCCGGTGCTGCGGCACTGGCCGTGTTGCTCGTGATCCTGTTGGCAATGACTACGTTCCGCGATCAGCAACGTCGATTCAAGGACAGCTCGGAGCTTAACCAGCGTAACCAGGAAGCCATTTTGCGATTGCTGGATGAAATGGGATCCCTCGCAGAAGGCGATCTGACCGTAAAGGCGACGGTGACCGAAGACATCACCGGTGCGATTGCCGACTCGGTCAATTACGCAGTGGAAGCATTGCGTTCCTTGGTGACCACGATTAACGAAACCTCGTTGCAGGTGGCCGCATCCGCGCAGGAAACCCAGGCCACCACGATGCATCTGGCCGAAGCGGCAGAACATCAGGCGCAGCAGATCACATCGGCGTCTACCGCGATTGGCGAGCTCGCCCAATCCGCCGATCAGGTGGCCAGACATTCGGCAGATTCCGCCGAGGTGGCGCAGCGCTCGGTCGCCATCGCCTCGAAGGGCGCCGGCGTGGTGCGACAAACCATTCAGGGCATGGATTCGATCCGTGACCAGATTCAGGAAACTTCGAAACGCATCAAGCGCCTCGGCGAATCCTCGCAGGAAATCGGAACCATCGTCGAACTGATCAACGACATTGCCGAGCAGACCAATATTCTGGCGTTGAACGCGGCAATTCAGGCGGCTTCCGCCGGTGAAGCGGGGCGCGGTTTTGCGGTCGTCGCGGATGAAGTGCAGCGACTTGCAGAACGCGCTTCTGGCGCAACGCGACGAATCGAAACGCTGGTGCAGACGATTCAATCCGATACCCACGAAGCGGTCGGTTCGATGGAACAGACCACCACCGAAGTGGTTTCCGGCGCACGTCGCGCCGAAGACGCGGGTTTGGCGCTTGGCGAAATCGAAAAGGTTTCGAACGATCTGGCCGAATTGATTCAAGGCATTACGCATAGCGCAAATCAGCAATCGGCCGTGGCCAGCAGCATTACCGCGACCATGAACGTCATTCAGGAAATCACCACGCAAACATCGGTTGGTGCAAGCCAGACCGCCGAGTCCGTCGGTAACTTGGCGAAACTGGCGGACGACATGCGCCGTTCGGTTGCAGACTTCACTTTGCCGAGCTGATCAAGGTCGAAATAGTGAAATCTCTTTTGCCGGTTGTTTTCCCCTGCGCTGCCCGGGCCCAGCCCGAGGCGCGCGTCGCGTCATCATTGGTGGTCTGGTCATGAGTGCGCAACAAACTAGCGATTTCACTACCCTGCGCTGGATCAAGCAGGAGCTTGACGACACCCTGCAGCAGGCGTTGCATGCGCTGCAAACCTATGTCGAAGATCCTTCCGACAGCAGCCAGATTCAGCTGTGCGCGAACAATCTGCATCAGGTGCAGGGCACCTTGCGTATGGTCGAGTTGTACGGCGCGGCGATGGTCGCTGAAGAAATGGAGCGGCTCGCGCAGGATCTGCTGAGCGGGCAAGTGAGTCCGCAGGAAGATACGTACAGCGTGCTGATGCGCGGCATCGTGCAATTGCCGGATTACCTAGAACGGCTGCAAAGCGGACACAAGGACATTCCGATCGTCCTGCTGCCGCTGTTGAACGATTTGCGTACGTGTCGTGGGCAAAAATTATTGTCCGAGTCGGCGTTGTTTGCACCGAATCTCGACGCCGCCTTGCCGGCGTCTGCGGGCGGCGCAGCGCAGTTGCTCGGGCCGGTTGAACTGCGTGCGCAAGCAGGTAACTTGCGCACGGCATATCTGGCAGCGTTATTGAAATGGTTTCGCGATGACGCGGCGGCCGGTCCGCTTGATCGCCTGCTGAGTATTCTTGATCGTTTGCGCGGTCTGTGCGTTTCGGTGGAGTCGCGTCGTCTGTGGTGGGTTGCCGCCGGTGTGATCGAGGGCGTGCAAAGTCACAGTGTCGAACCGAGCGTCACGCTCAAGCTACTGTTCGGCAAGATCGATCGCGAAATCCGTCGACTGCAGGAAGACGGCGAAATTGCGTTACGCAGTGATCCCACGCGCGAGCTCGTGAAAAACCTGCTGTATTACGTCGCGCATGCCCGCGATGCCGGTCCGCGCAGCACCGAACTTCGGGCGACCTACAAGCTGAATTCGCTATTGCCGAGCGACGAGGAATTGCGCCACGCCAAGGGCAGCGTATCCGGTCACAACCGTAACTTGCTCGACACCGTTGCCGTGGCGATTCGCGACGATTTGTTGCGCGTGAAAGAATCGCTGGATATTTTTCTGCGTTCGCATAGCCGTGAGCCCGGACTCTTGCAGGCGCAAGCCGAAGTGCTGGATCGCGTTGCCGATACTTTGGGCATGCTAGGTCTGGGCATTCCGCGACGTCTGGTTGGCGAACAACGCCAAGCGCTAGCTGACATTGCCGCCGGCGTGCGTCCGGTCGAAGAATCATCGTTGCTGGATATCGCCGGCACCCTGATCTACGTCGAATCTTCACTCGACGATCATATCGAGCGTCTCGGTGCGACCGAAGAAACTGCCGAGCCCGCCGGCTTTCTCGAACACCTGCCGACCACCGAAGTTCGTCGTATTCTCGATGCATTGATGCAGGAAGCCGCGACCAACCTGGCGCAGGCAAAGCAGGAAATCATCTCGTTCATCGAGGCGCCATGGATGCATTCGCACATGACGCAGATTCCGCATCGACTCGAAGAAGTCTCCGGTGCGTTGATCATGCTCGACCTGGTCGAGCCCGCGCATTTCATGACCGCGATCCAGCGGTTTGTCGAGGTCGAGTTACTGCAGCACAAACGCGTGCCAACGGCAGCGCAATTGGACAGGCTCGCCGATGCGTTTGCGTCGATGGAATATTATCTGGAAGCCACGCGCGAACGTCGCAGCGGGCGCGAAGAAATTCTCAATGCGACGCGCAGCAGTTTGACGGCACTGGGTTATTGGCCGATCCCGCAGCGCGAACCGGTGTCCTGGACCGGCACGTTGGAAGCCGCCGCTGCAGTGCATGCCGAAGCCATTCCCGAGCATCGTCCAGCCGCAGAGTTTGTGCCGGAAGTCGAACTTACCGCAGCAGCGCCGCTATTCGGGCAGCCGCTCGAAACGCCAGCCGCTGCGCCGCAAATCGTGCCAGTGATCGAGACTCAGACGTCGGCGCAAGCAGAAGCCGAACCACGTGTTTCTGCGCCCGCCGCGCCGGTGCATGAAGCCATCACCGACGCCGACGATGACTACATCGAAATCGAGGAAGAGATCGAGGAAGAAGTACCCGAGTACGACTTCAGCCCGGCCACGAGTCATTTCGAATCGGTGACCACGAATGAGATCGACGCCGATATCCGCGGCGTCTTCCTCGAAGAAGTCGCAGAGGAAATCGAGAGTTTGCACAAGACCGTTGCGGCATGGCGGGCAAACCCAAGTGATCTGTCCAAACTCACGCCGCTCCGCCGTTCGTTCCATACCCTGAAAGGTTCCGGGCGTCTTGTTGGCGCTGCGGCCATTGGCGAGTTCGGCTGGAAAATCGAGAATCTGCTGAATCGCGTGCTGGATCGTACGGTTCAACCGAACGTGGATGTCGAGGCGGTGCTGACGCGCGCGGTCGGTGCATTGCCCGGACTGCTTGCCGCGCTCAGCGGAGCGGGTGATGTCGATGCCGACCTTGGCGAAATCGTTTATCACGCCGATCGCCTGGTGGCTGGTGGTGAAATCAACGCGCTGGAAAATCCGAAATTCCGCATGCGCACGATCAAGCGCGTGGTGCAGCGTCGGGTGCTGCGCTCATCGCTGGCTCCCGTGCCAACGACTGCTGCGAACTCTGAATCGAGCGAGCCCGCAACCCTGTCCAGTGAAACGCTGGCGCAGGCCGAATCGCGCGGTACGTCGTGGTCCGGTATCGATCCGGTGTTGTTCGATATTCTGCGTACCGAAGTGGCTGCGCATTTGACTGTTGTCGATAATCATCTGGATGCTGCGGCCGGCAATTCAATCCCGGTGACCGAAGATCTGGTGCGTGCATTGCACACACTCAACGGTGCGATTGCGACGGTCGAAATTCCCGTGCTCGGTGGCGTTCTGTCGCCGCTCGAAGCATACGTAAAGGGGGTCTATTCACGTAATGGCGCCCTGGATGGCACCGGCGCGCAAGCGCTGGCGAACACGTCGGCATTGATCAAGCAGGTCATGCTTGAGCTGGAAAGCGATGATCCGCAATGGCCTTCCAGCACACTGCTGGCACAACAGGTCAATGCATTACGCGCGAGCGCGCCTGATTCGGTCCTGCCGTACAGCGTTCGCGCTGCCGAATTTGAAGCGCACAAAGACGACACTCCCGAGCGTGACGCGAACGAGGCGGACGGGCAGGGCTTGCACGTTGCGTACGACGCTCACGCAGAAAATTCCAACGAGATGTCGATCGATGCCGCCGTCGAAGCGGCGATCGAAGAAGCGATCAATCAGAACAATGCGCATGCACCATATGTCGATAACGGTTTGTCGCACGACGAGGAAATCAGCGTGTCCAGCACTGAGCCGGTCGCTGCCGCCGGCGACGAATCCGACGAACATCTTGTGCTGGCCAGCGACGATGAGAATGACTTCTTCACGTTGCATGACGAGCCGGCACATGGCGTAGACGTTGCCACGTCGGAACAGCAAAAAGACGACGGAGAACTCGATACATCGAGTCTGATATTCGAGCGTTTTACGCACGTCGAAACATCATCTGCAGAAGTTGCAAGTGAGCCCGCCGCGATCGAGTCGTTCAAGATCCAGCCAGAGCTGACCGAGTCTTCGCTTGGCGACGCCGTGGCGGAGGAACGGTTTTTCGCGATGCTTGAGGAATCACCGAAAGACGACAGCCAACAGCCGGCGGCGCTCGAAACCCATATCGATGAACACGTATCGTTCGCGGATCAGCCGCACACTGCATCCGCGGATGATTCCGCTGACGAAGAAATCATCCTGTCTACGCCATACGAGGCGCCGCCAGGCGAGCCGCAATATCGCGAACACCGGCAGGCCGCCCCCGCCGCCGAATCGACACTAATAGCTGAAACCGCGGTCAAGAAAAGTGTCGACGAAGAGCTTTCCCAAAATGTGGTGCTGCTCGACGAAACCCCGGCCCCGCCGATCGCGGACGATATTCAGCCCGATGGCGTGCTCGCTGCCGCAGATATCGACGACGATCTGCTCGAAGTATTCGTGCAGGAAGGTGCAGATATTCTCGACCATGCGGATGCGCTGCTGACGCGTTTGCATCGCGCACCCCAGGACAAGGAAATCCTCAGCGGCCTGCAACGTGAATTGCACACCCTCAAGGGCGGTGCACGCATGACCAACCTTGAGCCGATCGGTGATCTCAGCCACGTCATGGAATCGATGCTCGAAGCGATCAGCGAGCAGCGTCGACCGATGACACGCGCGGCGATGGATTCGTTCGAGCGCGGTTTCGATCGTCTGCACACGTTGATACAGCGCGTGTCGCAACGTCAGGCGATCGGCATGCCGGTGAATGCCATCGCGCGTTTCGAGGCGCTTGTCGCCGGTACGCCGCTGCAGATGCAGGATGCCGCGCCGGTCGTGCATGAGCTCACGCGTGATGTCGAGCGCGAGGCTGAAATAACGCCCGTTCAAACCGCGCCGGCGATCGCTGTGGTCACGCCCTCACGTCCACGCCTAATCGTACGCGCCGACGAAGAAGAAATTGCCCCGCGCGCGACGCAGGAAATGATCCGCGTTCGCGCCGATACACTCGATACACTGGTCAACTTTGCCGGCGAAGTGTCGATCTACCGTTCGCGCCTCGAACAGCAGGTCGGCAACTTCCGCAGCAACTTGGTCGAGCTCGAGCAAACCGTGAGTCGTTTGCGCGATCAGTTGCGTACTCTGGAAATGGAAACTGAAGCGCAGATTTTGTCGCGTTTCCAGCGCGAGCATGTCAGCACTGCCGAGGGCGGTTTCGATCCACTGGAAATGGATCGTTATTCGCAACTGCAACAAACATCGCGCGCACTTGCCGAATCCGTATCCGATCTGGTGTCGATCCAGAACCTGCTCGACGACCAGGCGCGCCAGTCCGAAACCCTGCTGCTGCAGCAGTCGCGCGTCAGCTCCGAACTGCAGGAAGGCCTCATGCGAACGCGCATGGTGCCGTTTGAATCGATGGTGCCATCGCTGCGCCGCATCCTGCGCCAGACTGCCGAGGAAACCGGTAAACGCGCGCAGCTCAACGTGCGTGGTGCGCAGGGCGAAATGGATCGCAACCTGCTGGATCGCATGAAAGCGCCGTTCGAGCACATGCTGCGCAACGCGCTCGCGCACGGCATCGAAACTCCCGAGGAACGCGAAGCCGCAGGCAAGCAGGGTACGGGTTCGGTCGATATTGCGGTTAGCCGTGAGGCGACAGAAGTCCTGATCCGCGTCAGCGATGACGGTCGTGGGCTTGATCGCGCGGCGATTCGTCAGCGTGCGATCGAACGTGGCCTGCTCGCTGCAGATGCGCGACCGAACGACAGCGAGCTGTTCAACTTCATTCTGCAGACTGGATTCTCCACCGCCGGCCAGATCACCCAGGTCGCGGGCCGCGGTGTCGGCATGGACGTGGTCCACAACGAGATCAAGCAGCTCGGCGGCTCGCTCGCCATCCAGTCCACGCCGGGGCAAGGCAGCAGTTTCAGCATCCGTCTGCCGTTTACTCTGGCGGTAGCGCAGGCCATTCTGGTGCGCATCGGTGACGTCTCGTATGCGATTCCGATGTCGGCCGTGCAGGGCGTGGCGCGTATCGAGAGCAAGGACTTTGACGCTCGCATCGCCCACACCGATCCCGTGTATGCGTATCTCGGCGAGAGTTTCCTGCTCTGCGAATTGCCGCAGTTGCTGGATATTTCCGGCCATCGTCCGGTCGACGAAAGCCAGTATCCGTTGCTGCTCACGCGCGCCGGTGAACAGCGTGCGGCGATCCGCATCGATGCAGTGATCGGTTCGCGCGAAATCGTGGTGAAGTCGGTCGGTCCGCAGATCAGCTCGGTGCCCGGCATCTTTGGCGCCACCATCATGGGCGATGGCTCGGTGGTGATGATTCTGGATCTCGCGACCTTGCTGCGTCGCCATGCCGCACGCCGCGAACTCGCGCTGAGCGAGCCGGAATCGGTAGTCCAGCCACCGCAGCAGATGGCACCCGGGGTGCAGGCACGCACGATTCCGCTGATCATGGTGGTCGACGATTCGATCACCATGCGCAAAGTCACGTCACGCGTTTTGGAACGCAGCGAAATGGGCGTGCTCACGGCGAAGGACGGACTCGACGCGATCGACAAGATGCAGGATCAGGTGCCCGATCTGATGCTGCTCGATATCGAGATGCCGCGAATGGACGGTTTCGAACTTGCCACGCATATGCGCAACGATCCGCGTCTGCGCGATGTGCCGATCATCATGATCACCTCGCGCAGCGGCGACAAACACCGTCAACGTGCTTTCGAAATCGGTGTCGATCGCTATCTCGGCAAACCTTATCAGGAAGCGGATTTGTTGTTGAACATCCGCGAAGTGCTTGGAGCAAGCCGTGGTGTTTGAATCGACGCAAGTAAATGTGGGGCTGATGTACCACACCAGCCCGATGCCCGAGGAAATGCGTGCCGCGTTGGCCGGACTCGGTGTGAGTGTCGCTTATGAAGGCGCGGCAAACGCATTCGATCTCGAGGCGCTCAGGGCCAGTGGTGCGCGCGCGGTTGTCGTAAGCATGGATGGCGACGAAGACGATGTGTTTTCGACGATCGATCATTTGCTGGCCGATGGTTATGCGCTGGTCTTCAACGAAACGGACGTATCAGAAGCATTGGCCGGATACGACCAGGCGCGCTGGGCGCGACATCTCGCTGCCAAGCTGCATGGCGACGCCAGTGTTCTATTGCCGATGCGCCCGTTGAATGCGGAAGCGGCGGCAACTCCGTCGCTAACCTCGGCCGCCGTAACGCAGATTGAGACAAGCGAAGTGGCGGCTACGCCAACCGAAGCAGTGCACCCGTTGGTCGATCCGATCGAAGCGTCGGCCATGGAAGAATTGCCAACGCACAACGATGAACAATTCACGGCGATTGCGCCCGTCGAAACCGATGCAATTGCACTCGCGGAAACGCACGATTTGCTGGACTTCCCCATCGGCGATACCGATGCCGCGCCTGCGCTGCATGAGTCGAATCATGATGCGGTTGCACATGGCGAGGCGTTGTTTGTCGAAGACAACAGTTGGGCTGCGTTCGAGGCTGTCGACATCAACGCCGATGCGCCAACTACCGCATCGCACGCATTGATCGATGAACTGGAACACCCGTTATCGTTGCACGAGGCGGATGACGTTGCGCACACTGCGGTCACTCTCGAACGCCAGGACAAGGCTTCGGCATTGTCATTCGCCGATAGTGACATCAGTTTCGAGATCTTCGATAGCGCCGATCCCCAGGCATCTGTGCAACCCGCCGCTGAGCCTGCACCATTGCAAAAATCCTCGGACTGGTTCCAGGGCAAAAACGACGAGACGCTTGCCGCCGAGGGAACTACCTCGCGTGTCGCCGACGATTGGGCGCTGCTGGATTTTGAAGCCGATATCGCCGCCATCCCGTCGCCGTTGCCGGTCGAAAAGGTCGTCGCCGCGCCGGTCGAAACAAAAGAACCAGCCGCGTTCGATTTTGGTTCGGATTGGGCGCTAACGCCGCTCGCGGTCGAAGATGAAACATTCGACGGCCCGATCAAGCATGCGATTCCGCGCGTATGGGTGCTGTTCGGTTCCATCGGAACGCCCGAGGCCTTGCGCGAATTTCTTGCGGGTTTGCCGGAAAAACTCGCCGCGCTGCTCGTGGTTGTGGCACCGATCGGTGCTGACTTTCAATCTGCACTCGTCACGCAGTTGAGCAAGGCCTCGGTTTTACCGATTCGTGTTGCTGAGCATGCCGCCACGGCAGCCGTGGGTGAGGTATTGCTGCTGCCGGCACAAGGTCGCCTGCAGGTCAAGCCGGATGGCCGTTTGCTACTGGCGGCCGATGACGACGATGGCCTCTCGATGCCGGAAGCCCTAATGCGCGACCTCATCGAAAGTTTCGGTGTGCGGGCCGGCGTGATTTTGCTTTCGGGTACGGTGAACGGTGCCATCGCGGCATGCCGGCTCGTCGCCGAAAGCGGCGGGCTGATCTGGGCGCAGCAATCCGACAGTTGCGTGATCAGCAGCATGGTCGATAGCGCCGACGACGCCGGGCTTGTCCAATATTCCGCACCACCGCGCCAGTTAGCCACGCGGCTGGCCGCAATCTGCGCCACTGCCGAGTAACGTCATGTCCGAAAATCAAACTCGCGAAATCCGCGGCGTACTTATTCCGGTCAGCAATGGCCGTGTGTTGCTGCCGAATGCGACGGTCGCCGAGGTGATTACCTACTCGCCGCCCGAAGCGATTGCCGATGCCCCGAAGTGGCTGCTCGGTCGTCTGTCGTGGCGCGGCTGGCGCCTGCCGTTATTCTCGTTTGCACAACTCGCCGGCGTCGCCAGCGAAGAAAACCTCAGCAACGCACGTGTCGTGGTGCTCAAGGGACTTAGCAACAACCCCAAGCTGCCGTTCATCGCGATGCTGGCGCAGGGGTTCCCGCGCCTGACCACGATTACGCCGGAGCTACTCGTATCGGTCGAACAGGACGATGCCGAACCCGCCCCCGGCGTGCAGGCGCAAGTCATCATGCGCGACGAACGCGCGGTGATTCCGAACTTGCTGCAGATCGAAGCGCAGATCGACGCGGTGATTAACGCGGCAGCCTAATTGCTGTTAATCACTATGTGGAAAGGCATCGCAGTTATTGTTGGAATTCTTCTCGCCTCTTCCGTATTGGCGGAACCCGCGCTGGTCGGCGAGTGGCACTCGGACCGCGAGCGAACGATGAACTTCAACGATCAAAATACAAAGCTGGCGGAGCGCACATCGGCTTTCGTGCGCTCGATGATGGGACGTCTAACTCTAACAATTACATCGAGCACCATTCACTTTAAACTCCCAGACTTCAGCACAAATGTTGCGGGCGTAGAGCGGCATATGGTTGGGTTCGATGAAACTCATTCCTATCGCACTCTCGCGGTAACTGCGCGTACTGTCGTTGTCGAAGCGGTTGCACCGATTACGGGAAATCTGGACGTCACCGTATACAATTTCGAGAGCCCCGATGTCATGTGGGTCTACACTGGCGGCATTGGCGTGCAATTGCCGTATTCACACCTCCGAGAATATTTCGTCCGCGTGCCATAGAGGCTAACTACTCCGTAAAAAGACTATACAGTTATACATAGTCGTGTTGACGTGTGAACTATTCAAACGATGGGTGCACGGCAAGCGAACAGCTAGCTGAAATCCCCAGCCAAAGCATTAAGCGCCGCGAGTATTGCCGGCCCCGCTGTTTCCGTGCGCAGGATGCGTGGGCCGAGACGCAGTCCGCGGAAATTGCCGGCACGCAGGATCGCGATATCGGTGCTGGAAAATCCGCCTTCCGGGCCGATCACAATCACCGCACCTTGAATCTCGCTGGCAACATCGCGCAATCCGACCTCACCTTGCGGCAATAGTGCCAGGCGCAACGTCGAGTTATCGGTCAGACTTCCGGCCCACACCGGCAGACGCAGTGGTGCGCCGATTTCCGGCAATCGCGTTCGGCCCGATTGTTCGCATGCGCTGGCGATCACGGCGCGCCAGTGCGCGATCCGACGTTCAGCGCGATCCTCGTCCAGTTTCACTTCGGTGCGCTCGGTGATCACGGGAACAATCTTGGCGACACCCAGCTCGGTCGCCTTCTGCAGAATCCAGTCCATCTTTTCGCCGCGCGCCACGGCTTGCACGAGCGTCAGTTGTAACGGCGATTCGTTATCGACCGTACGTTGCTCGCTCACCTGCACCGTCACTGCGCGCTTGGTCACGCTGGTCAGTTCGGCGTCGTATTCATTGCCGTCACCGTTAAACAGTGTGACGCGATTGCCGACCTCCATGCGCAACACGCGCGCGATATGTTCGCTGGCCTGCTCGGCCAGAGCCACGCTGCTGCCGGCGAGCAGCGCTTGTTCGGTATGGATTCGAATTCGACGCATGCGGCGATGGTACTCGGGAACGTTAGCGCGGTCATAGCGCGTTAGTACGTGAGGAAGACTTTTATTCCTTACCTCCCGTGGCCTGAGTCAATCGCACACCGCGATCTCGATGCCTTCGCGCGCGACTTGAACCATCAAATCGATCTCGTCCGGCGTGATCACATACGGCGGCATGAAATAGACGATATTGCCGAGTGGTCGCAGAATCATGCCGCGACCCAGTCCGTGTTGATACACCCGTAAACCGCGGCGTTGCTCGGCAGGAAATACTTCACGCGAGGTTTTGTTCCGCACCAGTTCCACCGCCGCGATCATGCCGGTCTGGCGCACTTCGGCAACGTGTGGATGTTCGCTCAACGGTGCAAGCGAACGCGAAAGATGTGCGGCGAGTTCGCGATTGCGTTCGAGCACGGGTTCATCGCGAAATATCGCGAGAGTCTCCAGCGCGGCGCGGCACGCGAGCGCATTGCCGGTGTAACTGTGCGAATGCAGGAACGCCTTGCCCGCAGAATATTCGGCGTAAAACGCCTGATAGATCACATCGCTCGTCAGCACGGCGGACAATGCCAGAAAACCGCCGGTCAGACCTTTCGACAGGCACAAAAAATCCGGCGTGATATCACCTTGCTCGCACGCAAACAGGGTGCCGGTGCGACCAAACCCCACCGCGATTTCATCCGCGATCAGGTGTACCTCGAACTCATCGCAGAGCTTGCGCAGGCCAGTCAAATACGCCGGATTGTACATGCGCATGCCGGCGGCGCATTGGACGAGCGGCTCGATGATCACGGCGCAGGTTTCGTGGGCATGGCGTTCGAGCGCGGTGCGCATATCGGCCAGCCTGGCGATCGAATAATCTTGCCAGCTTTGCTGCGGATCGCGCTCGTAGCAATCCGGTGAGGTCACGAAAATCGGCGCCAGCAACAATGGCGCATACGTATCGCGATACAAGGCCACATCGGTCACCGAAAGGGCGCCGAGGGTTTCGCCGTGGTAACTGCCGGTGAGCGCGATGAAGCGGGTTTTTTCGCCGCGGCCGAGGTTGCGCCAATAATGAAAACTCATTTTCAGCGCGACCTCAATGCCGCTCGATCCATTGTCGGCGTAGAACACGCGCGCCAGTCCGGGCGGCGCGATACGCAACAATTCCTCGGCCAGCTCGATCGCCGGCGCGTGGCTGAAACCGCCGAGCATGACGTGTTCGAGTTTGTCGAGCTGATCCTTGATCGCCGCAGCAATCCGCGGATTGGCATGACCGAAAATATTCGTCCACCACGAACTCACCGCATCCAGATAACGGCGTCCGTCGTAATCGATCAGCCAGGCACCGTCACCGCGCGCCATCGGGATCATCGGCACGGTTTCGTGATCGCGCATCTGTGTGCACGGATGCCACAGCACGGCGAGATCGCGCGCGCTCCAGGTGGCGTGGTTGTCTGGCTGAGAGAGGTTTGGCATGCTCTGTTATGATCAGCGCGAGTGGCAGGCAATACAAGGGTAAAGCGCAATGTCGCAAGAACAATCGAAAAATTTCCGCATCTCACGCAACTGCGGTTTCACGCTGATAGAAATTCTGGTCGTGGTGGTGATCCTCGGCATTCTCGCCGCGATCGTCGTGCCGCGCGTGATGGAACATCCGGGCGCGGCGCGCCAAGTTGCTGCGAAGACCGATATCCAGACTCTGGTCGGTGCGCTGAATGTCTACAAGCTCGACAATTTTGTCTATCCGAGCAGCGAGCAAGGTCTGGACGCATTGGTGCATAAACCCGGTGGTTCGCCCGAAGCCCCAAACTGGAAATCCGGCGGCTATGTTGACCGTTTGAAGAAAGATCCGTGGGGCCATTCGTATCTGTATACGCATCCGGGCCAGCATGGCGACATTGATGTCTATTCGCTCGGTGCGGATGGCAAGCCCGGTGGCGAGGGCGAGGCCAAGGATGTCGGCAACTGGGAAGACTGAGCGCGCCGATCTGCGCTGCATTTGTCTTGCACGAGACCTGTCACATCAGCGCATGATTTCTTCTCGCGAAAAGTTCTTCGTGCAGCGGCGTGATCGCGATTCCGCGAGCGGATTTACCCTGATCGAGCTGCTCGTTGTTGTGGTAATCGTCGCCGTGCTCGCCGCCGCATTGACGCTTTCGATCGGCTCGGCCGGCGGCGCACGCCAGCTCGAACACGAAGCCGAAAAATTGCAGGCGTTGTTGAGCCACGCGTGCGAACAGGCTGAACTCAGCGGACGCGAAATCGGCCTGAGTTTTGTCAAGGACGGTTATGGATTTAGCCGCTTTGAAGGGGATATCTGGCGCCCGCTGAAACTCGGCAACGAAGAATTGCGCCGCCGCCACTGGAGCGGAATCATCCCGAGACTGCAACGCAACGGCACGCGCATCAGCGTACTCACCGATCTACCGGACAAACCGCAGCTCGTGTGTTTTTCGTCGGGCGAAATCACGCCATTCGAACTCGATCTCGGCTTCGGCGAACTCGACGTGCATTACAAACTCAGCGGGCAGCCGAACGGCGCCCTCAAACTGGCGATGGTGAATGGCCGTGTGCGTCCATAAATCCATAGCGACACCGCGCGCACGGGGTTTCACCCTGCTCGAAGTGCTGATCGCGCTGCTGATTCTCGCCATCGCATTATTTGCACTGACGCGCACTGCCGGCAGCTCGGTGAATAATTTTGCCGAACTGCGCGATCGCACCCTGGCCGGCTGGGTCGCCGCCAATGTGCTGGCCGAAACGCGGCTCAAAAACGCGTTTCCCGATCCCGGAAAAAGCGACGGCGATGTCAAATATGCCGCGCGCGACTGGCGCTGGGAACTGGTCGTGCAATCGACCGAAGAACCGCGCATTCGCCGCCTCGATATCCGTGTCTCCAGCAAGCTACAACCGCAAGCCACATTGGTGCAACTGACCGGGTTTGCCGGCCAGGATTTGAACCCATGAATCGTATTGCTCGCGGCTTCAGCTTAATGGAACTGCTGGTCGCGCTGGTGATCTTCAGTGCGATGTCGGCGTTGGCTTACGGCGCCTTGAGCGGCGTGGCGCGCATGCGCGCCGAACTCGCGCGGCAGCAGGATGATTTTGCCCAACTCACGCGCGCGGTTTCGATCTTCGAGCGTGACCTGCGCCAGGTCGCGGCGCGGCCGATTCGCGACAACCACGGCGTGCCTAAGCCGGCGCTGATCGGCACCGTCGATCATATCGAATTCACGCGGCTCGGTTTCGCCAATCCGCAGTCCGAGGCGCGCTCGAATCTCGAACGCGTGCTGTACGAATTCGACGACAAGAAAATCAAGCGGGGCACATTTGCCGTGCTTGATCGCGCGCCCGGCACCGCGCCGCAACTGATCGATCTGCGCAGCAATGTAAAGTCGCTGCAACTGCGTTATCTCGACAACAAAGGGCGCTGGTTGGACAGCTGGCCGGCGCAGGATAGTACCGCGCTGCAGGATCTGCCGCGTGCGATCGAGTTTCGTATCGCCACCAGCGAGATGGGAGAAATCTCGCGACTGATCGAAATGCCATCAAGCACGCCCATCACGGCGCCATCGAGCGGGATCAACGGCGGAGGTGCAACACCCACGCCCATACCGCTGCCGGTGCTGGGCGGCAAATGAATAATCCGTCGCCGATAACCGCACAGCGTGGCGTCGCCTTGCTCGTCGCGCTGCTGGTCGTGGCACTCGTCACCTTGTTGGTTGCGGGCTTGCTCGATCGTGGCGAACTCAGCGCCGCGCGCACGCGCAATTCATTGCGCGCCGAGCAGGCGACGGCATATGCGCAGGGCCTCGAAGATTACGCCGCACACGTATTGCGCGCGGCCCAGATCGAGCAGTCGAACTTCGATACCAACGCCGATATCTGGGCGATTCCGTTACCGCCGACGCCGGTGCCGGGCGGCACGATCTCGGCGCGCATGCGCGATATGAATGGCTGTTTTAACCTGAATAATCTGGCGAACAACGGCGTAGCGGATACACGCGCGCCGGTATATTTCCGACGCTTGCTGACGGCGCTGCAGCTCGATCCGGCGCTGGCGAATGTCGCGATCGATTGGCTCACCATCACGCCGACGGTTTCCAGCGGTGGCGCAAAGGACACGTTTTATCTGGCCCAGCCGTTGCCGTATCGCTCTGCCAATCGCGCGTTTGCGCACATCTCGGAGCTGCGTCTGCTCAAGGGTGTGGACGACAATGTCTACCGCGCGCTTGCGCCGAATGTGTGTGTATTGCCGAACGGCAGCAAGATCAATATCAATACCGCGACCGTGCCGGTGCTGCGCATGCTAGGCGACAGCATGACCGAAGATCAGGCGACGCGGATCTGGAATAATGGTCAGGCGCATTACGTCTCGTATGATTCCTTTGTGCTGGAGATGCAGCAAAAGAATATCCAGATAGATCAATTGGCGAAAAATCTGTTTGATGTGCAGAGTACGTATTTCCAGGCGCGTGGTGATATCACCCTGGATGCCTTGCCGTTTACTTTCTTCAGCCTGATCGAGCGTCGCACGAGCAGCGACGCAGGTATCGGTCAGTCCGCCGGCATCCGTGTGCTCGCGCGTTATCGTGGCAGCGATTGATCTTGCCCGCCCCGTCTGCCAGCAATCTCGCCGACATCGCACCGGGCGATCCACTGTTACAATCGGCGCACCCTAACTGGCATCTGGCCCATGGCTGAACGTCTGCTGCTGCGTCTGCAATCCGACCATGAATTCTGCTGGCTCAACCAGGCCGAGGACGGCCGTGCGCTGGCTGGTTCAAGCGCTGGTCTGCCGTCAGCGCAAGTGCTTGCGGCGGCGAGGCAGATCGTCGTGCTGGTGCCATCGACGCAAGTATTGCTGACCGAGACTGCGACGGTCACGCGGCAGCGCAATCAACTTGCGCGGGCGATTCCGTACGCGCTCGAAGATCAACTTGCGAGTCCGGTCGAGGCGCTGCATTTTGCGTTGCCCGAGCATATTGCCGGTGCGCAGATTGCGGTTGCCGTGGTCGCGCGCAACGTGTTGCAGGGCTGGATCGACCTGCTCGCCACGCACGACATTCGCGCCGATGCGCTGGTACCGGATGCGCTCGCTTTGTCGGCGACGACGGGCACGTTGTTGATCGAATCGCAGCAGTCGTTGTTGCGGACGGGTGCGCAGCGCGCATTGTGTTGCGATACGGCATCACTGGCAGAATGGCTGCCTGTGATCGCTGCCGATACCAGCCCCTCCGTCGCGCTGGAAGTTTTCGATTTTCGCGCCGCGCCGGCACTGCATCTTGGTGTGCCGATCGCGAATTACCACACGCAGCAGCGCGATCCGCTGCGACTGCTGGCGCAAGGGCTCGGTCCGACTCTGCCGCTGAATCTGCTGCAAGGTTCCTACGCCGCCAAACATCGCCAGGCACCGGTACAAAAACTCTGGCGCTGGGTGGCGATACTCGCGGCTGCGACGGTAGTGCTGGCGTTTGCGCATGCGCTGATTGTGCAGTGGCGTTTGCAGCGCGAGGCGAATACGATCGATCTCGCACAGCGCGCCCTTCTGCATGAAACCTTTCCGGCGTTGACGCGCGATGACGATCCGCCCGGCCTCATGCACAGCGAGCTCAATCGCCTGCGCGGTGGCGCGGAGATGGGTGGCCTGCTGCGTTTGCTCAGCCAGATCGCACCGGTGCTCGGCAGCACCACACGCATCACCACCAAGGGTGTCGAGTTTCGTAACGACGCGCTGGAAATTTCGCTGCGCACGCCCGATGTGCCGATGCTCGATAGCTTGCGCGAGCGCCTTGCTGCGCAACCCGGTTTGAAGGTCGAAGTGACCGCAGCGAATCCGAACGAAGCCGGCGTCGATGGCCGTTTGCGCATCAGCGGAGCCAAGCCATGAAATCCTGGTGGTACGGTTTGCAACAACGTGAGCGGCGCATGCTGACGATCGGCGGCGTGGTGCTGGCGCTGCTGTTGGTCTGGGCGTTTGTCTGGTACCCACTGACCCGCGCGCGCAGCGATTTGCAACGACAGGTTCTCGATCAACGCCAGGCCTTGATCGCGATGCGCGCCGATGCGGGCGAAGCGCAGCGCCTGCGTGGCCTCGGTGTGCAGGGTCAGGGTTCGCGCCAGGGCAAATCCCTGCTCGCGCTGGCCGATGCAAGTGCGCGCGGCGCCGGTTTGACTGGCGCACTGAAGCGCGTCGAACCGCTCAGCGAAAAAAGCGTACGCGTGAGTCTTGATGCGGCATCGTTCGATGCACTTATGAGCTGGCTGGAAAGCCTGGCGCGCGACTACGGCGTGCAGGCCACGGATTTTTCCGCCGATCGCGCCGATGGCGTCGGCCTGGTAAATGTGCGCGTGACGCTGGAAGATCACTAGGAAGTTTCTACGTAGCCGTCATCCCAGCGAAGGCCGGGATCCAGTTTGACCCTGATTCATTAGAAATATCGCCAGACGTAGCAATAGCGAAAATAGACCCCGGCCTTCGCTCGGATGACGAGCAAAGGCTTGTTGCGTCAAGAAGCGGGCACGGCACTCCAATCAGTGCAACGAAGATTTCGGTTTTTATCCATTCAAAAAACATCGGGCAACACGATATGAAATTCATCCGTTACCTTTTTATTTTTGTGATCCTGCTCATCATCGCCGTGGGTGTTTTTGCGTGGACATGTCCGGCCGATTTTGCGTATCCGTATGTTGCCAAGCGTCTTGGTGCGGTCAAGCTCGCCGGATTGTCCGGCACGATCTGGGAAGGTCACGCGGACAATATGAGTGTATTTGAAGTGCCGGTCGGCGCATTCGACTGGCATCTCGCGAAAAGCCCGCTGTTGTCGCGCGAAGTGCAGGCGCGGCTGGATCTGAAAGGTGTCTTCGGTACCGCTGGCGGATTTGTCACGCGCATCGAGGACGGCACGATCCTTGCGCGCGACGGCAGTTTCCATCTGCCGGTCACGCTGTTTTCCAAGGTCATCGACATTCCGAATCTGCGACTGATCGGCGATGTCGACGGCACGATCAACGAGCTGAAAATGCTCGGCAATCATATGCAGTCGGCGAGCGGTTCGGTGCGCTGGACGCATGCCGGTGTGACCGGGGCCTCCGAGGCGCGTTTCGGCGATATCGTGATCCTGTTCGCGGCCACGGCGCCCGGCGCGGTCAAGGGCACGATCAAGGACGACGGCACCGGCGCACTGGCCGTGGACGGCGAGTTCGAAATCGGCGCCGGGCACTACGATGCGGTCGCGATACTCAGCGCGCGCGACAACGATCCGCAAGTGCTCGATGCCTTGCAGCATGTCGGGCAACGCCAGGACGATGGTTCGCAGCTGCTGAAAATTCACGGCGATACCTACAAGATTTTTTGATATGAGCATCGACGCCGACTTTCTCGCGCGCGCGCTGAGCGTCGCGCATGCCGCCGCCAATGCGGCCGATGTGATCATCCGCGCACGTTTTCGTGCGCAGGATTTTGCGGTGGTGCAGAAGGCCGACCAGACGCCCGTGACCGAGGCGGATCGCGAAGCCGAGGCCGCGATCAAGAATGTGCTGCGCGCGAGTTTTCCCGAGCACGCATTCTACGGCGAAGAAGAAGGTCACGAAGGCGAGGGCGATTATCTCTGGCTAATCGATCCGATCGATGGCACCAAGGCGTTCGTGCGTGGTTATCCGATGTTCTCGACGCAGATCGCGCTGATGTGGCGCGGCGAGTTGGTGCTCGGTGTTTCCGCGGCCGGCGAATACGGCGAGCGCGCGTGGGCAGTGAAAGGCGGCGGCGCGTTTCTCGACGGACGACAAATTTCGATCGCCGCTACGCGCGAGCTCGGGCCGCTTGCCGCGATCTCGATCGGCAATGTCAAAACACTATCGCGCGGACCGGGCTGGAATGTGCTCGCGAGCCTGATCCAGCGCATCGGGCGCATTCGCGGTTACGGCGATTTTTTGCATTACCATCTGCTCGCGCAGGGTTCGATCGACCTCGTGATCGAATCCGATCTGAACATTCTCGATGTCGCCGCATTGGCGGTGATCGTGCGCGAGGCCGGTGGTGTATTCACCGACCTGGCCGGTCGCGAACTGACGCTTGACACCGGCAGTGTGCTCGCCGGCACGCCGGCATTGCATGCGCTGGCCTTGCGCGAGTTTGCAGAAGCGATTGGCCCGACCTGAGCGGCGCGCCATTCCGGCCCGGCTTGCGGTTACAATCGCGCCATGCAAAAGCCGCCGATCATCCATTCCATCACGCCCGCGGAAGGCAGCCATTTTCTCAAGACCGAGATTCTCGATCTGGAGTTTTCGAATGGCGAGCGACGCATCTACGAGCGCCTGAAATCTTCGGGTAGCGGCGCGGTGATCATTGTCGCGATGCGGGATGAAAACACCGTCTTGCTGGTGCGCGAATACGGCGCAGGCCTGGATCGTTACGAGCTTGGCCTGCCAAAAGGTCGGCTCGATCACGGCGAAAGTATTCTCGACGGCGCCAATCGCGAGCTGAAAGAAGAGGTCGGTTTTGGTGCGCGCGATCTGCGCCTGCTGACCACGCTTTCGCTGTCGCCAGCGTACATGAGCAGCATGACCCACGTAGTGCTTGCGCGCGATTTGTACATCGAGCGTCTGCCCGGCGACGAGCCCGAAGAGCTCGAAGTCGTGCCGTGGTCGATGGCCGATCTGCATACGCTGGTGGCGCAACCCGATGTCACCGAGGGTCGCTCGATCGCGGCTTTATTCATCGCGCGCGAATTCCTCGCCGGTCGTTTCCAGCCACGCCTATGAGCGCGCCGCTGATCGACCTGGCCGACCTCGCAAAACACGCGTGCATCATCGCGCGCGCGGCGGGTGAGGCGATTCTGCGAGTCTATCGCAGCGATTTTTCGGTTGAGCAAAAGCTCGATCGTTCGCCGTTGACCGAGGCCGATCTCGCCGCGCATCACATTATCGTCGATGCGTTGCGCGCGCTCACACCGGAGCTGCCGATTTTGTCGGAAGAATCAGCGAGCCTGCCGTGGAGCGAACGTTCTTTGTGGACGCGTTACTGGCTGGTCGATCCGCTCGATGGCACGCGCGAGTTCGTCAAGCGCAACGGCGAATTCACCGTCAACATCGCCTTGATTGATGCGCATGAAACCGTGCTCGGTGTGGTGTATGCGCCGGTGCTCGATGAAATGTATTTCGCGTGGGTCGGTTGCGAAAAAAGTGGCGGTGCATTTGCCCAGCATGCCGGCGATATCGAAGCGCGAAGCCTGCACACGCGCTCGCGACCAGCGACGCTTATCGTCGCCGGCAGCCGGTCGCACGCCGATGTACGGCAGTTGGCAGTGCTGCAAAAGATCGGTGCCCATGAACTGCACGCGCTCGGGTCATCGTTGAAATTTTGTCGTATCGCCGAAGCCAAGGCCGACCTGTATTTTCGCCACGGTCCGACCTCCGAATGGGACACCGCCGCCGCGCAATGCGTACTGGAACAAGCCGGCGGAGGCGTCTGCCAATTCGATGGCGCGCCGCTGCGCTACAACCGCGGCGAGTCGTTACTCAATCCGGAATTTTTCGCGTTCGGTGATCCGGCCGTAAGCTGGCAGGATTTTTTGCGTTGATGTATTCACGGCAGCATCGACGTCATGAGGATTGGCGATCGTGAGACTCGATATCGATATGCAAGCCCTTCCCAACGATGGACGCCTGCGCGAATTGCTCGCGATCATGCAGCGCCTGCGTGCACCCGTCGGCGGTTGTCCATGGGACGTGCAGCAGACGTTCGCGACCGTGGCACCATTCACGATCGAAGAAGCTTACGAAGTCGTCGATGCAATCGAACGTCGCGATTTCGTCGACTTGCGCGATGAGCTCGGCGACTTGTTGTTGCAAGTTGTCTTCCATGCTCGCATGGCCGAGGAAGTCGGACATTTCGATTTCTCCGATGTCACTGCAGCGATCTGCGAGAAGATGTTGCGTCGTCATCCACACGTCTTCGGCGATGCGCAGGTCGGTGATGCCGCCGCGCAAACGCGGGCGTGGGAAGAACACAAACGCATCGAGCGCGAAGGCAGCGGAGACAGCAGTGCGCTGGCCGGTATCGCGCGCGGTCTGCCCGAGTGGCAACGCGCGACCAAGCTGCAAAAGCGCGCCGCTGCGGTCGGTTTCGACTGGCCGAATATCGAGCCGGTGATCGCCAAGTTGCACGAAGAACTCGATGAAGTCCGGGTCGAACTTGCGGCAGTAGCAACGGACAAAACCGATGCCGCCGCGCAGCAGCGATTGGAAGATGAAATCGGCGATGTGTTATTTGTCGTCGCTAATCTCGCGCGCCACGCCAAGGTTGATGTCGGCATCGCGTTGCGTCGCGCCAACGCCAAGTTCGAGCGCCGCTTCCGTGGCATGGAAAAACTCGCTGCCGAAGACGGCAATTCGCTCATCCAGCTTGATCTTGCGGCACAGGATGAATTGTGGAATCGGGTCAAGGCGCAAGAATAATTCTTCACTCCAAGCCCGCCGTTAATGGCGCGCTTTATACCTCAGGTATTATCGCTTTTCGCACCGCAAAGTTTCCTCTGCACGCGATACAGCTCGGCGCAGCGTCCGTTGAGCTGCAGCAACTCGTCGTGACTGCCTTGCTCGATCAAAACTCCGCGTTCGAGGAAAAAATTCGATGTGCGTTGCGGATACTGGCGAGGCGGTGCGTGATGAGTATCACGCTGCGTCCGCGCGCCCGCGTGCGCAGCGATTTGTGCACCGCTTGTTCGGCCTTGGCATCGAGCGATGCGGTGGGTTCGTCCCGGATTACCCGCGGTCCATCGCGATACAGGCCGCGCACTACAGCCACGCGTTGCCATTGTCCGCCAGAAAGATCCTGGCCGCCGCGGAACTGGCGCGACCGCAGCGTCTGCCAGCCGAGCGGCAAGCGTTCGACGACGTCGATCGCACCCGCGTCACGCGCGGCGCGCAACAAACGTTCGTCGTGCGGATCGGCGAAATCATGACGTCCGCGACGGATATTATCGCGCGCGCTGCGCGGCCGGCGGATCGGCTCCTGCCGCACCATATCGACACGATCGGCGAGTGAATCCGGCGCCATGTCACAGAGATTTATATCGCCCCACGTGATGCGATTGGCGCTCCGCTGCTACAGGCCCGCGATCAATTTCGCCAGCGTGGTTTTGCCGTAGCCCTTCTCGCCGACCAGCGCGATTGTTTCACCGCGCTGGATCCTCAGCGAAATATTTTGCAGCGCTGGTTCGTGCGCTCCGCTGTAGCGAAAACTCACGTCGTGCCGCTCGATCCGTCCGGGTGTTTGCGGCGCGACGGCATTCGGCACGACAGCCGCATGTGATTGCCACTGCTCGACGAATTGGCGGTAGTCGCTTGATGGACAGACCCTTTTCGAACAACTGGCGCGATACCAGCATCCGTCTCGTCCATGCGGCGCTGGCGCGGCGGATCGCGCCGACCGCCGTGCCGGCCGCAGCCAGATCCAGCCAGTGCGCATAAAACATCGCGCCGAGCGCAATGAAAGTGCCGATCAGGCCAAGACCGGAGAGCAGCTGCCCGAGCGTGATCAATCTCGCCTCGGCCAGTCCCTGGCGCACCACGTGGTGTTCGAGATCGGTCGCGCAGCGGCGATATTCCGGCAGCTGTCACGCCTAACGACGACTGGCAACATCCTGTGACCTTGCCTGGCAAACTTGGAGAGGTGCGGATCACCTTTCCGCGGTCGATCCTGAGGCCGTGGACTGCGCTGCCAATCGACAGTTTTCTGACCCACGTCGAAGTTTTTTGACGTGCTGTGCGGTCAGGCGCAGACGGGAAATCGGTCGTATTTTTCTCCCGGTTTCGAGTCCGATTTTGCCATTGCGACCGATCCGAAAGTGGCTTGCTCGTGCACTTTTGTAGCGGCTTCCGCGAGAGAATTGCGCGGTCGGATTCCGTCCATCGCGGCTGCGACGAATTGCCCGGATGCGGCGTGGGAAATGAGCGGTTCTGGGTTTCTAAAAAGCGCAATTCGGGGTTGTCGATGACGATCATTCGCCACCAGATGCGATTATCGCCCGGCATCTCCGCTCATGTTGCTGCGAAGACACATAAAAAAACGGCGAGCGTCCTGCTCGCCGTCAACAAAGGCTTTCTCCTCGCAAAGAAAAGCCCAACCGTGCGCCCCTGGGGATAATCAGACGCACGTTTACACCCACACGTTTACGGCATGAAATACAGGCCGGAATGAAAACGGCGTTGCAACACGCGCATCACACGACGCATCTGCAAGCGCAGGATGAGATTCCAGTAGTGTCTCGTCATCATCGTCTCCTCGGATTTCATCCACCGATTAACGCGATGGTTCCGATTCGGTTGACCTGGAAATACGTCGACCTCGCCGAGATGAGGATTTATGTTTCGCGCTGGGATGGCGCGCGGTATCAAAATCAGCGCCGAAAGGTCGGCGATAGCCCTGTCAGATGGGACCAAATTCCGTGCCGATCACGAAACATCGGCATGCTCTGAAAACCGCTGGCGATATTGCGTTGGATTCACGCCGAGCAAACGCTGAAAAACCCGGCGCAGATTCTGCTCTTCGGCATAACCCGTTTTGGCGGCGATGCTTTTCAGCGGCAGATCGGTTTCTTCCAGCGCGCGACACGCGGCTTCGAGGCGCATCGCTTCAACCGTCCGGGCCGGCGTGCGGCCCAGCGTTTCGGCATACACACGCGCGAATGTGCGCGGCGCCATGTTGGCCTGTGCGGCGAGTTTTTCAACGCACAGATCGTCCCCTAAATGCGCGGCGATCCACGCATGCAAGTCGGCAAATTTTCCGCTCGCCTGCGACTGCGCCGCGAGCGGCACGCTGAACTGCGATTGCCCGCCGGAGCGCTTGATGAACATCACGAGTTGGCGTGCGGTCCTGATCGCAATCTGGTGACCGAAATCCGCCTCGATCAGCGCCAGTGTCAGGTCGATGCCGGCAGTGACGCCGGCCGATGTCCAGACCGATCCGTCCTGGATGAAAATCTTGTCCGCATCGATCCGGATTTCCGGATGCCGGTTTTTCAGCCGCGACACCCAATCCCAATGCGTCGCGACGCGGCGTCCATCGAGCTGACCCGCCGCGGCCAGTAAAAACGCACCGGTGCAGACCGAACACAAACGTCGCACCGTCGATGCACGTTGCGTGATCCACGCGACCAGTTCCGGCGGCGCGTAATATTCATCGCCGCCGCATCCACCGGGTGCGATCAGTGTATCGATCGCCAGATCCTGCAGCGCGGACAGCGGTGCGGTCATCACCGGCAAACCCGAGCCGGTTACCACGAGACCACCATCGACGCTGGCGACGATCGTTTCGTACAGCGCTGGCTCGTCGGCATTGCGGCTGCGATTGGCCGTGGTCAAAGTCTGCAGCGGGCCGCTCAGATCGAGCAGATTCATCTGTTCGTAAGCGAGCAAGACAATGCGGCGCGGTTTGGATGTGGGCATCGCCATCATTTCCTGAATCCCGGATATTCGAAGTCTAGCGCCACGGCGTAGGCGGTGGATCGGCCATAACGATCGGCGATTCCCGCCAGGGCATGATCGAGGGTCAGCGCGGAAGGCGTCGCATCGAATTCGGGCAACATCCTGTCAGGCGGATTTTTATCGCCGACGATGCGATCTGGCATCAGCATCAATCCGTTGCGCGTCTGCAAAATTTCCGTGGAAGCGGAGATCGCTAAGGCCTTGCTGCGACCGGTGCGCGAATACGCGTCGGCGGTCAGCGCCAGCGCAATTTCATCGATACCGCTGGCTACAGGCATGCCGATTTCCTGCCGCGAATGAAACCAGCGATTGGTGTAATTCGCGGCGATGAACGCCCAAAGATTTACGCCGAAACGCGGATGAAATACCTCGCTGTTGTGTTGTGCGCTCCATTCGCTCACGCCGAGATCCTGCGCCAGCGCGGCGGCACGATCGTGTCCGGCAATCGCTTCGACCAGCGCCAGCGAAACGGGAATCGCCGCGCTGATTCCGGCGCTCGAAACAATCTTGCCATCGGCGACATAACGCCGGTTTTTCAACCACGTCGTTTCGGGATATTTTTTCGGGCGCAAATCCTCGGTGTCCCAATGCGCGGTGGCGCGATGGCCTTTCATCAGGCCGCTGTTCGCCACCACTAGCGCGCCATCGCAAATGCTCACGATAGTCGCGCCTTTGCCGGCTTGTGCCGTGAGCCACGTCAGCAGGGTTGGATCGTTGTATTTGCTCACCGCGGGTACGATCACGTAATCGGCGCCGTCGGCAAAACGCGCATCGAATTCATCGATGCTGGCTTGCGCCTGCAGGCGCAGCGCCGGGCGCATGTTCAACACGCCGGCATGCGTCGCCACGGCGATGGTTTGTGTCGCACCCGATTGCGCGAGGATGCCGTAGGGAATGACAAAATCGACCAGTTCGGTGCTGCTGTCTGCACTGCCGTTTTCGCCGATCACGGCGATCAGCGCGCGGGTGCGGCCGAAGCGCGCTTGGTAAGGATCGATCTGGTCGGTTTGCTCGTCGTCGCGGTTCGAGGTTGCGGCAACATCGGCTATCGCAACGCTCAAGAAAATGTTCGCGACAAGTATCGCGAAAAAAACGTGGTGGAAAAATTTGTACATGCTGATTCCCGTATCGCACGGCGGTTGCCGAGGAATGCAATTGTCGAAGTCGCGAGCCGTGGCGTAAATGACATTAAACCTTCATTTACTGCCATCGCAGATGTCCCATATCGCGAATGTGTAGTTCGATCGCGGCGCGTGCGACGGCGCGAACTTGAGTGCGTGACGACAACGTTGCAGAATCCGCTGCATGCGAACCACTGGAGATCAGCCATGAGCCAGACCTATGCGACATTCCGCGAGTTCTATCCGTTTTATCTGTCCGAACATGTGAATCGTACGTGCCGGCGGCTGCATTTTGTCGGCAGCAGCGTGGTGTTGGTCTGGCTGGTGATATCGCTGGCGACGCATCACCCGCTGGGGTTGTTAGGACTACCGCTGATCGGCTACGGCTTCGCCTGGATCGGACATTTTTTCTTCGAGAAAAATCGTCCGGCGACATTCTCGTATCCGTTCTACAGTTTTGCCGGCGATTGGGTGATGTATTGGGATATCCTGCGCGGACGCATTCCCCTGTAAATGGAAAACTCCATGCATTATGTCGAACTCGTGATATTGCTCGCGCTGCTTCAGTTTGTGGTTTTCATCGTGTTCGTCGGTCGCGCGCGCGGCCGGTATGGCATCAAGGCGCCGGCCACCAGTGGGCACGAAATTTTCGATCGTTATTTTCGCGTGCAACAGAACACGCAGGAAAATCTGCTGATGTTTCTGCCTGCTTTGTGGATCGCCGCAGCCTATTGGAATCCGCTGTGGATCGCCGCTGTCGGTGCGATTTATCTGGTCGGTCGCGTGTTGTATTGCGCGGGTTATGTGCGTGATCCACGCAGTCGCGCGATCGGTTATATGTTGACTGCCATTCCGATCGTCGTGCTGTTGCTTGCGGCGTTTTACGGTGTCGCGCGCGCGATGTTGTGAGGCCTTGACCAAGCCCGAGCGATTTTGATGCGTGGCTTCGCTGCAGAATTATTCGGGCCGTTGCATGCCCCGCAGCAGTAATGTGTAACGGCTGTCACTGCGAAGATTTTGCAATAGCGGATCGTTCTTGATGTCGCTGCAGGCGGCATCGCGTGCGCTGCGGTTTTCCAGCGCGACCAGTTCTGCATCGGCGTCGGTACGCCGCCGCAATACGAATACATTAGTGCCAGACCAGCACTCCGCGCGCGCATCGGTTTCGTGTTGCAGCAATTCCAGCGCGAGTGCGGCATCGCCCGCGGCGAGTTTTACTTTGGCCAACAACGCATACACCGGCTGCTCGGGATTGATGCCGAGTGCAAGTTGTGCATCCGCGTGCGTTGGGTCGAGCAACAGCGCGCGACTTGCCGCTTCGTGTGCCTCCGCCGCAATACTGTCGGCAGCGACAAGTTGATTGGTGGATTGATAAACCAGTGCGCGCGCCAACTCCGCTCACACCGGCGCAGACATGGGATCGAGGCGCGTCGACGGCTGCAGGTAATCGACGATCGGCTGCGCTTGCGCCTCGCTACGGTTGCCGTGACGCAGCGCGCGCGCCTGAAAAAATAGCAGCTTAGGCGGCACTGTTCGGCACTGCCCCCCAACGCCGCATGCGCTGCGCTTTGCAACGCGGCGAGCAAGGCCTTTTTGACTTCCATCGCGATGTCGTCCTGCACCATCAGGACGTTGTCCAGCTAACGATCGTAGGTGTTCGACCAGACATGGCAACCATTCTTGGCACGGATCAGCGGCGCCGTGACGCGCAGCGTTTTGCCCGATTTGCGCACGCTGCTTTCGAGCACGCAAGCGATGCCGAGCGTTTTTGCAATTTCGGCAAGCGCGATCTGTTTGCCCTTGAAGTATAACGATAACGATGACGTGCGCGCCCGAACGCGCAGGCCCGGCATCTTGCTGCGCATGTCAATCCGTTCTTCGGTCATGCCATCGGCGAAATACTCGTGATCCATCGCTTCGGTGAGATCGAGAAATGGCAACACGCCGATCGATTGTGCGGACTCGGTCGCGCTGGCGGATGTGTCGCGAGACAGCGCGGACGGAACACGCTTCAGCACCAGATCGGCGCCCATCAACGTCAGTGCGACAAAAGCAGGCGTGGCAACGATCGCGGCAATTTTCTTGCGACGCCACGGCGGAGTTTTGCCTATAAGCGTTACCGATTCCGATTGCTCCGCGCCCAACGCCAGTGGTCGATCCGGTGAGGCGGGTGGTGGATCGTGGACGGCACCAAGCGCCGAATCGACTCACACGCTGTCCGCCGCCCCGATGCGATAACCGAGTCGCGGCACGGTTGCGATATAACTCGGTGGCCGCGCATCGTCGCCAAGCAAACGTCGCAGCGATGTGATCGCCTGCTACACCGAATCCGGCGTCACGATCACGCCGGCCCAGACATGGTTCAGCAGTTCATCGATGCTAACGACGTGACCGGCGCGTGTGGCGAGGCACAACAGCAAGCGCATCGTGCGCGCCTCGACGCGCGCGATTTCGTCGCCGCGCGAAATCGGTCCGGCCGTCGAGTTGATACACGAGTCGCCGATGCGCAACGGGATTGCGGGAAGTTCTTCCCCGAGGGTCTGGTTAGTGAGCCGTTTTTGCAAAACGGAAGTCGACCGATCCCGATTGGAGCGATGTCGACGAGCCAGAACGACGATGCCTCTGTCGCGTCACGCGTTGAACACAACCACTCGTCAGCGAATGTGGCTTCTGCGATGTTTTTCAGAAGTTTTCCACGTGTTTCACCGCGACTTCAGAGCTGCTTCAGGACTTCGCCGATCGTGCCTGCGCATAGTGACTCGGCACTCGGTACTTGCATTCATCGCGATGAGTCTCGCTGGGAATTACGATGGCGAGCGGCTTCGTCATCGAAGCGCTGGTCCGCTTTATCAGCAACCAGTCGGTCACCGCCAGCGCCCGCTCAGGAGTCCACAGCCCATGGTTTGTTGTATCGCTCGCGCTGCACTTTTTTTCATCTCCGCGCCGCTGCATGCCGCCACGTACCGTATCGAGCCGGAATACAGGCAGGGTATATTTCGCTGGAATCATCTGGGCTTCTTGCATCCGGCCGCGCAATTCAGTCAGGGCGAAAGCACGCTCGAATTCGATGCGGCCGACCCGACCAAATCGTCAGTGACCGTTGCGCTGCCAATGGCGAAAGTCACCACGGGCGTAGCCGATCTCGATGAGGAATTTCAATCGTCGAAATTTTTCGAAACGGCCAAATTTCCGACCGCAACATTCAAGAGCAGCAAAGTCGAGAGAGGTGCCATGACTGATCAGCTCAAGGTCAGCGGTGAACTCACCCTGCACGGCGTGACCAAGCCGATCATGCGCGTGGTCACGATCATCAAAGTGGGTACGAATTCGCGCAACAGTTTGCCGACTGCGGGCGACGAGGCGACGGCCGTACTCAAACGCTCCGACGGCGGTCTTGGCACATTTGTGCCACAGGTCAGCGATGAGATTCGCATGGACATCAATGCGCCGGCGGTCGATGCGAAAGCCTACGCGAAGCAGCAGGAAGCCGAGGCGGCTGAGGAGGTTGCCAAGGCTGCGGTAGAGAAATAATCGCGATGTTCGTCATCAGCCAGAGTGAAGCGCCGTCCGCGTAGAGATAGCAAAATGCGGACGGCGTTTTTACCGTTGCTCGATAATCGGCCGACTAACCCCGTTGCAACACACTCATCGGTGTGATGCGCGCGCGCGTCCCGAACCAGCCGGCCAAAGTCACCAGCAGAATCGCGGCGATGATCCCGACGCCGAGTCCGAGCAATGGCGGCACAAAACCGATATCGAAAACATTACGCGCGAGCAGGATTCCGGTAGCACTCGCGCCGAGCGCGGAAATGCCGCCACTGAGTGCGCCGAGGAAACCGAATTCGCCGAGCACCGCGGCGTTGAGCTGACCGCGACGCGCACCGAGCGTGCGCAACAACGCCGCCTCGAAACGCCGCTCGTCGCTGGTGGTATTGAGCGCCGCGGTCAGCACCAGCAGGCCTGCGATCAGGCTGAAAACCAGCACCCATTGCGCGGCGCTGCTGACGCGGCCGATCAGGTCGCGCACGCGATCGAGCAAGGCGTTGATGTCGATCAGCGACAAGTTGGTGTAGTCGTGCGTGAGCGACGCGAGTTGCGCCTGCTGTTGCGGCGGCTCATAAAAACTCGCGACGTAAGCGTGCGGCAAGGATTGTGCGTTGGCCGGATCGAGCAGCAGGAAAAAATTTACGCGAAACGAATTCCAGTTGACCTTGCGAATGTTGCGGATCGTCGCGACGATATCGCGCTCGCCGACTCGTAGGCTCATGCGATCGCCAAGCTGCAGATGAAACATTTCGGCCCAGGTCGTGTCGACCGAAAGTTGCGGTTCGCTACTGTTCGCATCGAACCAGCTGCCGCTGACCAGCGCATTCGATTCCGGCAACGTAGTGCTCCACGAGATGCGCGTCTCGCCATTGATCCAGTTAGCCGCACGCGAGTCGGGATAATCCTCGACCTTCGGCACACGACCGTTGATCGCAATGAGTTTGCCGACCGCCAACGGCAAAATATTCAGGCCACGTGCACCGGCTGCTTCGAGTTTCTGCACAACCAGGTCACGCTGCTCGGCCTGCAGGTTCAGCAGAAAATAATTCGGCGTATCGGTCGGCAATTCGGTGCGCCAGCCTTGCAGCAACTGCGGGCCGACCAGCGCCATGATGAACAGCGCGGTGAGACTCAGACTCAGCGCCGTGCTCTGGATCAAACTCAGGCTGCGCCGACGCGCGAGATTGGCCAAGCCGAAGCGCAACGCGCCGGGCAAATGTCGCGCGAGCCGCAGGCAGAGGCGAATCAAGACGATGCCGAGCAGCCATGTCAGTGCGGCGACGGCGAGCAGGCTGCCAGCGAGGATGGCCGCGAGTTTCAAGCTATCGCTCTGCGCATAAATCAACCCCGCGCTAACGACTGCCGGCAGCAGATACAGCGCATCGAAACGCCGCGATTTTGTTGCGAGTTCGCGCTGGAAAACGCGCACCGGCGGCACCTCGCGCAAACGCAACAGCGGCGGCATCGCAAAGCCGATCAGTACCGCGATGCCCACGCCGAACGCGGCGAGGCTCGGTAATAACGGCAGCGCCGGCAACGCGCCCAGCAGCAAATCTTTGGCCAGTGCGAGCACGCCGGCTTGTAGTCCGAGGCCGAGCAATACGCCGACGATGCACGCCGGCAGCGCAAGCAATAACAGCTCCAGCAACAACGCTAACAACACCTCGCGGCGACTCGCGCCGAGGCAGCGCAGCAGTGCGACTTCGTCAGTCTTGCGGCGCGCAAAACGCTGTGCGGCGAGCGCCACGGCAATGCCGGAAAGCAGCGCCGACAACAATGCGGCGAGACGCAGGAACGAGGTGCCGCGATCAAATGCGGTGCGCAGATTCTGTTGCGATTGTTCGAGCGTGACGAGCTCTGCACCGGCCGGCAGCAGCGGTTTTACCCAGTCGCGAAAACGCGCAAGCGCATCCGCGGCGCCGGCCAGCATGAGCTTGTGCCGCACGCGACTGCCAGGCCCGAGCAGGCCGCTGCTTTGCGCATCCGGCAAAGCGATTAGCACGCGTGGCGCGAGCGCGAACATCTGCCCGCCATCGGGCTGGCTGAGAATTTCGCCGGCGATGCGCAGGGTGTGATCACCGAGTGCGAGTCCGCCGCCCGCCTGCAGGCCGAGCGCGGTCAATACTTCGTGTTCGACAAACACACTGCCCGATGGCGGCGCGTTGGCGCTATGTTCGCGGCCGTCGACATCGCGCACGCGCAATATGCCGCGTAACGGATACGTCGCATCGACCGCGACGATATTGCACATGCGGCTCTTGTCGCCGGCGAACAATACGCTCGGGAATTCCGCACTCGCCGCGCTGCTCAGGCCGAGCTGTTGCGCTTCGTTGCGCCATTCGACCGGCAATGGCGTGCGCGCCGAAACACCGAGATCGCCGCCCATCAATTCCGCCGCACTGGCAACGATCGATTGCTCGATGCGCGCACCAAGCGTGCTTACCGCGCCGAGCGCCGCTACCGCGAGTACCAGGGCGAGCGCGAGTATCGTCAATTCGCCGTGGCGAAATTCGCGACGCAACGCGCGCCACGCAAACGCAAGCGGCTTCATGCGGCGATATCCAGCGCGCGTCCGCTTTCGAGATGCAGGCGATTGCTGCAACGCGCGGCCAGTTTCAGATCGTGCGTGACCAGTACCAGCGTGGTTGCGTTGGCCTGGTTCAGATCGAACAATAATTCGCTGACGGCGTGGCCGGTGCGTGCATCGAGATTGCCGGTCGGCTCGTCCGCGAACAGCAACTGCGGTTTGTGCACGAACGCGCGCGCAAGCGCCACACGCTGTTGTTCGCCGCCGGAAAGCTGATACGGATAATGGCGCGTGCGCGCACTGAGTCCGACCGCCGCTAGCGCCGCGTGCGCTTCAACACGCGCATCGGCGCGGCCATCCAGTTCCAGTGGCAGCATGACGTTTTCTTCGGCGCTCAAGGCCGGCAGCAGATGGAACGACTGAAACACGAAGCCGACCATTCGCCGCCGCAATGCGGCGCGTTGCTCTTCGTCGAGCGAATTGAGCGAGGTGCCGCCGAGAACGATTTCGCCCGAGCTTGGCGAATCGAGTCCGGCGAGCAATCCGAGCAAGGTGGTCTTGCCCGAACCCGACGCGCCGACAATCGCCAGGCTGGCACCGCGCGCGAGTTGAAAGCTGATGCTGTTCAGGATATCCAGTCTACCCTCGGGGCCAGAAACCACTTTGCTAACATCGTTGGCAACAATCATCGCTGCGGAGTCTTGATTCATGCGTTATCTACTTTTTCTCGGTTTGTTGATCTTGCCGTTGCACGCTTTTGCCTTGGTCGCCGCGCCAATTCTCGTACTCGGCGATTCGCTTTCGGCGGCGTATCGCATCGCACCGGAATCCGGCTGGGTAGCGCTGCTCGACACGCGTCTCAAACAAGACGCGCACCTTGCGCGCCCCGTGATCAACGCCAGCATCAGTGGTGAGACGTCCTACGAAGGTTTGGCGCGCTTGCCGGCGTTGCTCGCCGAACATCATCCGGCACTGGTCGTCGTCGAACTCGGTGCCAACGACGCACTGCGCGGCCTGCAACTGGAAGTAGCACGCACTAACCTCGAAAACATCATCAAGCTGAGCCAAGCATCCGGTGCCAAAGTGTTGCTGATCGGCATCGAGATCCCGGTCAACTACGGCACGCGTTATCGCGACGGGCTGCGTACCATGTATCGGGACTTGAGCGCGCAATTCAAGTTGCCGCTGCTGCCGTTTCTGCTCGAAGGCGTCGCGCTGGATCCGGAGCTCATGCAGGACGATGGTTTGCATCCGCGTGCTGTGGCCGAACCGCGCGTGCTGGAAAATGTCTGGACAATGTTGCAGCCGGTGCTGGAAGCGATGGCGAAGAAATGAATGGAAACGTGGCGACCATATAAGTGCTAGCGTTTGAGTTAGGCCGGATATTCACCGATAGACGATTGACTCGGAAAGATGTTGGAGCTCAACAACCTGATCTAGTTCTTCAGCGTTAAAGTCATTCGGAAATCAAACACGAATTGTCTTTGAATTCTCTGCAATCGATTCCCAATCATCGGTGAGTCCACTGACCCTTATGTAACACGACAACATTGCGCGCAGAGGTCGAAGTGCTCGGTGCGCGTATCAGTTATCTGTGAGCTGAGTCATGTAATTGTCAGCGTTGCTCGGGTCAATGGTAATGCCGTCTAATGCTTGAGTAAATAACTAGGGCTCAGAGCCGCTCGCGGACCTGCCCAGTTAAACTAAGCTGCTCGCCGCACTCATATGAGAAGCGCCCGGACTCGGTAAGGTTAATAAATGTGTTCTCTCCGATCTGCATATTTCCGTCGCAGACACTTGAGCAGGCCAACTGAACAGAGCGACCGTTATTTTTTGGCGATTTTTGTATCCCGTAAAGATCAAGTGTGATCTCACAGTTTGCGCGCGGATTAAACACGAAATGACCTTTTGCTTCAGGGGCAAGAGACTGTGCGACTTGGTTCGAGTGATCGAGCAGAAAAATGGTGGCAGTCTGCGCGGCAGCGGCAGCGCCAAAAGAAATCCCAAACGCAAAAATGAAACTTTTCGTCAGCATAAGCCCTAACGCCCATTCGCAAGTTGCGCGAGTATCGCAGCATCCGGCACCAGCTCGCTACGAATCATCAGCACCGCGCCCTCGGGTGCAAAAAAATCACCATGCACCACGCCGGGCCGTGCGAACAAAAAATCGCCCGCCGCATAACGCTGGCCGTCATGCAGCACGTAACCCTGCATGACCATGCATTCCTCTTCCTTGTTGTGTGGATGCGGCGGCACGCGCGAGCCGGATTCGAGTTTCCACAATGATGTCTGCGTGCCTTTTTCGCGATCCAGGCGTAGCGTCTTGATTGTGATGCCAGGCAGCAATGGTTTCCATTCACCTTCCTCGGCGAGTACCACTTCGGTATGCGGTTTTTTCGCATCAGCCAGCACACGGGCGCGCATGCGCGATTGCAACTCCGTACTCAGCGGCAGCGGCTTCAACACCTCCGCGAGCAGCCTGAGCGTAACCTGATCGATAACGTCGCTGCTGGAGGGTTTACGCGGCGCCATGTTCGAGGCCAACTTTCTGCAATTGCTGTTTGAGTGCGATCAGACCGCGCCGAATATGCGATTTTACCGTGCCGAGCGGCATGCCGGTGCGCTGCACGATCTCCTGATGCGAGGCGTCTTCGAGAAACGCCAGGCCGATCAGGCGGCGTTGAATTGTGGGCAATTGTTGTAGGGCGAGAAGGATCAAGGATTTTTCCTGTGATAGGGAAGTGAATTCGTCCAGCGGTTGGTCTTCACTTTCCGTATACGCGAGCTCAGGACTAACTGGATGCAACTGATCGCCTCCTCGCGCGCGCTGACGCCGCAGATGATCCAGCGCGCGACTCCGTGCGATCACGAGAATCCACGCCAGTGGTGTGCCACGTTCGCGCTCGTAACGGTGCGCGTTCTGCCAAATTTGGCGGTAGACATCACATGTGATTTCTTCGGCATCGGCGGCGATATGCATGATCCGCGATATCACGCTGTACACCTTGGCCACGGTGCCATCGTAGATTTCAGCAAGCGCGGTTTCATCATGCGCCTGCAACCGCGTGATCAGTGCGACCAGGATCTCGTCGAAATCCTCCGGACCGGTGGCGTTGGATGAATTGGGGATCATGCCGCAGTGACCTTTTTGACTTAGTCACGATTTGTACAAGAAACGATGTAGGCTATTTGTGAGCGTGGCGCTTTTCGGGAGCTGTTGTGCGGATCGTGAGCTGATTCTCAGCCGTGATCGTCCGTTTGCAGCGTGTCATATTCGACATCGGCCGAGCAGATAAAATAGTTGTCGCGATAAAAGCGTTTTGCTGTAGGATTTTGTGTGAAGCTCAAGGCGTATTGTGCCGAAAGCTGGTTCGCTACTAGGAGTGTATCGATGAAGCAACGCGAAGAACTTGCCGGATTTATTCTGCTGGTCGAAGACAACCGCGACATCGCGGAAATGGCCGGCGGATTTCTCGAAAGCCGTGGTTACAGTCTGGATTACGCCGCCGACGGTGTGACCGGCCTGCACCTGGCCATGACCAACAGCTACGACGTGATCATCCTCGATCTCATGCTGCCGGGAATGGACGGCTTGGAGGTGTGTCGCAAATTGCGCCACGACGGTAAAAAATCCACGCCGGTGCTGATGCTGACGGCGCGCGATACGCTCGACGACAAGCTGATCGGGCTGGACGCGGGCGCCGACGATTATCTGGTCAAGCCGTTTGAAATTCGCGAACTCGAAGCGCGTGTGCGTGCGCTGATTCGTCGCGAACGCCGGCAGGTCAGCGCGGAAGTTCTCAAGGTTGGTGATCTCGTGCTGGATACCGCCACGCTGCGCCTGACGCGTGGTGGACAGGATCTCGTGATCTCGCCGATCGGCTTGAAATTGCTGAGCATTCTCATGCGCGAATCACCGCGGGTGGTCAGCCGGCGCGATATCGAGCGTGAAGTCTGGGGCGACCTGTTGCCCGATTCCGATACCTTGCGCAGCCATCTCTACAACCTGCGCAAGGTAATCGACAAGCCGTTCCAGAAAACCCTGCTGCATACGATCCATAGCGCAGGTTATCGACTGGCGGATCTCGACGCCGAAAGTGTCGAAAACGAGAGCGCATAAAATCCATCGAGACTACCGCCATGCGCAGTAAAAGCGGCCTGCGCCGCAAGATCCGCACGGCGTTTGTGCTGCAAGTGGCGTCGATCAGTTTCGCCACCGTGCTCGGTGTCTACGGCGCGGCGATGGTGCTGGAAAACGTGCTGATCAAACACGCATTGCAGGCCGAGGCCACGTATTATCGGCAACGCTTGCGCAGCAACCCGAGTGCGGCGCCGCCAGATACCTACAACATGTCGGCGTATCTGTTACGCGAGGGGCAGGGCAAAGAAACCCTGCCCGAGAAAATCCGCGAAATGGACACCGGATTTTACCATCGCGAGAATTCCAGCAGCGACGATTTGATCTACGTCGAGCAAGGCGAAGTCGGCAAGCTGTTTCTGATTTTCCACCAGGAGCAGGTCGGGCGGCTCGCGTTCCTGTTCGGCTTCGTGCCGTTGATCGTGGTGTTGCTGATCATCTACATCACCACGTGGCTTACCTATCGCGCATCCAGGCATGCATTGTCGCCGGTGATTGGGTTGGCCAATGCAGTGCGCACGTGGGATCCAAAAAAGCCCGATCTCGAAGCACTCGATCCCGGCAATCTCAGTAGCGATCTCGATGGCGAGGTCGAAACCCTCGCACGTGCGTTGCATGGGTTCGCCACGCGCATTGAATCCTTCGTCGAGCGCGAACGCAATTTCACGCGTGATGCGAGCCATGAATTGCGCAGCCCGCTGACCGTGCTCAAGGTCGCCGCCGACGTGTTGGTGGAGGAGGACGGGCAATCACCGTTTGCGCGCCGCGCCGCGATCCGCATCAAGCGTTCGGTGCGCGAGATGGAAGCGCTGATCGAATCCTTTCTGATACTCGCGCGCGAAGGCGATACCGGTCTGCCCGAAGAAGATTTTGTCGTCAACAACGTCGTGCGCGATGAAGTCGAACGCGCCGAGTTGTTGCTGGAAAACACGCCGGTGGAACTCAGTCTGCAGGAAGATCATTCCTTCGCGCTACACGCCTCGCCGAAAGTGTTGTCGGTATTGCTCGGCAACCTGCTGCGCAACGCGTGTACCTACACCGATGCCGGTCGTGTAATCGTCAGCATCGGGGCGGATTTCGTGCGCATCGAAGACACCGGCGTGGGCATGAACGCCGAAGAACTCGGCAAGATATTCACACCGTATTTCCGTGCCGGGCGCAGCAGCCGTGGCGGCAACGGTGTCGGCCTTACCATCGTCAAGCGCCTGTCGGATCGCTTCGGTTGGAAGCTCGATATCCAGAGTCAGCTTGGCGTTGGCACGATAGTCACGGTGCAGTTCCCGCGTCCGCAGCCGGTCGATGCGTGATACCGAAATCCTTCGCGCATTATGGCCGATGCCTGACCAATGACCGATGTTACGCCCGCGACCGCGTGGCTATACTTGGAATCCTGATCGATTCGGTGCTGCCATGAAAAATTCCCTGCTGCTCTGCCTGAGTGCCATCGCCATGAGCCTGACTTCGTTATCCGCGTGCGCCGATACCCCCGTCGTGCTGGTCATCCACGGCGGCGCTGGCGTCGTGCGCGCAGAAATGACGCCGGCCAAGGAAAAAGCTGCGCGTGCGGGGCTCGAACTCGCGCTGAAAAGCGGCTACGCCGTGCTCAAGGATGGCGGCACGAGCCTCGATGCGGTAAGCAAGTCGATCACGATTCTCGAAGACGATCCGAACTTCAACGCGGGTCGCGGTTCGGTATTCAATCACGACGGCAAGAACAAGATGGACGCCGCGCTGATGGAAGGTCACACCTTGCGCGCCGGAGCGGTGGCCGGCGTGCATCGCATCAAGAATCCGATCCTGCTCGCGCGCGCGGTGATGGAAAAATCGGTGCATGTAATGCTCACCGGCGACGGCGCCGAAGTGTTCGCCAAGAGCATCGGCATGGCGCTGGTCGACCCGTCGTATTTCCGCACCGAAGAACGCTGGCAGCAACTGCAGCAGGCGCTCAAGGAAGAAGCGGCGAAGACTCATGCCGCTATCGCCGCGCCACATTTCGGCACGGTCGGCGCGGTCGCGCTCGATCATGCCGGACATCTCGCCGCGGGCACCTCCACCGGCGGCATGACCAACAAACGCTGGGGTCGTGTCGGCGATTCGCCGATCATCGGCGCAGGCACGTATGCGAACGACAAATGCGCGGTGTCGGGCACCGGCTGGGGCGAGTTTTATATCCGCACCGTGGCCGCGCACGAAATCTGCGCTCGCGTGGCGTATCGCGGTGATGCGATCGGCAAGGCGGCGGATGACGTGATCCTCAACCTGATTCCGAAACTCGGCGGCGATGGCGGGGCGATCGCGCTTGATGCGCACGGCAACTATGCCACGCCGTTCAACACCGATGGCATGTTCCGCGGCTGGGTCGATCGCGACGGCACCACGCACATCGCGATCTACAAAGAGTGAGCGATTTGCCGACCGGCGTAACGCCCATGTTGCTGCTGCGTAATGCCGATGTGTTCGCGCCCGAAGCGCTCGGTTTGCAAAATCTGCTGCTCGGCGGCGGTCGGATTTTATGGATTGGCAGCGACGTGCCCGACTTGCCGGCAATACTCGCGATCGAGGCGATCGACCTGCACGGTCAGCGTCTGATTCCCGGATTGATCGACGGCCACGTGCATGTCACCGGCGGCGGTGGCGAGGCGGGATTCCACTCGCGTGTGCCGGCCGTCGGGCTGTCGTATTTCACGCGTTCGGGCGTGACCACGGTCATCGGTTTGCTCGGCACCGACGATGTCGCGCGCGGACCGCGCGAACTGCTCGCTGCAACATATGCGTTGCGCGAACTCGGCCTCAGCGCCTACGCCTACACCGGCGGTTATCACGTGCCGCCGGTGACGTTGACCGGCAGCGTGCGCAGCGATATCGTTTTCATCGAGGCGCTCATCGGCGTCGGCGAAATCGCGATCAGCGATCATCGATCAAGCCAGCCGACGCTCGACGAATTGTTGCGCCTCGCGTCAGAAGTGCATGTCGCCGGCCTCATGACCGGCAAGGCCGGCATCGTGCATCTGCATCTCGGCGATGGTGCGCGTGGACTCGAACTCGTGCGCCAGGCGCTTGATCAAAGCGAATTGCCGCCGCGCGTTTTCAATCCGACCCATGTCAATCGGCGCAAGGCGCTTTTTGAGGAGGCGCTGGGTCTCGCGCAACGCGGCTGCAGCATCGACATCACCGCATTCCCGGTGGAGGAGGGCGAAGACGCGTGGAGCGCCGCCGATGCCCTGCTGCGTTATCTCGACAGCGGCGCGCCAAGCGAACGCGTGACGATCAGCTCGGATGCCGGTGGCTGCCTGCCGTGTTTCGATGGCGATGGCCATGTTACCCATATGGATGTCGGCGCACCCGGCGCATTGCTCGCCACGTTGAACGAATTGCTCGCGCGCGGATTGTGGTTGCCGCAGGCGCTGCCGGCGTTCACCAGCAATCCCGCGCGGCTGCTGCGTCTTTCGAGCAAAGGTCGAATCCAGGTCGGCGCCGATGCCGATCTGGTGGCGCTGGATGCTGCCGGAAATGCGCACACCGTGACCGCGCGCGGCGTTGTGCATGTGCGCGGCGGCAAGATCATGCGTCGCGGAATGTTCGAGGATTGAGCTGAAGCAAAGTCGCTGTTCCCTTTGCAAATATCCAGACCGTTGCAGTAACCAGACCATCCGTGTTGATATGCAACATTCGATGCAACAACACGAGTAGATCATGAGTCCCAGCAGAATCCCCGACGGCGAGCAACGGGGATGGATCGTTCCCATCGGTGGCGCCGAGGAAAAAGAAAACGATCCGCGCATCCTCGAACGTTTTGTCGCGCTGTGCGGTGGCGCAGATGCGGATATCGTCGTGATCCCAACCGCGAGCCAGCTTAGCGATACCGGTTCGCGTTACGAAAGCATCTTCACCGAACTCGGTGTCGGCCGCGTCACCGCACTGGATTTCGACACACGTCGCGATGCCGAAGAAGGTAATCGTCTGCAGCGCATCGGTGAGGCCAGTGGGATTTTTTTCACGGGCGGCAACCAGCTGCGCCTGTCGACGATGCTCGGCGGCACGCCGATCGCGCAGCTGATACGCGCGCGAAACGCGAGCGGTGTGCACGTCGGCGGCACCAGCGCGGGCGCGAGCATCCTGAGCGAGCACATGATCGCGTTCGGCAAGGAAGGCTCGTCGCCGACCGCCGGCAGCGTGCGGCTTGCGCCGGGTCTCGGGCTGACCAATCGGTTCGTGATCGACCAGCATTTTCGCCAGCGTGATCGGCTCGGCCGGCTGCTCGCCGCGCTCGCCTACAATCCGTATGCGGTCGGCATCGGCCTCGATGAAGATACCGCCGCGTTCATCCGCCCCGACAACACGCTTGAAGTCGAAGGCAGCGGATCGGTGACCGTGGTCGACGCCGGCAACCTGCAGTTTTCATCGATGGCGCAAGCCGACGAAGAAGATCCGGTTTGCCTGCTCGGCTTGACCATCCATATTCTGATCCCCGGCGCGACCTTCAACCTGCAGACGCGCACCGCCTCGGCCGGCACGCTGATCGCGCGCAAGCAGACGCATTAGCGCAATCGCGACAAATCCGTTTAGCCATCCAGACGCCATTCGCCAATTCGCAGAATCATCAGGAAAAAAATCCATGCGCATACTCGATCGTTCCGTATTCGTCGGCCCTTCGGTACACGCGCATTTCCCGGTCATACGGCTTGAACTGGATCTCGCCGAACTCGAAGCATGGCCGACCGGGCGACTCGGCCCGGCCTTCGTCGATGGCCTGGTCGCGGCATTGCCGGGCCTCGCCGAACATGGTTGTTCGTATCGCGAACCGGGCGGATTCATCCGTCGCATGCGCGAAGGCGAGGGCACGTGGCTCGGCCATGTGCTCGAACACGTCGCGATCGAATTACAGAACGTGGCGGGCGAGGAAGTCACCTTCGGCAAGACCCGCAGCACCGACAAACCCGGCGTATATTCGGTGGTTTACGAATACGCGCAAAAAGAGGAAGGCATTGCCGCAGGGGAACTCGCGGTAAGACTTTTGTCGTCGTTGTTGCCGACCGAATTGCAGCCGCGTTCGAGTGTGCCCGAAGGCTGGCAATGGCCGACGGCGCGCGATGAATTCATTCGCTACGCGCAACGCCGTGCGCTCGGGCCATCGACCGCTTCATTGGTGCGTGCCGCCGAGGAGCGCAACATCCCGTGGTTGCGGCTCAACGATCAATCCTTGATTCAGCTCGGTCACGGCAAGTACCAGCAGCGCATCCAGGCCACGATCACCGGACGCACGCCGCATATCGCCGTCGAGCTCGCCAGCGACAAAGAAGAAACCAACAAGATTCTCGCCTCGCTCGGCTTGCCCGTGCCGAAGCAGGAGTTGGTGCAAACGGAAGAAGCCGCGTTGCGTGCCGCGCATCGCCTCGGCTTGCCGGTGGTGACCAAGCCTTACAACGGTAATCATGGGCGCGGTATTTCGATTCACCTCACCACCGATGAGGAAATCAGCGCCGGATTCAGCGCTGCTCGCGAGCACTCGCGTTCGGTGATCGTCGAAAATTTCATCACCGGCGACGATCACCGTTTGCTTGTGGTCAACGGCGAACTGATCGCCGCAACAAGACGCACGCCGGGCCATGTCGTTGGTGATGGCAAACAGACGATCGCGCAGCTCGTCGATGCGGTAAATCGGGATCCGCGCCGCGGCATTGGCCATGAAAAAGTGCTGACGCGCATCGAGCTCGATGCGCAGGCGCAAATGATGATGGATCGGATGAACTACACCGCCGACTCGGTGCCGCCGGCTGATGAAATCGTCTACCTGCGCTCGACCGCGAATCTGTCCACGGGCGGCACCGCGACCGACGTCACTGACATCATCCACCCAGACAATCGCGACATGGCGGTGCGCGCGATTCGCGCGATCGGGCTCGACGTCGGCGGCGTCGATTTTCTGTCGTCGAACATCGCCGAAAGTTACCGCATCATCGGTGGCGGTATTTGCGAAGTGAACGCCGCGCCGGGTTTCCGCATGCACGTGAGTCCGAGCGAAGGCACGCCGCGCGATGCCGCCGGCCCGGTCATCGAAATGCTGTTTCCGCCAGGCGCGCCATCGCAGGTGCCGATCGCTGCGATCACCGGCACCAATGGCAAGACCACCACCGCGCGCATGCTCGCGCACATCACCAAGATGGGCGGCTACACGCCCGGATTGACCACCACCGATGGCGTCTATATCGACGGGCAGCGTACGGTCGAGGGCGACATGACCGGGCCGGTGTCGGCGCGTATGGTGCTGTCCGATCCGCAGATCGATATCGCCGTGCTCGAAACCGCGCGTGGCGGATTGCTGCGCGCCGGCATGGGCGTGCCGAAGGTGAATGTCGGTGCGGTGCTGAATGTGCAGTCCGATCATCTCGGCCTGAAAGGCATCGATACGCTCGAACAGCTTGCCGAGCTGAAACGCATCGTGGTCGAGGTCGCGCAGGATTGCGCCGTGCTCAACGCCGACGATCCGCTGGTGCTGAAAATGTCCGGTTATACCGACGCGAAAATCCTGTGCTACGTGACGATGAATCCGCAGCACGGCCTCGTGCGCGAGCACATCCGCGCGGGCGGCCGCGCGTGCGCGCTCGAGGCCGGTGTGAACGGCCAGATGATCACGCTGTACGACAAGGGCAGTCACATTCCGCTGCTGTGGACGCACCTGATTCCAGCGACACTCGAAGGCCGCGCGCTGCATAACGTGCAGAACGCGATGGTCGCCGCGGCAATGGCGTTTTCGCTCGGCATCAAGCTCGATGCGATCCGCCAGGGACTGCGCACGTTTGATACCACGTTTTTCCAGGCGCCGGGGCGCATGAACGTGTTCAACGAACATCCGTTCAAGGTGCTGTTCGATTACGGCCACAATGCACATGCGGTGGCGGCGATGACCGATCTCGCGCAACGGCTCGATGTCACCGGCCGGCGCATTGTTGTGCTGGCCGGGCCGGGCGATCGGCGCGATGAAGATCTGGTCGCGATCGCCGATGCGGTTGCCGGCCGATTCGATCATTACATCTGCCGTCGCGATGATTCGCGGCGTGGCCGCGACGGCGACGAAGTGCCGCGCATCCAGTCGCGTGCATTGCTCGCCGCGGGCGTAGCGCAGGATGCGATCTCGATCATTCCCGATGAACAGGAAGCCATCGATGCCGCATTGCATATGGGCCAGCCCGGCGATCTGTTGCTGGTGTTTGCCGATGCGCTGGTGCGCTCGTGGAAACAGATCATCAAATTCCGCGCGGTCGGCGCGCCCGAAACGCGCGCCGCTGCAGTCATGCCGACAGCACAATCTGCGCCGCTGAGCGAGCCGGCGTTCGACGAATCCAGCTTCGCCGCGATGGGTGGCGTGGTGCGCGACGAACGCGGTATCCATTTGTCGCGGGAGAGCGACGACTGAACATCCAACCCGTCGTCAGTTTCGAGGATTCACGGCGCCTCACCGGATTCAACCTGTACTTCGATACCGTCGGCGCGGTGCTCGAAAGCGTCGGCGAGATTCCCGATATAACGCTGTTGCGTGCGTGGAAAACGCGCGTCGAACGTGTGCGCGCGCAGCTCGGCTGGCCGGACGGCCACGTGTTGTGGCGCGTGCATGCCAGCGGCGCATCGCTGGCCTTGAGTGCGCCGGTCGATCAGTTGTTCAGCGCGACCGAAGTCAACGAATGGGCGTGGCTCGCAAGCATCGCGGCAGCGCGCCGCGAAACGTTCCATGCACCCGGTCATGCGGCGGCATGGGATGAGGATTCCGCACTGCATACGCTGCGTGCGTTTTCCGCTCGCGAACACAATCCGAAACTCGATGCGTTGTTGCGCGCCGCGGCTTTGCGGCAACTCACCGTGCTGCTCGATGAAGAGGAACTCTCGATTGGTCTCGGTACGGGATCGATGCGCTGGCCGTTGTCTGATCCGCCCGCGGCCGATGCCATCGCCTGGAGCGGTTTGCACGATATTCCGCTCGCATTGATCACCGGATCAAACGGCAAGACCACGACGGTGCGGCTGCTCGCGGCGATGGCGCGCGCGCATGGCGGGAAGGTGGGCTACAGCTCGACCGATGGCTTGGTGATAGGTGCGGAAAATATCGAGGCCGGCGATTATTCCGGGCCTGCCGGTGCGCGCGCCGTGCTGCGTCATCGCGACGTCGAACTGGCAATTCTCGAAACCGCACGCGGCGGCATTCTGCGCCGTGGGCTGGGTGTTTCGCGTGCGCAGGTCGCGGTCGTGACGAATGTCAGCGTCGATCATTTCGGTGAATACGGCATCCACGATCTCGCCGCGCTCGCCGAGGTCAAGCTCGTGGTCGCGCACACGCTCGATTCGAGTGGTGTGCTCGTGCTGAATGCGGACGATATGTTGCTGGTGCGGC
>JAYVLO010000046.1:0-4608 GCA_043759455.1 Pseudolysobacter sp.
CCGCCGCTTGTCCATCGCCGGCAACCCTCAGCAGGGTGGTCAGATCCCGCGTCATCGGATAATCCGTTCACTCGTGATGCAAACAGTGCAGCCCAGCATCGCCGTTTGCGGCGTATCGGCGCGCGTGTTTGCAGATTAAAGGTGCTCAAGCGCAGGCGTCAAAAATTACGCCGGTACCGAGGCGCTTCACGCCGTCAAATGGCGTCCCGCATCCATGCGGATGACGGTGCCGCCGAGTGCGGCGATGTCGTCGGGATCGTGGGTGATCACGATCATCGGAATGTTGAAGCGCGCGCGCATCGCCGCGAGTTCGATGCGCATGCGCGCGCGCAACGGCGCGTCGAGCGCGGCAAAGGGCTCGTCGAGCAGCAGCAGTTCCGGTTGCGCCGCGAGCGCGCGGGCGAGTGCGACTCGTTGGCGCTGTCCGCCGGAAAGTTGTTGCGGATAACTGTCGGCGAATTCGCCGAGCGCAAATGCATCGAGCAAGTCGCCGATCAAACTCGCAGCGCCACGACGATGCGGAAACCAGCCGGTACGACGCGGGTAGGCAATGTTTTCGGCGACACTCAGATGCGGGAACAAGGCGTAGTCCTGAAATACCAGGCCGGTGCGGCGCCGGCGCGTTGCTAGATCGATTCGGCGCTGGCTGTCGAACAGGATACGTCCATTGATTTCAATCAGGCCGCGCTCGGGGGTGAGCAGGCCGGCGATGCTGAGCAAGCTCAGGGTTTTACCGCTGCCGGACGGGCCGAACAGCACGGTGACGTCGGCATCGCTTTGCAGCTGCAGATCGAGATGAAATACGCGCTTGTCGGCGCGCAGATGTTTTTCGATATCGAGGCGAATGCGCATCTCATGCACCGCGTTGGCGCGGCGCGCGCTGCAGCAACTGCGCGGCCAGCAGCAGTATCAGAAAACTGCTGGCGAGCGCGGCCAGCACCAGCGTGTGCGCTTGCGTATCGTCGCCGGCCATGACCGCCTCGTAGATCGCAATCGACAAGGTTTGCGTGCGTCCAGGCAAGCTGCCGGCGACCATCAGGGTCGCACCGAATTCGCCCATCGCACGCGCAAACGCGAGCAGCGCGCCGGCCATCACGCCGCGCCATGCCAGCGGCAAGGTGATGCCGAGAAATACCGCGAACGGATTTGCGCCGAGTGTGCATGCGGCATTTTCGAGTTGCGGATCGACATCGGCAAACGCGGCGCGCGCGGCGCGTAACACCATCGGAAATGCCACCACGCTTGCGGCAATCACGGCGCCGGTCGTGGTGAAGATCAGATGGATGCCGAACTGCTGCAACCAGCCGCCGACAAGACCTTCGCGCCCAAGCAAAACCAGCAGGTAATAACCGAGCACGGTCGGCGGCAATACCAGCGGCAAGGTCAAGACCGCTTCGATCAGATCGCGCAAAAAACCCTTGCCGCGCGCAAGCAATGCCGCCATCGCCACGCCAAAAAACAGTGCGAGCGCGGTCGCGATAGCAGCGATCTGAAACGTTAGCAATAGCGGTGTGAGTATCGCTGCGGACATGGATCAGTTCGGCAGCCCGAAACCGGAACGTTTGAGGATTGCCTGGGCCTCGGCGGATTTCAACGTCGCGATGAATTCGTGTGCCAGCGCCGCATGGGTAGAGGCGCTGACCATCGCGACCGGATAGCTGATCGCAGTCGTGGTTGGTACGGTCAAAACAACATGCACTTTTTCGGATTGGGTCGCCGCATCGGTGGCGTAGACAAATCCTGCATCGGCTTCGTTGCGTGCGACGTAATCCAGCGCCTGACGCACGTTTTGCGCGAGCACGAGTTTCGCCTGCAGCGGCCGCCACAGATTTTGCTCGATCAATGCCGCTTGGGCATAACGCCCGGCCGGAACGCTGGCGGGATTGCCGATCGCGATGTGCTTGAACGATTCCGCCTGCAGCGCGCTCAAGTTTTTCAGTGGTTGTGTGGTGCTGCTCGGCACGATCAGCACCAGCGTATTGCCGGCGAAATCCGTGCGCGTGGAAATATCGATCCGTTGCGCGCTGGCGGCGCGATCCATCGTGATTTCATCTGCGCTGGCAAACACATCGGAGGGCGCTCCTTGCTCGATCTGTTTCAGCAATACATCGGATGCGGCAAAGTTGAGGATGACCTTGTCGCCAGGATGTTTTGCTTCAAACATCCTGGCGATATCGCCAAAGGCATTCGACAGGCTCGCGGCGGCGGAAATGGTCAGTTCTTCTGCGGCAAAGACCGATGCGCGCGGCAGCAAGGCCAACGTCAGCAGCAGGCTGCAGCGCGAAAGCACATTGGAATATTTGGCGGACATGGTCTAGCGCGGCTCGTTATAGTCGGTTGACCATATTGCCATGATGTCGATCAAGCGAGGCAGTATTGTTTGCAGCGATGTTCGGTGTGCGGAATGTTTGTCATGCGATTCAACCAGTGTCGTCGGGAGCGCGCACTAGTCGTCCGAAAGCGCGCAACTCCCTGGCGAGCAAGGCCGCGGATTTGGCTTCGATGGCACGGAAACGCGCAACGATATCCAGTCCCAATGGCGTGAGCTGGGCGCCGCCGCCGCCGCTGCCGCCCTTGCTTGCTTCGATCAATGGTCCGCGAAAACAGCGATTCAACTCTTCGGCGAGTTGCCACGCGCGTTTGTAACTCATGCCCAGGTTGCGACCGGCGGCGGCGATGGAGCCGCAGGCGTGAATAGCCTCGAGCAAATCCGCCTTGCCCGGACCGAATCCCGCTTCTGGACCGAGCAACAACCGAAAACGAAATATCGCCGGAGTAATCTGTCGAGTCATTTTTGTAGTTTAGTAAGAATCGTGGGCGAGATGCAGTCATTTTTCACGCGTTGAAATTTTTCGAGGGCAAAGGTTACAAATTGCAAAATTTTAGTGGTATCGTCCGCTAATGCCTAAAGGATCGGGGTTAGGCAGATAGCGTTCAGGGAGCTGGATAATGAATAAGCGAATTATCGAGTCGCTGCTTGCGGCTTCGTTGTTTGTGCTGACGGCGTTCGTGCCGGCTGCTGCGCAAACGTATAACTACAGTGTCTATATCGACTCGGACAACAGCGCCGGTACCGGCTGCAATGTTGTCTTCCCCGGTGGAACCATCAGCGGTGCTGAAGTCCATCTGCAGGCGACGGTCAATGCGGGCGTTTCTCCCAGCGTAGTCACGGTGACGCGAGAAACCTGCTCCGGCGGTACGTTCGGTGCCGGCACCGTCATTGGCGGCGGTTACCCCGTCGGGTTGGGTAACGGACTCGCCGGCGCGTCGGTGGTCGAATTGAACGATACGCTGGCGGCGGTGCAAGGCGCTAATACCGGCGCCATGCGATTGTATGTCGTCGGCACGAGCGATATCGGCGACGATGTATTGCTCAGCACAAACGGCGCGCTCAATGGCGCGCCCATCCTGTTCACGCCCGGCGCCATCCAGCCGAGTGCACCGGCCCAGCCGATCCCGACATTCGGTATTCCAGCCCTGCTGTTGCTGATCGGACTCGTTGTTTTTATCGGTGCGCGCGCGGCACGTCGGCGCATGCGTCGTTTCGCCGCCATGCTCATGCTGATCTGCGGTATCGCGTGGGCGGGTACATTCGTCAGCGACGGCCAGGTCGGTGACTGGATCGGCTATTCGCCGATCGCTAGCGATCCGGCCGGCGATTCCACCAGCGGCCAGGCTGCGATCGACTTGCGCGCATTTTTTGCGGCCACTCAAACCGGCAATATCTTTTTCCGTGTCGACGTTGCGAACGTCAACGCGCTGAGTCCGCCGATCACGGTTAGCGATAGCTACACCGCATCAGCCGGCATCACGCTGACCATCGCCGCGCCGGGTGTGCTGAACAACGATACGATCAACAGCGCGACGATCAGCGCACACACCGCTCCGACACATGGGGCGCTGACACTAAACGCCGACGGCAGCTTCGCTTATACGCCGACCGCCGCTTACACGGGCAGCGACAGTTTCACCTACACGCTGACCAATTCCGGCGGTACTTCCACAGCAACGGTCACGTTTACCGTGGTCGCCGGTCCGGTCGCCGTTGCCGATAGTTATACGACCAGCGTCGGTACGGGTCTGAACATCAGCGCATCCGGCGTGTTGAGTAACGACCAGCTCGGCGCGCCGCCTGCCACGATGAGTTCCTACGGTGGCGGCAGTCTCGGTGGTTCGGTGACCGACAACACGCCCGGCGTGGCCGCGAGCGGCACACTGGGCGGCGCCGCCTTGACTTTGAACGCGGACGGCAGTTTTGTCCTCGGCGCGCCGACCACGGCAGGCACCTACACCATCCTCTATCGCATCGGCAACAGCCAGGGCACCTCCGACGGCATTGTCACCTTGCAGGTGAATGAGGCGCCGACGATCACCAGCGCCAATACGGCCACCTTCAACGTCGGCTCGGTGAGCAGTTTCAGCATCACCAGCACCGGCACACCGAACGTAACGATCAGCGAGTCTGGCGTATTGCCGAGCGGCGTGATTTTCACGCCCGGTAGCGGCGGCACGGCCACCTTGTCGGGCACGCCGGCAGCAGGTACGTCGGGCAATTATCCGCTTGCACTGACCGCAACGAACGGCGTCGGCAGTCCGGCGACGCAGAAC
>JAYVLO010000047.1:0-17408 GCA_043759455.1 Pseudolysobacter sp.
GCCTACCAAACTCCACCCGCAATTCGCATCGACTCAACCCGCCTTCGATGCCGCTCCTCTGCAGGGCCGCGAATACTAGCCGACACTTTCAAATTTGCAAAGGAATATTTTAGAAAATCGAAATTTTTAAGCGGCGATCAAGCGCACGCGTGCAAAACCGCGCTTGCCGAGCTGCAACAAATGCTCGGCGCCGGCTGCAAACACGCGCTCTCGATCTTCAACCACATCGCCATCCACGCGCACTGCACGCTCGCCGATCTTGCGCGTCGCTTCCGATGTACTCGGCGCCAAGCCGGCGGCCTTGAGCAAGGCGCCGAGACGCAAACCTTCCGCCGGCACGGCAATGTCCTGCGCCACGATGTCCTGCGGCACGCCACCGCCTTGCACCACTTCATGCCAGTGCTGCACCGATGCGGCCGCCGCCGCCCGATCATGGAATCGCGCCACCAGTTCCGCGGCCAGATCCATCTTGCAATCGCGCGGATTGAGCAGACCGCCAGCGACCTCGGCACGCATGCGCTGGATATCCGCGGTCGATTTGGCAAACGACAACAGCTCGAAATAGCGCCACATCAAATCGTCCGACAAGCGCATCGTCTTGCCGAAGATCTCATTCGCCGGCTCATTGATGCCGATATAGTTGCCGAGTGACTTGGACATCTTGTTGACGCCATCGAGCCCTTCGAGCAACGGCATCGTCAATACGATCTGTGGCAGCTGACCCGAGTCTTCTTGCAGTTGCCGACCAACCAAGAGGTTGAATTTCTGATCGGTGCCGCCGAGTTCGACATCCGCTTTCAACGCCACCGAATCGTAGCCCTGCACCAGCGGATACAAAAACTCGTGGATCGCGATTGGCAGACCGCCCTTGTAACGCTTGTCGAAATCGTCGCGCTCCAGCATACGCGCCACGGTGTGTTTGGCCGCGAGCTTGATCATGTCCGCAGCCGTCATCTTGCCGAACCACTCGGAGTTGAAACGAATCTCGGTGCGTTCGCGATCGAGCACCTTGTAGACCTGCGCCTCATAGGTGCGCGCGTTGGCGGCGATCTCCTCGGGCGTAAGTGGTTTGCGCGTAACGTTCTTGCCGGTCGGATCACCGATCATGCCGGTGAAATCGCCGATCAGGAAAATCACCTGGTGACCGAGTTCCTGAAACTGGCGCATCTTGTTCAGCAACACGGTATGACCGAGATGCAGATCCGGCGCGGTCGGATCGAATCCGGCCTTGATTCGCAACGGACGACCGAGCTTGAGGCGCGCGAGCAAATCTTCATGCTTGATGATTTCTTCGGCACCACGACCGATCAGGTCGAGCGCATTCTGTAGTTCGGTCATGTCTACCTCGTTGACGCTGATACGCACCCGATTTTCCTGGTGTCATTCGACGCGGGTGTAATCGAAGGAAAGCGGTTCTCGACCGCAGCTTACGTTAATTATTCGTTAGTCCGCGAAATCATGCAAACCCTTGCGGCGCCTTGCGTTGACGGCTGTCGAACCGACCGCTATGGTACGCCCCGACTAGCCGGATTTCGACACGTGACCGAACAGACTGCTCGCAACGCGAATACTCGACGCAATGCAAGACGGCTCGCCCTGCGGCGCCGCGCGCAAGGCGGCCACTTTCGTTTTTACTCGCGCTGGTCGGCATGGACGTTTTTGCAGAACGTTGCGACCACACCAATCTCGTGGCGCCGTGAACACTGGATCCTCGGCTGCGTCGCCATCGTATTGTGTGTGCTGGTAGGCATCGTGATGCCGAACTGGGCCAGCGCGATGCGTCAACCGCAGCCGGATGCCGGCAGTCGATTGACCGTGAGCCTGGCGCTGCCACCCGCGCTTGAAAACTCGATCGATGCCACGGCATCTACAGCAGACGCAGATGCGCACAACTGGCGTATCTACAGCGTGCAATCGGGGCAGAACGCATCCGATATCTTCCAGAAAGCCGGCGTCGATGCCACCGCGCTGCAGACCGTGCTCGGAAATCGCGACAACGCCAGCGCGTTGCGCAAGATCCATCCGGGCGACGAATTCGCATTTGATACCGCCGCCGACGGCCATGTCAGCGCGGTGCGATTCGATCGCGACGATCACACCCGGGTCACCGTCAGCCTTGGCAGCAACGCCGGGCAGCAGGAGATCCTGAATCGACCGCTGGAACGCCGCACCCATATCGGTCATGGCGTGATTACGCGCTCGTTGTTCGAAGCAGGCGAGCAAGCCGGACTCAGCGATGCGATGGTGCTCAAGCTGGCCGATGCGCTCGGCTACGACATCGATTTCCTGCGCGGTCTGCGCGAGGGCGACAGCTTCAGCGTGGTCTACGACGACATGTATCGCGAAGGCGACCGTCTGCGCGATGGCGACATCATCGCCGCGACATTCACCAATCAAGGCAAGCGCTATTCGGCGATTCGCTATACCGATAGCGAAGGCAACACTATGTATTACAGCGAAGACGGTCGCCCGCTGCGCAAAACTTTCCTGCTTACACCGGTCGCATTCACGCGAATTTCCTCGATGTTCTCGACCGGCCGCATGCATCCGATTCTCGGCTATATGCGTGCGCACCAGGGCGTTGATTACGCCGCACCGATCGGCACACCGGTGCGCGCCGCCGGCGACGCCAAAGTTGCATTCCGCGGCTGGCAGAACGGTTATGGCAACGTCGTCGTGCTGCAGCACAATGGTCACTACAGCACTTTGTACGGCCACATGTCGCGCTTCGGCAGCATCGCGGTAGGCCAGCATGTGAGCCAAGGCCAGACCATCGGTTTTGTCGGCATGACCGGCCTCGCCACCGGCCCGCACCTGCATTACGAATTTCGCATCGATGGGCAGCATCGCGATCCGCTCACCGTGACCCTGCCGAAAGCCGAACCGTTGCCGAACATCGAACTCGCACGTTTCCGCCTGCAAAGCCAGCCGATGATCGCGCGCCTGCATTCGCTGGAATCGACGCAGCGCCTGGCATCGGCCAAATAATTCGCACAATCCGGTAAACCGAATGTCCGCGTTGTATCTCGGCCTGATTTCCGGCACCAGCGCGGATGGAATCGATGCCGCATTGGTCAGCTTCGAGCCGACGATCCAATTGCACGGAAGCCTGACTTATCCGTATCCGGCTGCGTTGCGCGCTCAAATCCTGCGCCTCGCGCAGGGCGATGGACGCGTGGCACTCGATGAGCTTGGTGAACTCGATGGACGTATCGCTCACGCGTTTGCTGCGGCGGCGAATGCACTGTTGCAGAAGGCTAACGTGGCCGCCAGCGCGATTCGCGCGATCGGCTCACACGGACAAACACTGCGCCACCGGCCGTTGTTGGCGCAGCCCTACACTTTGCAACTTGGTGATCCGAATCTGATCGCCGAACATACCGGCATTTCCACTGTCGCGGATTTTCGCCGTCGCGATATGGCTGCCGGTGGCCACGGCGCGCCGCTCGCTCCGGCATTTCATGCTGCGATGTTCGCGCCAAACGCGACGCCGCGGGTCGTTCTCAATCTCGGCGGTATTGCCAACATCACGATTCTTGCGGGCAACCCACTCGCCAGCGCGAAACGTGCGCCGCTATTGGGTTTCGATACCGGCCCCGCGAGCTGTCTGCTCGACGCCTGGGCAGAGCAGCATCTCGGCCAGCCCTACGATGCCGGCGGCGCGTTTGCGGCGTCAGGCAAGATTGATCCTGAACTGCTTGCACGACTCAAATCCGATCCGTACTTCATCGCGCCGCCACCAAAAAGTACCGGCCGTGAAGTATTTCATCTGACGTGGCTGCAAGGTCATCTGCATGGTTTGACAATTGCCGCGAACGATGTGCAGGCGACACTACTGGAGCTGACAGCGCAAACCATTGCCGACGCGATCCGCGCATACGCAGTCGATACGCGGGAAGTCTTCGTTTGCGGCGGTGGCGTGCACAATTCGCGATTGCTGCAAGCGCTCGCAGACGCACTGGCGCCGGTGAGCGTCGACAGCGTGGCTACGCTTGGAGTCGATCCTGATTTCGTCGAAGCGATGCTGTTTGCATGGCTCGCGCGCGAGCGTATCGCAGCGCGACCCGTATCAAATATCGACACCGTTACCGGCGCGCGCGGACCGCGCATGCTGGGTGGAATCTATTCCTGAGCGTTGTTGGCACTGGTTGCACAGCTGCCGCAAGCAGCTCGCAAAAAAACTAGTTGCGCGTTTTTTCCAGCGGGGGCGGCGCGTAGCTTTTCCGCTTGATGCTGAGGCTGCCCAGATCGGAAAATGTGGAGACCTGTCGGGCTTCATATCCAGAGGTATAAGCGCCCGTGACCAAACCCGTTGACCATACTGTGGTCTGACTTTTACCGGCCACGGTGAGATTGTCCTTGCCCAGCCAGACGTCGTCCGCAACGATCAGCAAATACGCCGCTTGCCGACTCGCATCGTTCAGAAAAACGGACATCGAAAAATCGGTGCCGCGCTTTGTAAACCTCTCGAACGGATAGCGCGATTGCTCGATGAAATCCTTGCCGAGCACGCTGATCACCGGCGCCAGCGTGACCTCGCCGCGGCCGGAGGAGCTGATCAGGATTTCCGCAGGAATCGAAACATCGGACAACGAAAGCAGCAGCGCAGGCCGCCTGTTGTTTTGCGCGTCACGCAGACACACGCTGCTTGAATCAAACACGAAAACTGCCGGGCTGTCGTTTTTATCCGGCATAGGAATCGCACGTGGCTGCAGCGCAGATACTGCGTCGACACACTCCGTCGTTGTCGTGTAACGAACCACGCCAGTGCGCACGAGTTGGGCGACGCAACCTGGCAACGCTGTACTCACGAGCAACGTGAGTGCGGCAACAAATCCGGGGTGTACGCGCGCCAGCATCAATATTGCTTGGCCAGTTCGTCCGCCGTGCCTTCAAGCGCCTTGCGCAAACCATCAAGCGCCTTGGCACCCGATGCCTGCAACGCGTTGAATTCAGGATAAGTGTAAGCCGGATCCGCATTGATGGTGATGGCCGACTGGCTGTTGGGGAAAACCGGGTTGTAGATGATCTGATCGACCATCAGCGCGGTCTTGCCATCACGACTCACCAGCTTCGCGGAAAGCGCGACAGTCGGGCGATACGGCGCGCTGTCACTGCTGCCGGCAGAAGCGTAACCGACATAACGAATCGCCAGATCGAGTTGCGCCTCGGCATTCGCATCGGCTGCATAACTTTGACGGTAACCCCACTTGTCACGCGATGCAGGTTTTTTTGCGTCTTCGAGAGTGGCGGTCGGCCAGATCAGCTCATAACCCTTGGCCGCCATCGCCTGGGTGAGACGCTCGCGGAATATTGCAACGTGATCGAAATTGCCCTGCCTGACTTGCGCTTCGATCCAGTTGCGTTTCGGCGCCATGTTCGCCTCCGCGATCGCCAGACCGATCAAGCCAAAGTTGTAGCCCGGATTGTTGAGAATATCCAGCCTGATTTCCGCGCTCAACATCGGCAATACATCGATACGCTTGAGTGTCGTATTTACCTCGCGGTTATAGGCCTGCTTCGGCGGCGCCGAAACACACGCCGCCAGCATTGAAACAAGAGCCAATAAACAGCCCGCGCGCAAAACGCCCGCCATCGATATTTTTTTCAACCCCAATCCCCTGGTGATATTTCGTGCTGTGCAATCGCGCCGACAAGCCGGCGCAAGACTACATGGAAATAATTACGACACGCAACATCACTTGGCAGTTTTAACGAAGATGCGCACCGATAAAAGCAAACATCAATGCCGCGAGATGATCGGCGAGATGGTCAAACCTTCCGTTCTGGCCTGGCGACAGCATCAAGGCCACGGAAATGCGGCCACAAATAAATGAATAACGCCGCCGTCGGCACGACGGCAAGCACGGTGATAATGAAGTACATACCATAACCGGTCGCTGCGGCAATGCCGCCTGCGAAAAAACCGAGCACTTTGCCGGGCAGGTTGACCATCGAACTCAACAGCGCGTACTGCGTCGCCGTGTGTTTGCGATTCACCAGCGATGACAAGAACGCAACCGTCGGCGGGCCGAGAAATCCCAGGGTCAGGTTCTCGCAGGAAATCACCGCCGTCAGCACGACGAGATCGCCCGGATGCGCGATCAGGCACAGATACAACAAATTACTGCTGCCGCACAGAATGATCGACGCGCACAACGAGCGCCATGCGCCCCAACGTGCGACCGCCGCGCCACCGAGAAATACACCGACGATGCCGATCCATACGCCATAGATCTTGGTCACCGCGCCGATTTCGGTTTTGCTGAAACCCATGTCGCGATAAAACGGACTCATGATGCCGCCGACCGTGGCCTGCTCTGGAATCTTGAACAACAGGATGAACAGCAATGTCGCCGCGGCGAGATGCCAGCCGTAACGGCGAAAAAAATCCGCGAACGGATCGATGATCGCCAACTGCATCGCATCGCTCCAGCGTGCCGGCAACAAACGCTCCACAATCGGCTCGCGCGCGAACAGATTGCCGAGAATCGGAATGATCATGGCGACTGCCATCACCAGGTAAACCCAGCCCCACGGCATGTGATCGGCCAAGATCAGCGCCAGCGCGCCGGCCAGGATCAGCGCGATGCGATAACCCAACGAATAGGTCGCAACCAGGGCGCCTTGCGCGTCAAGCGGCGCGATTTCGATGCGATACGCATCGACCGCGATGTCCTGCGTCGCGCCGAAAAACGCGACAACAAGCGTGGCCGCAACAAACGCGTACATGTGCGCGGGCGTCAGTGCCGCCATCGCGATCAACCCGATCACTACGCCCGTTTGCGCGAACAACAGCCAGCCGCGTCGCTGACCGAGCTGGGCGAAACCCGGCAAACGCCAATGATCGAGCAACGGCGCCCACAGGAACTTGAGCGCGTAGGTCATGCCAGCGCTCGCGATCATCGTGATGTCTTTCAGCTGGATGTCGTTTTCCTTGAGCCAATACGCCAGCGTGCCGGCGACCAGCAAGAACGGCAAGCCTGACGAGAAGCCGAACAGAAACATCGTCCACGCCGCGGGCTGCGCGAACGCAGTCCAGACCGATGTTCTGGCGCCGCCCGTGGCGGCGCTCATGGCCGACTCATATGCGGTAGTCAACCAAGTACGGCGCGTGATCGGAAAACCGTTGCTCGGTATAGATCGAGCAGCTCTGCAAACGTTGACGCAAAGATGGCGTGACGATCTGGTAATCGATGCGCCAACCGACATTGTTCGCGCGCGCCTGGCCGCGATTCGACCACCAGGTGTATTCGACCGCATCGGGTTTCAGCGCGCGGAAACTATCGACCCAGCCTTGCCCGCCGAACAGCAGATCGAGCCACGCGCGCTCTTGCGGCAGGCAGCCGGAATTCTTCTGGTTCGACGACCAGTTTTTTATGTCGTTTCGCGTATGCACGATGTTCCAGTCGCCACACAAAACGTAGTCGCGCCCGCTCTCGCGCCACTGCTGCAACTGCGGCGTGAGCCACTCCATCACCTTGAACTTGAACGCCTGACGTTCATCGCCCGAACTACCCGATGGGATATAAAACGACACCACGCTGAGATTGCCGAACCGCGCCTCAATGTAACGACCTTCTTCGTCGAAATCCGCCCAGCCCATTGCGGTGCGGACTTCATCCGGCGCGCGGCGCGTGTAGATCGCGACACCGCTGTAACCTTTCTTGGTACTGGCGTCGCGGAAATAGACCGAGTAACCGAGCGGGCGAAACAGCGCATCGGCGAGCTGGTGTTCCTGCGCCTTGGTTTCCTGCAGACAGACGATGTCCGCGTCCTGCTTTGCGAGCCAGTCGAAGAAACCTTTGGTCGCGGCCGAACGGATACCGTTGGCGTTGAAAGAAATGATGCGCATGGGTTTGGTTTGACGTGAAAACGAAGGCAACAGAGTAGCCGAATCGATGCCGGTCGCACAGCATCCGCGCGCGGTCACGGCGATGCATGCAACGGGCTTGCTATGATGCGCACTTTCGATTCGGGACCGAACTGCATGCACGCTTATCAACGCGACTTTCTTGATCTGGCGCTGCGCCGTGATGCCTTGCGCTTCGGCGAATTCACGCTGAAATCCGGGCGTATCAGTCCGTACTTTTTCAACGCCGGACGTTTCGACAGCGGGGCCGATCTGGCCGCGCTCGGCAGCGCCTACGCGGCCTCCGTGCTCGCCTCGGATATCGGTTTCGACATGTTGTTCGGTCCAGCCTACAAAGGTATTCCGCTGGCCGCGGCCACGGCAGTTACGCTGGCGACAAAATATGATCGGAATGTGCCGGTGGCATACAACCGCAAGGAGGCCAAGGCGCATGGCGAAGGCGGCATGCTGATCGGCGCGCCACTGGCCGGGCGAGTATTGATCGTCGACGACGTGATCACCGCCGGCACTGCGATCCGCGAATCGCTGGCGCTGATTCATGCGCATGGCGCAATACCATGCGGCGTGCTGATCGCGCTGGATCGCGAGGAGCGCGGCCAAGGGGCGTTGTCGGCGGCGCAGGAAGTCAGTGCGGAATTTAATATTCCGGTGCTGGCGATCGCCCGGCTGAGCGAATTGCTTACCCTGACGCAGAGCAATCCCATGCTCACGATGCATCACGCCAGACTCGCTGAATATCGTCAGCAATATGGGGTGTGATACAACGCAGATATCAGCTTCGTTTTATTTGGCACAACATAGAAACCAATCACGACTACTGGGGAATAACATGCGCAAATCTGTCGTCTTTTTTCTGCTTGCCGCGCTTGGCTGCGGTATCGCTGTCGCGCAGACCGCTGGCCATGTGAAATACAAATGGAAAGATGCGCAAGGCAGTCTGCATTTTGCCGACGCGCTGCCACCGGAAGCCGTGCAGGTCGGCTACGACATCGTCAATACGCAAGGCATCGTGGTCAAACACGTCGATCGCGCAAAGACGCCGGACGAACTGAAAACCGCGCAGGAAGAAGCCAAGCGCAAGCAGGAAACCCAACGCCAGGACGAGCAGCGAAACCGCAACGATCAACAGATGCTTGCCGCGTACGCAACCGTCGACGAATTGATCAAGGCGCAACAGGCGCAGATCGATGCGATCGATCAAAACATCACCTCAGCAAAAACCGGTATCGCGAATGAAGAACGCACACTCGCGGATTTCCTCGGCCGGGCCGGCGAGATCGAGCACAACGGCCAGCCCGTGCCCGCTACGCTATCCCAACATATCGCCGCCTTGCGCAATAGTTTGAACGATCACAACGCGTACATTGCGCGTCGCGAAGCAGAAAAGGTCGATCTGGCGAAGAAGTTTGAGGTGCAGCAGCAGCACTACCGGGATTTGCTGAAGGCGGCCAAAGAAGGGCATTGAGTCAGCAATCGCATTCACTCGCGCCCAAGAAATTAGAAAGCAAAAGCTATGGTCACTTTGTTACTACTCCCAGGGCTGGATGGTACGGGTGATCTGTTTGCTCCTTTCGTCACTGCGCTTGGACCAGATTTCAATGTAGTGATTGCGCGCTACCCTGGCGATAAAGCTTTGGGTTATGCCGAGCTTGAGTCAATTACCCGCGCAACTCTGCCAAATAATGAGCCGTACATTATTCTTGGCGAATCGTTTTCCGGGCCGATTGCAATCTCGCTGGCGGCATCTGCTCCCGCGCAACTCAAGGGCCTGGTGCTGTGCTGCACGTTTGCTCGCAATCCTCGGCCAGCGTTCACAGCTTTGCGGCCGCTACTTGAATTGTTGCCTACGGCATCAATAACTGTGCGCCTGATGAGCCATCTGCTGCTTGGCAAATTCTCCAACACGAAATTGCGCTCGATGATCAGGCAGTCGATGGCTCGCATTTCTGTTGCAGCTTTGCGTGCTCGCCTTCGCGCAGTGCTCGCTGTCGATGTATCGAACGAGCTTGAGAAAACAAAGATTCCGCTGCTATATCTGCGCGCGTCGCAAGACCGTGTTGTTCCGCGTGCAGCATCTGAATTGATCGCGAGATTATGTCGACACGCAAAGATCGTGGAACTGGAGGCTCCGCACTTTTTGCTACAAGCAGCACCACTGGATGCGTCTCGCATTGTTAGCGAATTCATGCGCGAAGTAGAAACAACTCTTTAGCGCAGCAAATCAAAACGGCAACTTTAGCCCCGCATTCAGCGCCAGCATCTGCTTGCGGAATACGCCCTTGATGCGCTCCAGCGCAGGCGCGTCGTCGGCATCGAAACGCAGCACCAGGATCGGCGTGGTATTCGATGCGCGTACCAGACCCCAGCCGTCTGACCAGTCGGCACGCACGCCGTCGATCTTGGTGACGCGCGCGCCGTCGAATTGTGCAGCCTGCTGGAAATGCTCGATGAATCGGTAGTTCTCGCCTTCGTTCATTTCGAGCTTGAGCTCCGGCGTGCTGACGCCTTTCGGCAGGCTGTCGAAAATTTCCTGTGGCTGGCGTTCTTCGAGATCGCCGGCGAGGATTTCGAGCAGGCGCGCTGCCGCATAAATACCGTCGTCGAAGCCGTACCAGCGTTCGCGAAAAAAGAAATGCCCGCTCATCTCGCCGGCCAGCTCGGCCTGGGTTTCGCGCATCTTCGCCTTGATCAGCGAATGCCCGGTGCGCCACATCACCGGACTGCCGGCGTGCTGCAGAATCAGCGGCTGCAAATGACCGGTACATTTGACGTCGTAGATGATGGTCGCGCCGGGATTGCGGCTGAGCACATCGATCGCGAACAGCATCAGTACACGATCGGGGTAAATGATTTCCCCGGTGCGCGTGACCACGCCGAGACGATCGCCATCGCCATCGAACGCGAGGCCGATATCGGCGCCGGTTTTTTTCACGGTGAGGATAAGATCCTGCAGATTATGCGGATCGGACGGATCAGGATGATGGTTCGGAAAATTGCCGTCGACATCGCAATACAGCGGCAGGATTTCGCAACCGATACCGGCCAATACCGCCGGTGCGACCGCGCCCGGAATGCCGTTGCCGCAATCGACGACGACCTTGAGCTTGCGTTGCACCTGCACGTCGCCAGTAATGCGATCGATGTATTCGCGTGTAATATCTATCGTCTGCAACGTGCCTTCGCCGTCGCTGAGATCACCGTCATTGATGCGTCGATACAGGTCGCGAATCGCGCCCTCGGCAAGGGTTTCGCCACCGAGCACAATCTTGAAGCCGTTGTAGTCGGGCGGATTGTGGCTGCCCGTGACCATCACGCCGGAGCCGGCATGCAGATGATAGGTGGCGAAGTACAAGGTAGGCGTCGGCACCGCGCCGATATCGATCACGTTGCAGCCCGATGCACGCAAACCCTGGATCAACGCCGCCGACAATTCCGGGCCGGACAAACGTCCGTCCCGACCGACCACGACTTCGAGCAATCCGCGCGCACGCGCTTCGCTGCCGATCGCATGGCCGATACCACGCGCGACCGCCGCATCAAGGGTTTTGCCGAGCACACCACGAACATCGTAGGCGCGGAAAATGCCCGGATCGAGCAGTGCGGGCGGGGCATCCTTGCGCGGTGCGGGCAAGCGAACGATCGGCTTTGTCGCATCTGCAGCAACCGGAGTAGACGCCTGATCACGTAGAGACTGAGCGAGCGTGGGCTCATCGGAGAAACTTTTTTGCCGGCGCATTCTGCCCACCACGCGCTGAATACCCGTCATTCTCAACCAGAACAACGCGCCCGCCAGCAGCAGCAATACCGTTGCGATGATGAACAACGGTGTGGGTTCTTGCGGTAACACCACAAACTCTTCCGGCTGCCACACCGAGATGCGAAACAGACTGCCCAGCACCGGCACACTTACGCCCGGCGAATTTTCTCCGCCGATGCCGAGATGTTCGATCAGCTGGTCGGAGCCGATACTGCCCTGGCGCAAGTCGATCTGCGCACCGACTATCGCTGATTGCTGATGAAACAGATTCAGCAACGGCGTCATCGGTAACTGCAGGTAGGCATAGGCTACGGTTCGATGGTCGCGCTGCACCGGTAGGGCCAACGCCAGGTAACGCGGCGTGTCCTTGGCATCGCCCTGCGCCTGCGCCGGCGCACCCTTCTGCAAGCTGTGCGCCTGCACCAGCATTGCCGCGCGAGCATAGCCGAACTTGACCAGATCAGCGCGCATCACCTCGACGATTTCGGGGCTGTAAAATTCAGCGCCGAGCAACTCCGGCCATTGTTTTTGAATTGCCAGCGCGGCGGCGGTTCGGCCGGCTTCATCGGCGTTGCCGAGAGCCGCCAACACCGATTCATCGGCAACGGATTGTTCGGCGCGATTTTGTGTGTCCAGCAGCAAGCGGCTCAGCGCGGCAGCCTGCTGATCGCGTATTTGCAAGGCGGTGGCGCCGGCCTGTTCCGCACTGTAAATCTGCCATGCCTGCCAAGCGGCAAACAAACCGCCAATCAGCAACAGGGTTGCTGCTGCGAGCAACAGCAGTCGCGGCAACATCACGCGCAATGCATTTTTATTAGGCATATCCGGATCGGCCCTTTGCCATACGCCGCTAGTGCGCGAGTTGTATTGCGATAAAAATTTGCAGAGCGCTGCTATCAGTCACCGTCACGCCACACCCGAATGACCGAAACCGCCCGCGCCGCGTTCGGTCGCGGCAAACTCATCCACCAAACGAAACTCCGCGCGCATGACCGGCATCATTACCAATTGTGCGATGCGATCCCCTGGCGCAATAGTAAAGGCCTGCGCAGAACGGTTCCAGCACGAAATCATCAGCGGGCCTTGGTAGTCGGAATCGATCAGACCGACCAGATTGCCGAGCACGATGCCGTGCTTATGCCCCAGACCCGACCGCGGCAGAATGACGGCGCATAATTCCGGGTTGCGAATGTGGATCGCGATACCGGTAGGAATCAGCACCGACTCGCCTGCTTGCAAGATAATCGGCTCCACCGGCGCGGCACGCAAATCCATGCCCGCCGAACCCGGTGTGGCGTAATGCGGCAGCGCAATACTGGTACCGATACGCGGATCGAGAATCTTCAGCTCGATCGCGTGAATCAATGTCTGCGCAGGAAACCTCATGGACGACCGCTGGCCCGATAACGCTCCAGCACACGCGCCAGTAATTGATGCGCCAGCACCAGTTTCGACGCACGCGGCAAACATTGGCTGCCGTCGCGCCAGATTATATTGAGCTGATTGTCTTCGGCTTCGAAACCGCAACCGTTGCCGACGCAATTTGCCGCGATCATGTCGAGATTCTTGCGCAACAGTTTGGCGCGTGCGTATTCCTCGACCGACTCGGTTTCGGCAGCGAATCCGACCAGAAACGGATGTTCCGGCAGCGCCGCGACCTCGGCCAGAATGTCCGGATTTTCGGTCAGCGCGAGCGCCAGACCTTGCCCGGTTTTCTTGAGCTTGTGTGGCGCAATGCTCTGCGGGCGGTAATCGCCAACCGCCGCAGCGGAAATGAAAATCTCGTTGACGGTGGCATGCTGCAACACCGCGCTGCGCATTTGTTCCGCGCTGCGCACATCCACACGCATCACACCGAGCGGCGTATCCAGCGCCACCGGCCCGGCGATCAAGGTCACTTCCGCGCCTTGTTCGGCCGCGGCGCGCGCCACCGCAAAGCCCATGCGGCCCGAACTGCGATTGCCGACAAAACGTACCGGATCGATGTCTTCGTACGTCGGCCCGGCGCTCACCAGCACGCGTTTTCCGGCGAGCGGACGCGGCCCGCGCAAAGCGATCAACCCCGCGACGATGTCATCGGGTTCGAGCAGGCGTCCGGTGCCGATATCGCCGCACGCCTGATCGCCCGAATCCGGACCGAGAAACTGCACTCCTCGTTGGCGCAAGGTGACGATGTTCGCCTGGGTTGCCGCGTGCGCCCACATTTGCTGATTCATCGATGGCGCCACCGTCAACGGCGCCGCACTCGCCAAACACAATGTGGTCAGCAAATCATCGGCCAAGCCATGCGCAAGTCGCGCGAGAATATTCGCAGTCGCGGGAGCGATCAGGATATGTTCGGCCCATCGCGCGAGTTCGATATGTCCCATCGCCGATTCGGCGGCTTCGTCCCACAGGCCGCCGCGCACCGGTTGTCCACACAATGCCTGGAACGTCAGCGGCGTGACAAAATGTGCCGCGCCGGCCGTCAGCACCACGCGCACTTCGGCGCCGGCATCGCCGAGACGGCGCACGAGTTCGGCGGCCTTGTATGCCGCAATGCCGCCGGAGACGCCCAGCAGCACGCGCACTTTGGAAAGGTCAGGTGTGCTCATGTACGAAAATGCTCACAAAACAACGCGCCGATAGCTTACCGGAATTCGCGCCACGCGCCGCTGTCGCCGGCAACGGTCGACGTTTATGCTGAAACACCCGCAAAGGCCCTGGCATGACAACTCGACGACGCTTGCAAATTGATCGTTCTGCCAGCACGCCTGAATCCGTTCGCCGAAATCGTCCAGGCGAAACCCACGCATGAGCATTCGCGATTGGCCGGTTGGCGAACGCCCGCGCGAAAAAATGCTGGAGCGCGGTGCGGCGGCGTTATCCGATGCCGAATTACTCGCGCTGTTTCTTGGCAGCGGTCGGCGTGGACAAAGCGCGGTCGATCTCGGTCGCGAATTATTACAGCGCTGCGGCAGTTTGCGCACGCTGCTGGAACTCGATATCGCGCAGTTGCTCGAAACCTCCGGCCTCGGCCCGGCCAAGGCATGCAAGCTGCTGGCCGCGCTCGAACTGGCGCGCCGTTACCTCGGCGAAGAACTCAAACGCGATATCGCACTGACCCATCCCGGTGCGTGCGCCGATTATCTCAAGGCGCGTCTCGGCGGATATTCGTACGAAGTATTTGCGTGCGTGTTCCTCGATCAGCGCCAGCGCGTGATCGCTTGCGAAGAATTGTTCCGCGGCACCATTGATGGCGCCAGCGTGCATCCGCGCGAAGTCGTGCGGCGCTGCCTGGCGCTGAATGCCGCCGCCGTCATTTTCGCGCATAACCATCCGTCGGGCGTGGCCGAACCGAGTCAGGCCGACCGCGATATCACGCGGCATTTGCGTGACGCGCTGGCCTTGATCGATGTGCGTGTACTCGATCATTTTATCGTCGGTCGCGGCGTGCCGACCTCGCTCGCCCAGCGCGGCTGGATCTGATCGCGACAGTTTTTACCTGTCAGATCGCAGCCGTGTCTTTTGGCGGTAGGTTTTTTTGCGCGCTTCGAGCACAATCCGCGAATTCCAAACGGATGTCTGTGTGCGATGCCCAAGACGGCGATGCTGCTGCAGTTCCCGCGAAAATTTCCGGCCGACGACATCGAGCAACTTGTGCCGGATGCGGCGACGGCGCGCGCGCTCGTCAGCGCGCGCCGCCCGGATTTGCTGACGCTGCTGCGACGGCGGCGCGAACGCATGAGCGCAGTTCCGCAATGGCAGCTGCACCATGCCGCGGATGTCGAGCGAGGCGAAAATACCTTGCTGATCGCTTTCTGCCGACTCGCGCTTCGGCATGGTTCGTGGGGTACGGATTTCCATGCGTACCACAACGAAGAACATATCCTGGAAATTCTCGGTAGCCGGATCGATTGTCTGCTCGAGCACGTCGGCATTGATGGATTGGCGTTGCGCGACTGGTACCTGCTGTCGCTGTTTGCCGCCGGTCACGATCTGCGCCAGCGCGAGATGCCGCAATTTGTCGCCGGGGTCGGCAGCAACGAGCAGGCCAGTATCGAGGAAACGTTTCGCATCCTGCAGATTTGCGGCTTCGACGACGCCACCTCGCTCGCGCTGTACAAAACGATGGCGCTGATGATTGCCGGCAGCACGTTCGATGCGCGTCCGGCGCCGAACGATCTCGAATACAACAGCGCCGAGCTCGCGCAAAGCGGTGGCGCCCTGGCGCAGCGGCTGGATCGCAAGCTCGACGCTCATCTGCCGAACTGGCGCAGCGATGAAGATCTGCAGCACGCGCTGCCGCTGGCGTTGCTGGCCGCCGACCTGGATACCGCGAATGTCGCGGCGCCGTTTCCGGTATTCGCCGCGAGTGCGGAGCGGCTGTGTCGCGAGCGCGAGATGCGCAGTCATCGCAGCCTGCAGGACGAAGTCTCCGCGGCGCCGGTACTGGCGTTTTTGACCGATGGCCAGGAGCGTTATTTTTTCGATCTGCACCGTTTTCATTCGGATATCGGACGCGCCACGTTCGAGGCGGCGAAGCAGGAAAACGCCGCGCGTCTGCAGGCGCAAACGATGGCCTTGCGCGCGCGCGTCGCGATGCATGGCATGCCGAAAACCGGCGACGAGGTGATTGCGATTTATCGCGAAGTCGTTGCCGGCATCGCGTGACATCGCGCGCGCAGCCCGCCGTCCCTTGAGTCAAGGGGCGACCTCCTGGCTCAGCAAGGAGTGGAGTTGTGGAAGTAACATCACGCAGCCGGAGCTGCAGTGATCGGGCTCTTGTTGCAGAACCCCGAAACGAAACGGCGCTTCCGTGCACCCGACACCATGCGCATCCCGCAAGGCATCTTTTCCTGCTGCTGAGCGCTGGCGCTGCGCCATGACCGCTCAATGGACGCAGATTAGAGCGGAAACATTGCGTCACGATGACAACAAAAGTCGCGCGAAAACCGCAACGCGCCGCGCCACGGGCGTAAATTCCCTTTCTGCGCCAGCGTCGCGACGACTACAATGGGTCGCTTTGTTTCTGGAACCACCATGAAAGACCATATCCGCGATCTCGTTGCCCACGCGCTCGATGCGCTCAAGATACAAGGCATGCTGCCCGCCGATGTCGCGCCCGCCTTCGTGATCGAGCGCACGCGCAGCCGCGAGTATGGCGATTACGCATGCAATATCGCGCTATTGCTGGCCAAGGCCGCCGCGCGCAAGCCGCGCGACATCGCCGAGGCGCTGATGCAGGTTTTGCCGCCATCCGCTGATATCGCGAAGATCGAAATCGCTGGACCGGGGTTTATCAATTTTTTCCTCGGCGCGGCGGCGTATCAGAACGAAGTCCGCACAATCCTGGCGGCTGGCACAACGTATGGCCGCAGCAACCTCGGCGCGGGTCGCAAACTGCAGATCGAATTTGTTTCGGCCAATCCGACCGGGCCGCTGCATGTCGGTCATGGTCGCGGCGCGGCAGTCGGTGATTGTCTCGCGCGCCTGCTCGGCGCGATCGGCTGGGACGTCAGCCGCGAGTATTACTACAACGATGCCGGCGCACAGATCAACAATCTCGCGCTGTCGGTGCAGGCGCGCGCGCGCGGCATCGAGCCCGAACAAACCGGTTGGCCGGAAGACGGATATCGCGGTCATTACATCAGCGAAGTCGCGCGCGCGTTTCTCGCCGGTGAATCAGTCGATGCCGATGGTCAACATATTGTCGCGAACGGGGATGTCGACGATCTCGATGCGATCCGCCGTTTTGCCGTCGCGAGTCTGCGCCGCGAACAGGTGCTCGATCTGCAT
>JAYVLO010000048.1:0-8236 GCA_043759455.1 Pseudolysobacter sp.
CCGACCAGACGCGGCGCGCTCGCCGGCACGATGCCCGCGAACAACGAAACGTATCGGCTTTCATAACTCCCGCCCACCGCGCGACGCGAGGTGCCGGTCTTGCCGGCGACGAGGAAATTTTTCACCGCCGCCTGCGGCGCGGTACCTTCCGGTGTGATCACGGTTTCGAGCATGCCGATGAGGGTCTGCGCGATCTGCGGATCGAGAATCGCCGCATCCGGATTGACCGCATCCTTGACGAACGTCGGTGGATGCGAACGGCCTCCACGTGCGAGCGCGGCATAACCATTGGCGAGTTGCAGCGGCGTCACGCTGAGACCGTAGCCGTAGGAAATCGTGGCCTTTTCCACGGGCCCCCACTTGTTCGCGGGCGCGAGCACACCGGGCGATTCGCCGGGATAACCGGAGCCGGTAGTCTGGCCGAAACCGAAGCGGTTGAACATGTTGTAGAGCACTTCGCGATCCATGCTGATGCCGATCTTGGCGGCGCCGATATTGCTCGACTTGGTCAGAATGCCGGTGAGATTCAGCGTGCCGTGATTGTGCGTATCGCGAATCGTGTAACCGTAATACTGGAACGTGCCGGGCGAGGTATCGACCAGCGAGGTCGGTTTCCATTTGCCGCTTTCCAGCGCGGCGGCAATCGTGAACGGCTTCATTGTCGAACCGGGTTCGACCACGTCGGTCATGGCGCGATTGCGGCGTGCCGAAAAATCGATATTGATACGCGAGTTCGGATTGAACGACGGCTGGTTCACCATCGCCAGAATCTCGCCGGTGGGGACATCGAGGATAATCATCGAGCCGGACTTCGCGTGGACCTTGTCGATCGCGAGCTTGAGTTCGCGGTACGCCAGATATTGTAGGCGGCGATCGATCGACAGCGCCAGATCGCGACCCGGTTTCGGCTCGCGCACCAGCTCGACACTTTCGACGACGTGACCAAGGCGATCCTGCATCACACGCTTCACCCCTGGCTTGCCGGATAGCCAATCATCGAACGCGAGTTCCAGACCTTCCTGGCCGCGATCATCGTTGTTGGTGAAGCCGATGACATGCGCCATCACTTCGCCGCTCGGGTAATACCGCTGGTATTCGCGCTGCGACGAAATGCCCGGGATACGCAGGTTGAGAATCGCGGCGGCGTCATCGGGATTGAGATGGCGCTTAAGCGGAATGAACTGCTTGTCGGATTTACTGACGAGTTGCCGCTGCAGCTCCTCGGGATCGACATCCAGCGCCTTTGCCAGCTCGTTGAAACGATCAGCGTGGTCGAGCAAATCCTGCGGCACGGCCCAGATCGCATCAAGCGGCGTGGATACCGCGAGCGGCTCGCCGTTGCGATCGGTGATCATGCCGCGCGATACCGGAATCGCGATGTCACGCAGATAACGCGCGTCGCCTTGTTCCTGATAAAAATCCTTGCGCACCACTTGCAGATCAACCGCGCGCACGACCAGCGCAGTAGAGCCGAGCGCGAGCACCATCAGCACAACATACAACCGGCCGCGGGTGTTGATGACAACTTTGCCGCGCGTGGTTTTCATGCGCCCGCCACACGATTGGACACAATGAAGCGCCACGACTCTGCCTGGGCAAATTCGCGACACTCTGGCGCACCACATTGCTGTCGTGCAGACGCTGCCTGGTCAGTGCGACCCTGCGGCGCCGTCTTGCTGGCGTAGTAGGTTTTCCCCCTCACCGCCGTTTCACCTTTTTATGATGACCGTCTCCGCAGTGCTCGGCGAAACCATGCCGAGCTGACTGCGTGCAATCTGTTCTATTCGGTTGTTTTCCGCCCAGGTCGCCTGCTCGATTTGCAGACGGCCCCACTCGAAATTCATTTCATCGCGCTCTTTCTGCAGCCGATCCAGCTCGACAAATTGCAGTCGACCTTCCTGCCGCTCAAACACCACCGCAATCGCGCTGGCGATCACCGCGAGCAACAACACGGTCAGCGCAAATAATCCGGCGCGCCTCATGCCACCCGCTCCGCGACCCGCAATACCGCGCTGCGCGAACGTGGGTTTATCACCACCTCGGCATCGCCCGGAAACTGCGCGCCGCCGATCAATTTCAACTTCAACGCCGCTTCCGGCGGCGGTGGCAAACCCCGACGCGTCATCGGCGCCTGGGATTGCTCGCGCATGAAGCGCTTCACGATACGATCCTCCAGCGAGTGAAAGCTGATCACCGCCAAACGTCCGCCGCTGTTGAGCCGCGCGAGCGCACCAATCAATCCATGTTCGAGTGCCTGCAACTCCGCATTCACCTGAATCCGCAGCGCCTGAAACGTGCGCGTGGCCGGATGTCTGCCCGGTTCGCGTTTTTTCACCACACGCGCGACCAGCTCGGCCAGTTGTATGGTGGTTTCGATCGCCATCTCGGCACGCTGCTCAATGATGGCGCGCGCGATCGGACGTCCGAACCGTTCTTCACCGTAACCCCACAACACCTCGGCGATTTCGCGCTCGCTGCTGCGTACCAACCACTGCGCGGCGCTCTCGCCGGCCAGTGGATTCATGCGCATGTCCAGCGGCGCATCCGCCTGAAAACTAAATCCGCGCGCCGCCTCGTCGAGTTGCGGCGACGACACACCCAGATCGAGCAACACACCATCCAGCCCGGCTTCGGTCTCGCTCCAGTTGCCGAGCTCGGCGAAACTGCCATAGCGAATCGCCACACGCGCGTCGCCGCCAAACTCCTGCTTCGCCACAGCTACTGCGGTTGGATCCTGATCCATCAGCAGCAAACGACCTTGCGGGCCGAGCCTTTGCAACACTTCGCGCGCATGACCGCCGCGCCCAAACGTTCCGTCCAGATAGCAGCCATCCGGCCTGATGCCGAGGCCGTCGAGCGCTTCTTTCAACATCACTGGAATGTGTTTCAAACCCTGCGTGCTCATGTGCTGTCGTGCTTCGTCAGGGAGTGAGTCGTTCACTACAATTTCAGTTCCAGCATGTCGTCACTGATTTCGTCCTCGCCGATGGTCTGGCGAATCTTGGCGAGATGGGCTTGCTCACTCCATAACTCGAATTTCTTGTCCATGCCGAGCAGCACCGCTTTTTTATCGATGCCAGCCGCGGTTCGCTGGCTTGCCGGCACCAGCACACGACCGTTGCCATCCAGTTCGACCGGCGTCGCCGCGCCGACCAGCTTGAGCTGCAGATCGCGATGCACGCGCTTGACGTTGGACAGCGCATTTACCTGATCGCGCACCGTTTCCCATTCCTGCATCGGGAACAGCCACAAGCAGCCGTGCTCGAACGGGTTGTAGACGAACACAAGACGATTCGCGCAAGCTGATCCGATCAGCTCGCGGTAAGCCGTCGGGATTGCCAGACGGCCTTTGTCATCAATCGTGATTGCGCTTTCGCCTTGAAACACAAACCCACCAATCGCCACAAAAAACCACTGCAACCCACATTAGTCCGGCGGGTTGCCACTGTCAAGAAAAAAGCAGGGGTTTTCAGGCATCTGCGTGTTGCCGGGCGCGGCGACCGGTCAACAATTGTGGCGGAGGCAAATCCCTGACTGATTTTGAGGGCGCGCTGCCTGCTGTCGATGGCGTGCAAGCACGCGGCTTGCGGCGTAAGCTGATCGCACCTTCCCCGGTCATTCGGGAAATCCTCGAGCGCTCCAATTACATGCTGTTTCGTCGCCGCCACCATCGCTGGATTGCGCTGATCGCACTGCTGGGCTTGCTATTTCAGCAACTGGCGATGGCGTCTTATATTTGTCCGATGGAGAACGGCGTAGCGACTGCGACTGCGGGACTCGTGCCCACAGCGCATTCGGCTCAGATGCTACCGTGTCATGCGCCCAATGCTCCAGACAAGGCACGTTGCGCGCAACACTGTAGTCCGATCACATCGTCTGCCGATCACCACGCGCCGCTGACGGTTCCCCTGGCGTTCCTCCCGGCGACGACCTGGCTTCGCGAGTTTCTGCTGATCAATAGCGGTCGGTCCGACCAACTCGCTCTGCTTGATGCTCACGCCAGCGCTCCGCCACTAACCATCCAGCACTGCTCCTTCCAGATTTGAGCTTCACCACGACGTTCGTGGCGCCGCGTTTTTACGCGGCCTGTTCGTATCTGCGGTTGGAGTTTTTATGTTCTCGTTTCCCTGTGTATTCGCACGCCGCTGCTGTGCTGCTTTCATTCTGTATCTCGCATTCAACGTTGCGTTCGCCGAACCGCCGCTTTTACTCGGATTGAACGACGCCGTTCGTCTCGCCGAGACACAGGCACCGCAACTGGCGGCACAACAGTCGGCCATTCGCGCCGCGCAATCCGAAGCGATCCGCGCGCCCGAGTTGCCCGATCCGCAACTGATCGTCGGTATCGACAATCTGCCAGTCAACACGTCGGATCAATTCAGCCTGCGGCGCGACTCCATGACCATGCGCAAGGTCGGGTTCGCGCAGGCATTCCCGCGCAAGGAAAAACGGCGCTTGCGCGGTGAGCACGCCGAGGCGATCGTCGATACCGAATCGGCGCGCCTGACCGCGCAGTCGCTGGATGTACGTCGACAAACCGCGCTGGCGTGGATTGATCGTTATATCGTCGAGCGCGAGCGCATGCTGATCGAATCGCTGCGACCCGAACTGAATCTGCAAGCGCGCACGACCGAAGCGGTGTTCAGCGGCGGCAGCGGTCATGCCGCGGATGTCTTGGCTGCGCAGAGTGCGCAGGCCCAGCTCGACGATCGCCTTGATGATGTCGATCGGCAGATTTCTCAGGCGCAAGCAACACTCACGCGCTGGATTGGCGCCGAGGCGGCAGCACAGGTGTTGGCCGAGCCGCCGGATTTCACCACGCTGTCGCCGTCGCCCGCGCGTTTGCTCGGCCATGTCGGGCATCACGGCGCATTGTTGCCTTATGCGGCAATGGAGACATCGGCACAGACCGACATCGCCCTCGCACGCGCCGAGAAAACTCCGGATTGGAATCTCGAAGTCGTCTATGCGCAACGCGGGCCGTCGTACGCCAACATGCTGTCGGTGGATGTGCGTATCGACCTGCCGCTGTTCGCATCGCGACGCCAGGATCCGGGCGTCGCGGCCAAGCAAGCCGCGCTGGAAAAGATTCAGGCCGAGCGTGCGGATGCCGAACGTATGCACCGCGAAGACACGGAAAAGTCGCTCGCTGCATGGCAGGCCGCCGACAAACGCGTGCGACGCTACGAAACCGAATTGCTGACCTTGACCGATCAGCGCGTCCAGGTTGCACTCGCCGCGTATCGCGGTGGTCTGGGCGACATCCAACCCGTGCTGTTGGCGCGCAACGCCGAGATTGAATCGCGGATCGCCTACGTCGACCAACTGCGCGAACGCGCGCGCGCCTGGGCCGAGTTGCGTTTCCTGTTGCCGGAAGGAGATTCGCCATGAATCGCACTCTTTTGTTCGTCGTTATCGCGCTGTTCGTTGGCCTCGGCATTGGCTACGTCATACATCGCCCCGCCGACTCGATGGCGAGTAGGGCAACACCCGCGTTTGCCGATCCCGCCGTGCTGTACTGGTACGACCCGATGCGACCCGACCAGCACTTCGACAAACCTGGCAAGTCGCCGTTCATGGACATGCAACTGGTGCCGAAGAAAGCCGGCGGTGACAGCGCCTCTGCCGATACGAGCGGTGTCACTGTAAACGCACGCATGGCGCAAAATCTCGGTATCCGCACTGCGCTCGTTGACCGCGGCACGATCGCCGCGAGCATCACCGTCGTCGGCACCGTTGCGTATGACGACAGCGCCAATGCGGTGGTGCAGGCGCGCACGCGCGGCTACCTTGAACATGTGTTCGTGCGCAAACCGCTGACGGCGGTGCATCGCGGCCAGGCGCTGGCCGATCTGGTCGCACCCGACTGGGCCTCGGCGGCGGCAGAATATCGCGCATTGCGCGGACTTTCCGGCGCCAACATCGATTTGTTACGCATGGCAGCACGACAGCGATTGATTACCTTGGGTCTGCCCGAGGATGCGATCCGACGCATCGATAAAACCGGCGAGGTCTCAACGCATGTGACTCTGGTCGCACCCCGCGACGGCGTGATCACCGAACTCGATGCACGCGAAGGGCAAGCCGTCGAACCCGGCATGCCGCTATTCCGCATCAATGGTCTTGCCACGGTGTGGATCAACGCCGATGTGCCCGAGGCACAGAGTGCCGGACTGCGCGAAGGCGCACCGGTATCGATCAGCGTGTCGGCATGGCCGGGACGCCGTTTCGAGGCAGCGATCAATGCCATTCTGCCGCGAGTCGATGCGATGACACGAACGCTGCGTGTGCGTATCGAACTCGCCAACCCCGACGGCGCACTGGCACCCGGCATGTTCGCACAGGTGGCGCTCGAAACCCCGGCGAGCGACGCGCAGCTTTCCGTGCCCAGCGAGGCCGTGATCCGCACCGGCGAGCGAACCGTCGTGATCGTCGCCGAATCCGCAGGACATTTCCGACCGGTCGATGTGAGAACGGGCGCGGAAGTCAATGGCAAGACGGTCATCCTCGAAGGTCTTGAGGATGGCGCACGCGTCGTGGTGTCGGGTCAGTTCCTGATCGACTCGGAGGCGAATCTGCGCGACAGCTTGTCGCGTATGCGCGCACCGGTGCTGGAGAAAAACCCATGATCGCGAAAGTGATTGGCTGGTCGATCGCAAACCGTTTTCTCGTGCTGCTCGCCACCGTGATGATCGCGGCGTGGGGCGTCTGGGCGGTGCTGCGCACGCCGCTGGATGCATTGCCGGATCTGTCGGATGTGCAGGTGATCGTGCACACCACGTATCCCGGACAGGCGCCGCAGATCGTGCAGGATCAGGTGACGTACCCGTTGACCACCACGATGCTGTCGGTACCCGGCGCAAAGACGGTGCGTGGGTATTCGTTCTTCGGCGATTCCTACGTCTACGTGCTGTTCGATGACGGCACCGACCTGTATTGGGCGCGCTCGCGGGTGCTCGAGTACTTGAGCCAGGTGCAATCGCGCTTGCCACCCGGAGCTACCGCGTCACTCGGCCCGGATGCGACCGGCGTCGGCTGGATCTACGAATACGCGCTGGTCGATCGCAGCGGCCAGCACGACCTCGGCCAACTGCGCGCGCTGCAGGACTGGTTCCTCAAGTACGAGCTGAAGACCGTGCCCGATGTGGCCGAAGTCGCGAGCCTCGGCGGCATGGTGCGTGAGTATCAAATCGTGCTCGATCCCGAACATCTGAAGGGTTATGGTGTCACGCCGTCGCAGGTCATCGAAGCGGTACGCCGCAGCAACGGCGAAACCGGCGGCTCGGTCATCGAACTGGCTGAAGCGGACTACATGGTGCGTGCCGACGGTTACCTGAAAACCCTTGATGACTTCCGCCGCATTCCGCTCAAGCTCGGCGTCGATGGCGTGCCGGTCACGCTGCAGGATGTCGCACATGTGCAGATCGGCCCGGCACTGCGCCTCGGCGTCGCCGAACTCGACGGTCAAGGCGAAGTTGCCGGCGGCATCATCGTCATGCGTACCGGCAAGAATGCGTTGGCCACGATCGATGCAGTGAAGGCAAAACTGGCCGCGTTGAAGGCAAGCCTGCCGGCGGGCGTCGAGATCGTGCCGACCTATGATCGCTCCGAACTGATCGAGCGCGCGGTCGATAACTTGAGCGGCAAGCTTATCGAAGAATTCATCGTCGTCGCGCTGGTCTGTCTCGCATTCCTGTTTCATCTTCGCTCGGCGCTGGTCGCGATCGTATCCCTGCCACTTGGTGTGTTGATGGCGTTTATTGTGATGCACTATCAGGGCGTGAATGCGAACTTGATGTCGCTCGGCGGTATTGCGATCGCGATCGGCGCGATGGTCGATGCGGCGGTCGTGATGATCGAGAACGCGCACAAGCATCTCGAAAACTGGCGGCACGAAAATCCGCAGCGAAGCATAGAGCGCAGTGAACATTGGCGTGTGATTACCGCGGCCGCGATCGAGGTCGGCCCTGCGCTGTTTTTCTGCCTGCTGATCATCACGCTGTCGTTTGTACCGGTGTTCACGCTGCAGGCGCAGGAAGGTCGCTTGTTCGGTCCGCTCGCGTTTACCAAGAGTTATGCGATGGCTGCGGCCGCAGGATTGAGCGTGACCCTCGTGCCGATTCTGATGGGGTATCTGATCCGCGGACGCGTGCCCGAAGAGCATGCCAATCCGCTGAATCGCTGGCTGATCGCGGTCTATCGGCCGTTGCTGGATGGCGTGTTGCGACGCCCGTGG
>JAYVLO010000049.1:0-8970 GCA_043759455.1 Pseudolysobacter sp.
CGCTGGTTGCTCGCGCATCATGGCTTAGGCACGCGCAAGCTCGATGAGTTCCTTTACCGGCACGACGAAAACGCCGCGGTCCGGCATATTTTTCGCGTCGCCACCGGGCTGGATTCGATGGTGCTCGGCGAGCCGCAGATCCTCGGCCAGGTCAAGGATGCGTACCAGATGGCGCGCACCGCGCACAGCCTCGGCACGCCGATGGAGCACCTGCTGCAACAGACGTTCGCCGTGGCCAAGCGCGTGCGCAGCGATACGCGCATCGGCGCGAATACGGTGTCGGTCGCCTATACCGCGGTGCGGCTGGCCGAACGCGTATTCACCGATCTCAAGCAGGCCTGCGTATTGTTGATCGGCGCCGGCGAAACCATCGAGCTGGCCGCACGGCATCTGCATGACGCACCGGCGCGACGGCTGATCGTCGCCAATCGCACGCTGGAACATGCGCAGGCGCTGGCGAGCCGCTTCTCCGGTTACGCGATCGCGCTGGACGATCTGCCGCAACATCTGGCCGAAGCCGATATCGTGATTTCATCCACCGCGAGTCGCGAACCGATTCTCACGCGCAAGATGGTGGCCGACGCGATTCGTACGCGCCGGCACAAGCCGATGTTTCTTGTCGATATCGCCGTGCCACGCGATATCGAGGCCGATGTCGCGAAACTCGACGACGTATTTCTCTACACCATTGACGACCTGCACGACGTCATCAACGAAAACATGCAGGGCCGGCAGCAAGCCGCGCGCGAAGCCGAAACCATCATCGATCTGCAGGTCGAGCGGTATCTTGCATGGCGCCGAACACTCGATGTGCGCAATCCGATTCTGCAGTTGCGCGCCGGCGCCGAAGCGCAGCGAGATGAGGTTCTGAGCAAAGCGCGGCAGTTGCTGAATGCCGGACGCACGCCCGAACAGGCGCTGGAATTTCTCGCCAATACGCTCACCAACAAATTGCTGCACACACCCAGCGCCAACCTGCGCGAAGCGGGGCTGCGCGGCGATCACGATCTGCTGCTCGCCGCCGAACGCCTGTACGATGCCAGCGCCAGCACGCACGACATTCCGGACAAGGACGCATGACTCCATCGATTCGCCGCAAGCTCGAGCAACTCTCCGAGCGTCATCAGGAAGTCGCAATGTTGCTCGCGCAACCGGATGCGCTGAGCGATCAAAACCGCTTTCGTACGTTGTCGAAGGAGTACGCGCAGCTCGAACCGGTCTCCGCCGCGCTCGCCAATTACAACACGCTGACGCAATCGCTCGACGCAGCGCAGCTCATGTTGAAAGACCCCGAGATGCGCGATCTCGCCGTCGAGGAAATCGCCGAACTCGAAACCTCACGCACACAACTCGATCGCGATTTGAACCTGCTGTTGTTGCCGAAAGACCCGCGCGACGACGCCAACATCTTCCTCGAAGTACGCGCCGGAACTGGCGGTGACGAAGCCGCGATTTTTGCCGGCGACCTGTTCCGCATGTATGCGCGTTACGCCGAACGCCGCCGCTGGACGCTGGAAATTCTCAGCCAAAGCGATGGCGAACACGGCGGCTACAAGGAAATCATCGCACGCGTCGAAGGCCGCGGCGCGTTCTCGCAGTTGAAGTTCGAGTCGGGCACTCATCGCGTGCAGCGCGTGCCTGAAACCGAGGCGCAAGGTCGCATCCACACATCGGCTGCAACCGTTGCGATCCTGCCCGAACTCGATGAAATCGACGAGATCGAAATCAATCCCGCCGATCTGAAAACCGATACGTTTCGCGCCAGCGGCGCGGGCGGCCAGCACGTCAACAAGACCGATTCGGCGATCCGCATCACGCACATCCCGACCGGTACCGTGGTCGAATGCCAGGACGAACGCAGCCAGCACAAAAATCGTGCGCGCGCGATGTCGCTGCTGAAGGCGCGTCTGCTCGACGAACAGCGCGGCAAGCAGAATGCCGAGCAAGCCGAATCGCGTCGATTGCAGGTGGGCTCCGGCGATCGCAGCCAGCGCATCCGCACCTATAATTTTCCGCAAGGCCGCGTCACCGACCACCGCATAAATCTCACCTTGTATCGCCTGCCGGAGATTATCCAGGGCGATCTCGATGCGGTGATCGAACCGCTGACGCAGGAGTTCCAGGCCGATCAGCTCAAGGCGTTGACGCTGGACTCCTGAAGTCAGCGCAACGCGATTCGGAGTCTAGTTTTGCCCATCAATCCGCACGATAAAAACAAGTTGCCATCAACGCAAAACAAAGGCGTAAATTGGCGCCTGCTGGCGCTGACGATTGCCGCGTTATTCGGCTTCGCGGCAAACTCGTTATTGTGTCGACTGGCGTTACGCGACGGCGCCATTGATGCGTTGTCGTTCACCGGATTGCGGATTGTTTCCGGTGCGCTCGTGCTGAGTCTTCTGGTGTTGCTGCAACGTCGCCGGATCGGCGGCAGCTGGATTTCCGCCGTCGCGCTGGCGACATATGCACTGACGTTTTCTTTCGCCTACACCTTTTTCTCAACCGGCACCGGCGCGCTGATTCTGTTCGGCTGCGTGCAGCTCACGATGATCGTCGTCGGCTTGTTTCAAAACGAACGTCCCGCACCGCTCGCGTGGATCGGATTACTGATCTCGCTTGGCGCCTTGATCGCACTTGTCGCACCCGGCATCAGCGCGCCACCGATACTCGGCGCGTTGCTGATGGCCGTAGCAGGAATCGCGTGGGGCGCGTATTCGTTGCGCGGCCGCGGCGTAGGGAATGCGTTGGCCGACACCGCCGGAAATTTCCTGCGCGCATGTCCGCTGGTATTGCTGATGTTCGTATTCAAAACCGACGTGCATCTCAGTACAAACGGCGTCACTTGCGCGTTGCTGTCCGGCGTTGTTGCATCAGGATTCGGTTATGCGTTGTGGTACACCGCGTTGCCATCGCTGACCGCATTTCGCGCGGCGACGGTGCAGCTCGCGGTGCCGGTCGTGGCCGCGCTCGGCGGCATTCTTTTTCTCGGCGAGGCATTCACGCCACGACTGGCTCTTACCGGCAGCGCCATCCTTGGCGGCATCATTCTGGCGACTTTGGTGAAGTCGCGCAGCGTGGCGACATCCCGCGCGACTGCGGAAAAATAACGGTTCGTTGATCTGGCGCGGGCATGCCAGGCATCGCCGCTCGAAACCTGTAACGGACAAAAAATCGTTCGTGGCGAATTGCTATTTTTCGCAGTTCCCGTTTCAATCAGCGTAGTTTTTCCGCGCTACCTAGCATGTATTTGCCACATCGGTGCCGGAATTGTTGCTACCAAACTAGGGATGGTCGATGAAAAAACATTGGCGCGTATTTTTTCTTTTGGGTATCGCGGCAGTAGTTGTCGCGTATCTGGGATTCGATAGGCATCACGCTGATGTCGCGAGGACAGCGGCGCCCGCCGCGGCCACCCCGGCATTAGCCATTCCCGCAAAAACGCCAACTTCGGCAACAGCACCAACGGCAATAATCGTCCAGACAAACGCGGCTACGCCCCTACGAACCAGGCAGAGCAAGACCAATGCTTATTCGGCGACGCGCGATTTGTCCGCGTATATCGACAGCCTGCAAACTGACGGCAGCAGTGAGGCTGAAATACTGACCGCCAAGGCGAAAGCGATGGAGGAATGCTGGATGCTCTCTCTACGTCCGAACTACGCCGCTGAGGCGATCGAATCACGCGCAAGGATCACTCAGGAAAATTCGACGCAGTTTCGCCAAGATATCGGAACGCTTTCGCAGCGCTGCAGCGCGCTGATCAGCCAAGGACAGGTCAGTCTAAAAAATCTCAAAGCCAACTATGCCAAGGCGGCCCGCGACGGTAATGCCGAGGCGATGGCGTATCAGCTGTCGCACGCCGTTTTCCGCGATGCCAACAGCGATGAAAGAGCGCCTCCCACTGCGACATCGCCGGACTTCGATCCGCGCCAGAAGATCCTCGACATCCTGGCCTCTGGCGATCCCGAGGCAATATTCTTGCTGAGCGGCTTGTTTAACGAAAATTCCCGTTTCCGCGGTAAAGCGACGGGCAGTGCCATCGCAGAAGCAGCCTGGCAACTGGCGGCGTGCGATTTTGGACTGGACTGTTCGGAGAACAGTTATCTGCTGCGACAATATTGCATCAACGCTGGCGCATATTGTGAACCCGGCGATTTGCGCTGGCACATTCGCGAACTCAGGCTCGCCCCCGCCGCGTATCAAAGAGCCGTGGCCCTCGAGACAGAAATTTACGCCGCCATCAAGTCAGGCAATGCCGCCAGCCTGTTCTGATCTTCCTGCCGCGTGCAGCCACGCGACAGGAATCAAATCGCACCCATCAAAACTTGATCACCGCACGAATCACCTTACCATCGTGCATGAGCTGGAATGCGTCGTTGATCTGCTCCAGCGGCAACACCTTGGTGACCATTTCATCGACCTTGATCTCGCCCGCGAGGTAACGCTCAACGTAACCCGGCAACTGCGAGCGGCCTTTCACGCCACCGAACGCCGAGCCGCGCCAGACACGCCCGGTCACGAGTTGGAACGGACGCGTTGCAATTTCCTGCCCCGCGCCGGCCACGCCAATGATGATCGATTCGCCCCAGCCCTTGTGGCAGCATTCCAGCGCTGATCGCATGAGGTTGACGTTGCCGATGCACTCGAACGAATAATCGACGCCGCCATCGGTCATGTCGACGATCACCTGCTGGATTGGGCCGCTGTGATCCTTCGGATTCACGCAGTCGGTGGCGCCGAGCGCGCGCGCCATCTCAAACTTGTCGGGGTTGATGTCGATCACGATGATGCGCCCGGCTTTCGCCATTACCGCGCCCTGCACCACCGACAAACCGATGCCGCCGAGGCCGAACACCGCGACCGTCGCGCCGGGCTCGACCTTGGCCGTGTTCAGCACCGCGCCGATGCCGGTGGTGATGCCGCAGCCGAGCAGACAGACTTTGTCGAGCGGCGCTTTTGGATTGATTTTCGCGAGCGCGATTTCCGGCATCACTGTGTATTCGGAAAACGTGCTCGTGCCCATGTAATGCAGTATCTGCTTGCCGTTAAGCGAAAACCGCGAGGTGCCATCCGGCATGAGGCCGCGGCCCTGCGTGGCGCGAATCGCCTGGCACAAATTGGTCTTGCCCGAGGTGCAGAATTTGCACACGCCGCACTCCGGCGTGTACAGCGGAATGACGTGATCGCCCGGTTTGACGCTGGTGACGCCCGCGCCGATTTCCTCGACGATACCGCCCCCTTCGTGACCGAGCACGACCGGGAACAAGCCTTCCGGATCATCACCGGAAAGCGTGTATGCATCGGTGTGGCAAACGCCCGTGGCGACGATCCGCACGAGCACTTCGCCGGCTTTTGGCGGCGCGACATCGATCGTTTCGATCGTCAGCGGCTTCCCCTTTTCCCACGCGACGGCGGCTCTGGATCTCATGGTGTTTCTCCTGCAGGAAGTTTGCCGCGCGAACGACGGCGGAGTCGGATTTATCAATGTTGCAGTGTACTTTTTTCGCGTGAAATTTTGGCATGTTTGTCGATTTGCCGCGCGTGAGATGATTCACCACCAAATGTTTGCTGTGCGCGTGAGCCTTCATCAACAGGCTTATGCCACGACAGGCGGCGAAATCACGACCGAGACTGCAGCCAAGAATGACACCGTGACGAACGATCCGAACCAAGCCATCGACGAACTCGCCGAGCTGCTCGCGCAGTCCAATCCGGCGGCGGCGCGACAACGCGCGGTCACGCTGCTCGCGCTGCATCCGAAGGTCGCGGAGTTGTGGCGCTTGAGCGCGATCGCGGCGCTGCAACTCGGTGACTACGACGTGGCGGATGCAGCATTAAAAAGCGCGCTCCAACTCGCGCCGACCCTCATCGAGGCGTGGTGCAATCGCGCGAGCCTGCAGGCGATGCGTGGCGATACCGCCGCCGCCGAAACGACGTTGCAACACGCATTGCTACTCGCCCCCGGACACGTCGCGGCGCTGAACAATCGCGGCCGTTTGCGCCATGCACGCGGCGATCATGCCGGCGCCGTACAGGATTTCTCCGCCGCGCTGCGCAGCCAACCCGACTACGCGAATGGCTGGTTGAATCTCGCCGCCGCGCAGCAGGCATGGCAGGATTTTATCGCTGCCGAAAACAGCGCGCGCCGCGCGTTGGTACTCGCGCCCAACTGGCCGGATGCGTGGTTCGTGCTCGGCACCGCATTGGCAAAACAGCAGCGCGGCAGCGATGCGATCGTGGCGTATCGCACCACGCTCGCGCATGCGCCGCGACATGCACAGGCGGCCTACAATCTCGCCCTCGAACTCGAGGAAAGCGGCGACTGGCACGCCGCCGCGCGCGCCTGCGAGCGAGCGCTCGATGCCGCACCCGATGCGTATCCGGCACTGGCCGAACTCGTGTTTCTGAAACGCCGTTTGTGCGAATGGGACGGATTAGATGCGCTCAGCGCACGCTTGCTCGCTGCCGTCGATCGCGGCGAAGAAGGCATCACGCCATTCTCGTTTCTTGCCGAAGCCGCCACACCGGCGCAGCAGCTGAAATGCGCGCAGCGTTTTGCCCAAACGCAGCAGGCGGTGGCCGCACCGCTGGCCGCACGATTGCATTTTCCGTCCGCGCGCGAAACCGCACCGGCCACCGAGAAATTGCGCGTCGGTTTTTTTTCCGCAGGCTTCGGCGAACATCCGACCGCGCTGCTGATTTTCGAGTTGATCGAGCGTCTGCGCGACTCGTCGATTCACACGATCGCTTTTGCGACGACTCGCGACGACGGCGGAAGCTCGCGCCACCGACTGCTTGCTGGCTTTCACGAATTTCATGATCTCGGCGGATCCACGCTCGAACAAACGGCGCGCGCGGTGGATGCCGCCAAGCCAGATATCCTGATTGATCTGGACGGCTACTGCAGCGGCTCAATGCCCACATTGTTCGCACTCAAGATCGCGCCGATCCAGATCAACTGGCTGGCGTATCCGGGCACGCTGGGCGCGGCGTATTACGATTATCTGATCGCGGATCATTTTGTCGTGCCGGCGGGACAACGCGTCTTCTACAGCGAGGCAATCGCGCGGCTGCCGCGCTGCTTCCAGCCGAACGACAGCACGCGCGTGATCGCCGCGCCACTTACACGTCGCGACTACGGCCTGCCGGAATTCGGTATCGTGTTCGCGAGTTTCAACAATAGCTACAAGTTCACTTTGCGTACTTTTACACGTTGGATGAAAATTCTCGCGGATGTGCCCGGTAGCGCGCTTTGGTTGCTTGCCTCGCCACCCGGTACGAGTACCGATAACAACCTGCGCCGCGCCGCGCAAGCTGCCGGCATCGATCCGCGCCGGCTGGTATTCGCGCCGAAAATCGCGCATGCACAACACCTCGCACGTTACGCCCACGCCGATCTTTTTCTCGACAGCAATCCGTACAACGCGCACACCACCGCGTCGGATGCATTGTGGGCCGGCTGTCCGGTGCTCACACAACCGGGTGACACGTTCGCTGCCCGCGTGGCGGGCAGTCTCAATCATCATCTCGCCATGCAAGAGCTCAATGCTGAATCGGATCAGGCGTATGTCGATCTTGCTATTGCGCTTGGCCGCGATCCCGAACGTCTGTGTGAACTGCGCGAGCGGCTTGCGGCGGCGAAAAACACCAGTGGACTTTTCGACATGCGCGGTTATGCACACGATTTCGAGCGCCTGCTGATCGCGATGTCCATACGCCACCAACGCGGCGAAACAGCGACGGATCTGCAGCTGTCCTGATCGAATGCATAACGTGCGGAAAAACAGCATAGCCTTTGCTCCGCAACGCTGCTTGCGTTAGCCTCCGGCGATGACTGCCGACAACGATTTCAAACCCCTCACACTCTGCGTGCTCACGGTATCGGATACGCGCACTGCCGCAAACGATACGTCCGGCGATTATCTGTGCGACGCCATCCGCAGCGCCGGACATGCGCTGCGCGAACGCGCGATCCTGCCTGACAATCGTTATCGCATCCGCGCGCACGTCGCGAACTGGATTGCCGACGAGGCGATCGATGGCGTGATCGTGACGGGTGGTACCGGTTTTACCGGACGCGATTCCACGCCCGAATCGATCATGCCACTACTGGATAAACCGATGCCGGGTTTCGGCGAAATGTTTCGCATTTTGAGCTTCGATGAAATCGGCACCGCGACGATGCAATCGCGCGCGTTTGCCGGACTGTCGAACAATACTTTCGTGTTCTGCCTGCCGGGTTCGACCTCGGCGTGCCGCACCGCCTGGGAGAAGCTGATTCAGGCGCAACTCGACGCCCGCACGCGGCCTTGCAATCTGGTTGCGCTGATACCGAGGTTGCGCGAGATTTAGTTCTGCATTTTTTGCTCGTCAGCCTCGCGTAGGTGGGGATGACGGCTAATTTTTGATGGCGCGTTCCACTTCGAGGAGTTCTCCCATGCACCGCATGAAAAAGAAAAAATACGAACACCATCTCGAAGCATTGCAGATTGAACTGGTCGAATTGCAACGCTGGCTGATCCATACCGGCAAGCGCGCGGTGGTGCTGTTCGAGGGCCGCGATGCTGCCGGCAAAGGCGGCACGATCAAGGCGATCAGCGAGCCGCTGAACACGCGCTACACGCACATCGTCGCGCTGTCCAAACCCGACGAACGCGAGCGTACGCAGTGGTTTTATCAGCGTTATATCGAGCATCTGCCGGCGGCCGGTGAGCTCGTATTATTCGATCGCAGCTGGTACAACCGCGCCGGCGTCGATCACGTGATGGGTTTCTGCACCCAACCGGAATATCAGCGCTTTCTGGTCGAATGCCCGGTGTTCGAGCAGGGTTTGATCAACGACGGCATCCTGCTGTTCAAATACTGGCTCGCGGTCGATCAGCTGGAACAGGAAGAACGGTTTGCCGAGCGCGCGCACGATCCGCTGAAGCGCTGGAAAATCTCACCCATCGATATCGCCGCACGTAATCAGTA
>JAYVLO010000050.1:0-2373 GCA_043759455.1 Pseudolysobacter sp.
CTCGCGCTGCTTGGTGCGGTTTACGATCAGGCGCAGATCCTGCGTCCGGGCTGGCCGATCTATGCCGAACTGGCCGAGCACTACACCCGCGCGATGCGTATTCACGGCGATGAAGTTCCAGTATTTGCACTGGGCGCACACGACGGCCAGATGCCGAGTCCGACATTGCAACCCGAACGCGAACTGCTTGGTGGCACGATGCTTTTGATTCCGTGGATACTGATCGGCGATGCCACGCGCGCCGGCGCGGTCGGCAAACTGATGGAGCGCGATTTTGTCGCCAAGGGCGAAGCCGGCGCCGCAACCGCGGACTGGTTGATGCGACATTTCGGCCTGCGCCTGCAACATGCGCGCTACCTCACGCGCAACGATCTATGTGCGCTTGCGAGCGTGCAACTCGAACACGCGGGTTTTGGCGCGCTGTGGCAACTGCTCGAAGGCGCGCTGCTGGCGCCCGAACAAACCGAAGAAGCGATCAGCGCAAGCGGCCAGTCATTTTTTTACCGCGATCGCCGCATCACGGCGACGCCGCGCGGCTATCACGCCTGGGCATCGTCCGAGGCGGCGGCTTATTATCACGAGCCGCAGGAGTTCGTGCGCGGTTTCGCCGCGTATCTTTTCGAGTTGCGCCAATACGCGGCGCTGTTCAAGGCGCATGGATTGCCGCTGCATTTGCTGCATACGAGCGATAACCTGCACGCCGAGGACGGCGGTTTCTGGATCGAAACCCTAACGAATGCGAATTCGCACGGTACGCGTCACGTATTGGCACACGAGCTGCGCGGGCTCGGCGTGATCGTGTTGACGGTCGCCTCGGTTAGCGATGGTAAGGCGCAACCGATCGCGCACGCCTATCCGATTCAGCCAGATGCTTTGGCCGCGGCACTAAGCGAATTGCATCACCGCTTCGGCAGCGACGGCGTGCCGATCCGCCTCGGCGAACTCGCCATCGATCACGCCGAAAAACTACTCATCGTGCCGCAGTGGGCATTGGCAAATCTGCCACGCACGCACTAGCTCACACGATCAAATCAGGCTCGTATCAGAGAATATTGCGGAACGCGCTGGCGTACATGTGGTAATGCTCGCGCTGCATGCCGAGCGCTTCGTAAGTCTGCTGCGCGCGCCGGTTTTCCCATTCGACATACAAACGGATTCCCACCGCATCGGCAGCGCGCGCCTGCTGCTCCACCTCGGCGTACAACGCGCGAAAAACGCCATGACGGCGAAACTCCGGACTTACAAAAACGCTCTGGATCCACCACCAGTCGCCGCAGCGCCAGTCGCTCCATTCATAGGTGATCAGCAAACCGCCGGCGATCTCATCGCCCGCTTCGGCGAGCAGATAAAATCCTCGGCGCGGCTGATCGAGCACACCGCCGACGCCGGCGCGCAGCACATCGCGATCGAGATGTTTGGCTTCGGTTTCCAGCGCCATCGCAGCATTGAAATCGACCAGCGCATCGATGTCGGCATGGATCGCAATGCGTAACTTTATGGCGTGCTGGTTCATCGATTGATCCTGGAAAGTCTCGTGGCGCGGCAAGCGGGATTCTAATGCGAATCGGTTTTTTTCGGGCCGCCGAGTTTGCGCGACAAGGTATTGCGGCCGAGCCCGAGCTGCTGCGCGGCACGCTGGCGATGGCCGTCGTTGGCGGCAAGCGCGGCATCGAACAGGATCTGTTCCAGCTTCGCCACCGCCTGTGCATGCAGATCGTTGCCGCCGCGCGCGAGTTCGGCATCGGCCCATGCGCGCAACGGCGCTTGCCAGGCCGCAGTCGCATCGTCCGCTAACAGGGGCGCAGACGTGGCAACCGCAGTTGTGGTCACTGCCAGCGGCGGCAGATCACCAAGCAGAATTTCCTGACCCGGCGCCATCACCGCCAGCCGCCGGCACAGATTTTCGAGCTGGCGCACATTGCCCGGCCACGGTTGTGCGCTCAGCGCGATCAGCGCGCTGGTGGAAAATCGCTTGCTCGCCAGTTGCATGCCCGCACCGGCCTGCGCGAGAAAACGCGTCGCTAGTAAAGCCACATCATCGCGTCGTTCGCGCAACGCCGGCAAATGGATGCGCACGACATCGAGGCGATGCAAAAGATCGGCGCGGAAGGTGCCGGCTTCGACGCGCGTATCCAGATCCTGGTGCGTCGCCGCGATCACACGCACCGACGCGCGGATCAGTTCACGTCCACCGACGCGGTAATATTCACCCTCGGCCAGTACGCGCAACAAGCGCGTTTGCAACGCAAGCGGCATGTCGCCGATTTCATCCAGAAACAACGTGCCGCCTTCGGCTTGTTCGAAACGTCCGGGCTGGCGTTTGATCGCGCCGGTGAACGCGCCAATCTCGTGGCCGAACAATTCCGCTTCGAG